>DATDGZ010000378.1:0-17299 GCA_036521795.1 Thermoanaerobaculia bacterium | reverse complement strand
TGCCAGCAGCCGGATGGCTCCATCCTCATCCCCGCCGCCCTACACCCCTACACCGGCGGCCTCACCCGCATCGCACCGTCCCATCATCCCCACCGGAGGGGTGGCTGAGTGGTCTAAAGCAGCGGTCTTGAAAACCGCCGGCCGTTCACGCGGCCCGTGGGTTCGAATCCCACCCCCTCCGCCATTAGAATCCAAGCACGTGCTGTCAGTCGCCTCGCGGGAGTGGGAGTGGATAACGGGCAACCCCGCGGTTCGTGCCGGCTGCGCCGTGAGTGCGCCCACACGCGGCTGTTCGAGACTCTCATCGACGGCGAGGCGCCGCCCTTCCTGCGGGGCCTGCCGACCGCGCCGCGGCCTTTCATCTTCGAGCCCCGGGAGGGCGGCCGCCGGCTCGCCGCCGGCGAGCCGCTGCGCTTCGATCTGGTGCTGCTCGGGCAGGCGGCGGAGCTGCAGGCGTTCGCCGTGCTCGCGGTCGAGCGGATGGCCGCCGCGGGGCTTGCACGGGCGCGGCACCGCTTTGCCGTCGAGCAGGTCGCGTGCCTCGAGCCGGACGGCGGGTGGCGCGAGATCGGGGGCGGCAACGGCGGCGGAGGGGGCGCGGCGCCGTCGGCCACGTGCCTGCCGCCAGCCGAGCTGCCCGATCCCACCCATGCGACGCTGCGTTTCGTCACGCCCACCCGCCTGAAGATCCGCGATCATCTGGTCACGACGATCGGCTTCCGGGCGCTCGCCTTCGCCATGCTGCGCCGGTGCCTCGAGCTGGCGCACTTCCACGTCCCGGGCGCAGCGATCGACTGGGGTTTCCAGCCGCTGCTGGTCGCCGCCGGCGGTGTTCGGGCCAAGACGGCGCGCCTCCGGTGGCGCGACTGGCAGCGGTGGAGCAACCGGCAGGGATGCAAGATGAACCTCGGCGGTTTCGTGGGCGAGATGGAGATCGAGGGGGACCTGGCGCCGTTCGCGGCGCTGCTGCGGGCCGCCGAGGTGCTGCACGTTGGCAAGGGAGCTACGTTCGGGTTGGGAAGGATGGAGATCGCGTAAGAGAAGGGAAGCAGCGCATCCGCCCTGAGGCTGGCAGGGCGCGCGTTCAGAGCTGGCGCTCTCCACGGTCCGCCGGGGTGAGCTCGAGCAACGCGAAGGTGCCATGGGCGGGCGGCGCGGGATGAGAATGCTAGAGTCATGATTGGATGCCTTCGCCAGGCGACATGCAGCGCGGGAAGGACGAGCCCGAACGAGCTCCCTGCCCGGGTCTGCCCGGGGTGGCCGAGGGTGAGGACGACGGCCTGATCTTCTGGATGCTCAGCCTGACACCGCTGCAGCGTCTGGCGGCCGCCCAGGGGTTCGCGGACAGCGTGATGGCGCTGCGCCATGGACGCCGCGCCTAGGTTCGCCGAGATCCTGGAGGTGCTCCACCGCCACCAGGTGGACTTCATCCTGGTCGGCGGCGTCGCCGCGATCCTCGAAGGCGCGCCGGTGTCTACTCTGGACCTCGATATCGTGGTCCGAGCGGCTCCGGAGGATCGCGGACGCCTGCTCGACGCGTTGGAGGAAATCCATGCGCGGTATCTCGATCCGGGTGGCAGGCATATCGTGCCCGATGCCGGAAAGCTCGCGACTCTCCGCATGCACCGCCTGGTGACCGACCATGGCCTTCTCGACGTCCTCGAAAGCATCGGCGATGGCTTGACCTATGACGACCTGGCCGGCGAGACCTCCCGCTACGAGCTTGGTGCCATCACGGTGCGTGTCCTCAACCTCGCCATGATCATCCGCTCGAAGGAGGCGGCCAACCGAGACAAGGACCGGGCTGTCTTGCCCATCCTGCGCCGGACGTTGCGGCTGAAGAACGCCGGATCTTGACGCCGTGGACGGTTGTTGCCGGATCCCCCTGGTGGAGGCATTACGGTGAGCGCGCCATGCACGAGCGGCGGCGCCGCGATGTCTTCACCTCACAGCCGCGCCTCGCCGGCCCTCCCGGGCGGCCGGCCCGCGGCCCACGGAGGAGCTTGGATGGCGCAACTCGAGGGGCTCGCCAAGGTCAGGATTCTCTTCGTCACCGCCGACCCCTCGGACGCGGCGCGCCTCTGCCTCGCCCACGAGGAGCGCGAGATCCGCGGCGAGCTGCAGGCTTCCGAGCACCGCCGCCGCTTCGAGTTCGTCACCTCGGTCTCGGCGCGCAGCCGTGACCTCTCGCGTGCGCTGCTCCCCTTCATCTCAACCTTGCCGTCCTGCCGAGCATCGCTCTTGCGGCCGGCTACCTCCGGGAGGCGAAGGGCGGCTACGACATCGCCGTGCGCCAGCGCGGCCTGGCCGCCACCGAGGACTGGCACGCGCGCGTGGGCGGGCCGCCCCCGCTCGCTCCCCTGTGGCCGGTGGAGGAGAGCCTCCCCGCCGTGCCCGGGCACCCCGAGGTCGCGCTCGCCGTCGGCGTGACGCGGCCGGTGCTCGCTGACGTGCGCGCCACGCAGTCGGCGAGGGACCCATCGTCGCAGGCCCGTCGGCGAGCTCGTGCTCGAGCGGCTCGGGCTGGCGGAGGACAAAGCGCTCTCCTCTCGACTACGATGGTGTCGGTCCGGGCCAAAGCATCGACACCTGGGAATCGCGGTCCCATGATCTGGAGTTGCGCATGGTCATCCCGAGACGCAGGACCAGCAACGCAGCCCGGCCAGAGGGTCGTCTCGCGAGCGCGGCCGGACATCACCTCGTCTTTCTTCCCAGCCGGGAAGAGCCGCGCTTCTTCCTGTGGGGCGCGGCGTCCGTGGCCTCGCCGCTGGCGGCCCGGGGCGTGCGCGCGAAAGCCCTACTCGTGGACGAGGCGCTCGCACTGCGCGAGGTGGACGGCACCTCCGTACCGCTCCTCGACGCCCTGCCCCTGCTCGCGGCGATGACCACCGCGGAGGCGGAACGCGCGCCCGGGTCGGTTGCCGTCTGGAGCCTGGCGGCCAAGCTCGCGCTCGACCTGGTGGGGCGCGAGCGGCTGGTCCCTCGTATCGAGCGGACGCAGGGGGGCACCGAGGCGAGGTCCGCTGTCGCCCTCTCCCTGCCCGAGGACGCGGAGCGCGTCGCGGCTCTCGCCAAGGCGTTCCCGCCAGCGGCACACGCGGTGCCCGGTTCCGCCACCGCGCGGCCGCCGGCAGGCGCCCGTAGGCAGGCGGCCGGCCGCGACCGTGCCGCGAAGGTCGAGGTGCTGGCGGCCGAGGCCCTCTTGCGGGCCTTCCTCGACGCTGCCGCAGATTGGCTCGTCCGCGCTGCCGTCGCCGCTCCTGGTCGTGGCACGAAGGGCCGCAGCGGGCCTGCCGACGCGACTCGCGCGACTCGCGCGACTCGGGCGACCCAGGGGACCCCGGCAACTGCCACGAAGACCCGCGCCAAGACGACGCCAGGCCGCAAGCGCGAAACCGGCGCTCCCTGGGAGGGACGGCTCGCCGCTGCCTTGACCGGGACCGCTCCCGGCTTCGCCCCCGAAGGCTTCCAGGAGCGCACCTTGCTCGCCGAGCTGGAGGCCTGGGCGCGCCCAGCGCTCGGCGCGGAGACGGGTGCGCCGCGCGCCTGCTTCCGCCTCGATCTCCCCGCGGCTGGCCAGGACGCAACACCCGGGTCCGGGCCCGCCGCCGGCGCCTTCCGGCTCGGCTTCTTCCTCCAGGCGGCCGAGGACCGGAGCTTGCTCGTCCCGGCGAGCGAGGTCTTCCGCGGCCGAGGCCAAGCCTTGCGCCGTCTCGGGCAATCCCTGGAGAGCGCCGAGGAGCACCTGCTGCGCGCCCTCGCCCGCGCCTCGCGCCTCTTCGCTCCCATCGAGCGCGGACTGCGCGACGCCCGCCCGGATGGCGTCGCGCTCGATGCCTCGGAGGCGTGGCGCTTCCTCGCCGATGGCGCGCAGATGCTCGCCGACTCGGGCATGGGAGTCATCCTGCCGGCGGAGCTGACGCGCTCCGGGCAACGCAGGCTCAAGCTCCGCATGCGGGTCGGCGCCGGCGGCAAGGGCACGGCGGGAGTGGTAGGAGGCGGCTCCGCCTTGACGCTGGAAGAGGTGATGTCGTTCCGGTGGGAAGTGGCGCTCGCCGGCGAGACGATCTCGGTTCAGGATCTCCTCGCGCTGGCCAGACTCAAGGCGCCCTTGGTGCGATTCCGCGGCCAATGGGTGGCGGTGGACCCAGCCGAGCTCGCCGAGGCACGACGCCTCCTCACTGCCGGCGGCGGCACCCTGGCCGGCCACGAAGCGCTGGCGGCCGCGCTTGGCGCAACGCCGCTGCGTGCCACCGTCGAGTTACCCATCGAGGTCGTCGCGGAGGGCGGCCTCGCCGCCGTTCTAGCCCGCCTGGGAGAGAGCAGGAGCCTGGCCGGCGCCGTCCGGCCGCCAGAGTTTCAAGGCACCCTGCGCCCCTACCAGGAGCGCGGCCTGTCCTGGCTCGCCCAGATGTCCGCCCTCGGCCTCGGTGCCTGCCTCGCGGACGACATGGGGCTCGGTAAGACCATCCAGCTGCTGGCGCTCCTGCTCCACCGCCGTGCGCATGGGAGCGGGAGCCCGCAGCGCGCCCTGCTCGTCTGCCCCACGTCGGTGATCGGCAACTGGGAGCGCGAGGCCGCCCGCTTCGCCCCGACGCTACCCGTCGTCCGCCACTACGGGCCCGACCGCGCGCGGTCGGCCAGGGAGATCGCGGCGGGCCCGGCCAGCGCACTGGTCGTCACCACCTACGGCCTGCTGCGCCGCGACGCCGCCGTGCTGGCGGGCGTGGACTGGTCCGTCGCCGCACTCGACGAAGCGCAGAACATCAAGAATGCCGCGTCGCACACGGCGCGGGCCGCACGCGCCCTTCGCGCCGGATTCCGCGTCGCTCTGACGGGCACCCCGGTCGAGAACCGGCTGGCCGAGCTCTGGTCGATCTCCGAGTATCTCAATCCGCGCCTGCTCGGGCCGCTCGAGACCTTCCGCCGCGAGGTGGCGGCCCCCATCGAGCGGCACGGCCGGGACGACGTCGCCGAAAGCCTCCGGCGCCTCATCGGACCCTTCATCCTGAGACGGCTCAAGAGCGACCCGGCGATCATCCAGGACCTGCCGCCCAAGCAAGAGATGAAGGTCTTCTGCACCCTGACCCGCGAGCAGGCCTCTCTCTACCAGGCGGCGGTGGACGAGGCGATGCGCCGGATCGGCTCCGCGGAAGGCGTGAAGCGGCGCGGTCTCGTGCTCGCCTTGATCACCGCACTCAAGCAGATCTGCAACCATCCGGCCCACTACCTGGGCGAAGCCGGCCCGCTCGCCGGGCGCTCGGGTAAGCTGGCCCGCCTCCTGGAGATGCTCGAGGAGGCCGTCGCGGCTGGCGACCGGGCGCTGGTCTTCACCCAGTTCCGCGAGATGGGCGACCGCCTCGTCGCCGAGCTAGGCCGCACGCTGCGCGTCGAAGTGCCCTTCCTGCACGGCGGGGTCTCGCCTGCCATGCGCGATGCCATGGTGCGCCGGTTCCAGGAGGCGGACGGAGGCCCGCGGATCTTCGTGCTCTCGCTGCGCGCCGGCGGCACCGGGCTCAACCTCACCGCCGCCAGCCACGTCTTCCATTTCGATCGCTGGTGGAACCCGGCGGTAGAGGACCAGGCGACCGACCGCGCTCACCGCATCGGTCAGCGCAGAACGGTCCAGGTTCACAAACTGCTGTGCGCCGGTACCGTCGAGGAGAAGGTCGACCAGATCCTGGAAGCCAAGCGCGACCTCGCGGCGCGCATCGTGAGCGGAGGCGAGAGATGGATCACCGAGCTCGACGACGCCGCCCTGCGCGAGCTGTTCTCGCTCGCGCCCGACGCCGCTCTCGCCGCCGACGAAGCCTGGGACCGCGGCATCGCGCCCAAGGCCCGGCGTGAGAGCCGGCGAAACGGTCCCGCGCCGAAGGCCCGCCCATGAGCTGGCGGAGCCGCTGGAGCCCGTACCCGCACGCGGCACCGAAGCTGCCGCCGCCCAAGCGTGGGATCAAGGTCGCGAAGATCGGCGCCACCTGGTGGGGCCAACGCTGGATCGAGGCGCTCGAGAGGCTGTCCGGGCAGTACTCGAGCCGCCTCGGACGTGGACGCACCTATGCCCGCGCCGGCAGGGTCCACGACCTCGAGGTCGCACCCGGGAAGGTCGCGGCGCGCGTCACTGGCTCGCACCCCAATCCCTACCAGGTGACGTTGAGCATCGCCAAGCTCCCGAAGCAAGCCTGGGAAGCCGCTATCGAGCGCATGGCGCAGCAGGCGGTCTTCGCCGCAGAGCTCCTCGCCGGCCAGATGCCGCAAGACATCGACATCGCCTTCCAGGCCGCCGGCACGAGCCTCTTCCCCGCCAAGCCGATCGATCTTCAGACCGCCTGCACCTGTCCGGATTGGGCAAACCCCTGCAAGCACGTGGCCGCCACCCACTACGTGCTGGGAGAGGCCTTCGACAACGACCCGTTCCTCCTCTTCGAGCTCCGCGGCCGAGGCAGGGACAGCGTGCTCAGCGCCCTGCGCAGCCACCGTTCGGGAAAGAGCGGCGCCGTTGCAGCGGACAAGGAGAGCCCGGCCGCGGTCCCGGCGCTCCCCACCGTCGTGCTCGCCGCGCAAGCCGCCAAGGATTTCGAGCGCCTGGCCGGGCCGCTGCCGCACCTGCGGTTCCGGTTCGAGCCGCCCCTCTCGCCCGGAGCGCTGCTCCGCCAGCTCGGCAGCCCCCCGTCCTGGTCGCTCACCGAGACGCCGGCAGAGGTGCTCGCCCCGCTCTACCAACCCGCCGCCGCCCTCGCCCGCGACCTCGCCACCGTACCCGACGTCAGCCCGGACGCCGGCGAGCCGGAGCAGGGTTGACGCGAGGCGAAGCCAAGCGGTCTTTCGGTGCGAGTGCCGGCCTGCCGGAAGACCGATCCAGGTTGCAACGCCGTCTCCAGCAGCGACAGCCGCTCCGAGTTGCCCATGGAGAGAGACTCGGGAGTACATTCGCCCACGCCCGTGCGCATCCTCAAGGCGATGGCGCGGGAGGTTTCGCGTACCGCCATTCCAACAGGAATGCAACGCCGCTTCCGACGAGAACGACTGACCAGATCCAGCGAGTGTTGACCTGGATGATGCGCTCGCTCGAGAGCAGGAACGCGAGGCCAGCGATCAGGAAAAGGGGGCCTGTGATGGCGCAGTGAAAAGCGCGATTCCGGAGCCAGTTCGCGAGGCAGCCGATGGCCATGGCGAAGAGACACGCAGCTACTGACCAGGCATGGCGAGGACGCCAATACATTCCTATGAGGCTCAGAACGCCCCACGTCACCAGCGAGATCATGAACCAGTAGCAGAGCGCCGCTGGCGAGCTACAGCAGGCTTCCGTGTGCCGCTTCACGGCCTGCCAGTGGCCCCCGCGGCCGTCAAGGCTGCAACGACGCTGCTCAGCGACGGGACCTCATGCCCTCGAGCTCGTACCTAGCGGTGTGCCGCTCGACGACCCCTTCGGCGGACTCATCAGGGAGGGGTGTGGGTTCTCCTTGGGGAGGAATCGCCTCGGCGGGGGCAGCCATGTGTCATCTTAACATGCTCGGTGGCGGCGCCGCGGGGGCGCGTGCGGCGGCTGACCGAGGCGGCGAAGGCGCAGTACCTGGCAAGCGAGGAGGCGCAGGGCGGAGTGACCCTCAGCCTGGATCCCTCGCGGTATATCCAAGTCGTCAAATCGGATATACTAGCGGCGTGGGGAAACGACTCGTGGACATCGACGATGACCTCCTCGCGCGGGCGCGCAGCGTCGCCGGGACCGGCACGATCAAGGATACCGTCCATGCCGCCCTCGAGCGGCTCGTCGACGACGAGCGGGTACGGCGCCACGTCGAGCGCCTGCGCGGCTCCGGCGCGCTCGACCCGGCGCGGATCGAGGAGGCCCGGCGACCGCGCACCGGGCGCTGAGCGATGCGCTACCTCGTCGACACCTCGGTGCTCGCTCGCGCCCGCCAGGACGTGGTGGGGGAGCGCCTGGTGGCCCTGGCGCAGGCCGGCCAGCTGTGGACCTGCCGGCTGATCGACCTCGAGGACGTCTACGCCTCCCGGGCTCGCGACGTGGCTGAAGTCATCGAGGAGCGGCGGGCCCTGCCCGAGGCGCCGATCACCGCCGATGTCATGCAGCGCGCGCTCCAGACCGCCGGCGCGATGGCCGCGGCGGGCCTCCACCGCGGCGCGAAGCCGGTCGACCTCGTCATCGCCGCCGCCGCCGAGACCGCGGGCCTCGCCGTGCTCCACTACGACGACGACTACGATCGCATCGCCCGCGTGACCCGCCAGCCGATGGAATGGGTGGCACGCGCCGGCAGCCTGGACCGCTGAAGCCCTCGCGGCCGGTGCCGGCGCGCGGGGGTCGATCGCCTCTCCCTCACCCGCGCCGCAGCGCCCCGACCAGCCCGAGGGGCCTCGGCTGGTTCAAGCGCCGGGCTGCCAGCCGGGCGGCGCGATCTCGAAGCGGTCGAAGTCGAAAGCCGGCGCGACGGTGCAACCGGCCAGCGTCCAATCGCCGCAGGAGCGCGCGCTCTGCCAGGCGTCCGCCGGCACGATCGTTTGCGGGCGCTCGCCTCGCGGCAGGTCGGCGCCCAGCAGCAAGGTCTCAACCTGGCGGCCATCGGCCGAGATCCGCAGCTCGAGCGGCGCTCCAGCGTAGTGATGCCAGACCTCGACGGCGTCCTGGACACGATGCCAGGCCGACCGATCGTCGCGGCGGAGCAGGTAGTAGATCGCGCTGGAGGCCCCCCGCTCGCCGGTGGGCGCCGGGTCGCGAAAGGTCTCGCGAAACCAGCCCCCTTCGGGGTGCGGCGAGAGGTCGAGCGCAGCGATCACTTCGTCCGCCGAGAGGCTCGTTTTCATGGCCCGAAACTTATCAGGTGAGGATGTGCCTGGCGCTCGCCAGGCTCGCCCGGTGTTGCTGCTGTTGCTGGGAGCGCATTGACCAAGTTCCCCATCCAGGATAAGCTCCATATCCGGAGGTGGATATGGAGCTTTCCAAGAAAACGACGCTTCTCTTCTCCCCTGACCTTCATCGGCAGCTGACTCGGCTTGCCCACCAGCGGGGGGAGAGCCTGGGGGAGTTGGTGCGCCAAGCATGCGAGGCTCAGTATGGGATCATTTCACGCGAGTCCCGCGTTGCGGCGGTGCGGGCGCTCGAGGCGATGTCTCTGCCGGTGGGGGATCCCGAGCAGATCGAGCGGGAATCGGTGCCGGCACCCGAGGATCTCCTGCCTTGATCCTGGTGGACGCCAACATCTTCATGTATGCCGCCGGCGTCGAGCATCCTCACAAGGTGCCCAGCGCTGGATTCCTGCTCCGGATCGCACAGGGCGAGGTCGATGCGGCGGTCGACGCCGAGGCCTTGCAGGAGATCCTGCATCGCTACCGGGCGATGGGGCAGTGGGCAGATGGGCGGCGCGTCTATGAGTCTGCCCGGCGCATCGTTCCGATCACGCTCCCGATCACTTGCGAGCTGATCGACGCCGCCCGAGATCTCCTCGAGTCTCATGCCGGCTTGACCGTTCGCGACGCGATTCATGCCGCGGTGGCCCTCCACAGCGGCGCCGACGCAATCTGTAGCTACGATCGCGACTTTGACGGCGTCGCTGGGCTGCGACGAGTCGAGCCGTAAACTGCCG
The DNA here is from genome assembly GCA_036521795.1 of Thermoanaerobaculia bacterium. GTDB lineage: Bacteria > Acidobacteriota > Thermoanaerobaculia > Multivoradales > UBA5704 > JASLEW01. The sequence continues at coordinate 7,700 of DATDGZ010000378.1, read as the reverse complement.
CGACGGACGGAGGCGCTCCCTGCCTCGGGCAATGGGCTATCGCGGCAGCTTCATCGAGCTCTTGGAGCTTGAGTTGGCGATCCGCTACCCTGCCGCGTCGTGCCGCTCCAGCGCCTTCCGGTCCCAGTGGCCCAGGTTGGCGGCCGCCTCGTAGGTGCTCTGCAGGAAGTCGAGCAGGGCCGCGTCGGGGTCGCGCTCGGCGCGCAGGGCGTCGTAGGGTAGGACGAACTCGCCCATCTGCTGGTGGTAATAGGCGCCGGCGGGCTTGACGGGCGCCTCGGCGAAGCCCTTCGGCGTGGGGTAGGCGTAGGCGTAGAAGATCGTCTCCGGCGACTGCGGGCTGCCGGGCCAGAAGCCGGCGCTGGCGACCTCGTGCGAGTAGCCTTCTCGCATCACCCGGTCGGCGACGTGCGGGATGCCGCCAGGGTGCGGGGGGGCCAGCCGGCCGGAGAAGCGGCTGGCCGCGAGGTCGAAGCCGCCCCAGAAGAAATGCACCGGGCTTGCCTTGCCCTCGAAGCGCCCGCGGTAGACCTTGAAGACGCGGTCCACCTGGACCAGCACCTGCCAGAAGCGCTGTGCCGCCTCGGGATCGTAGGTCGCGTGCACGCGGTCTTCCGTGAACGGCAGCATGTCGTCCGGGATCTCGACCGGCACCGGCCAGATGTGGAGGTCGACGTCCAGCGCCGCGAGGGCGCGCCGGTAGTCCGCGTAGAAGTCGGCGACGCTGCGCGTGACCAGCGGTAGCACCTTCCTCCCGCCATCGCTCACCCGGATGACGAGCTCGTGGGCCAGGACGTCGAACTCGATGTCCAGCAGGCGGCCGCCGTTGCACGGCATGGCCGAGGTGGTGAGGCCACGGGCGCTGACGTAGAGCGTGACCTGCCACCAGTGATTCAACATGGGCTCGAGCGCGAGCCGCGTCTTGCCGACGATCTGGGTCCAGCGATGGAGCGTCTGGCGGGTCTCGGCCCACTGCGCGTACGGCAGCGCGGGCCAAGTCTCGGTAGGCTGTGTGGACATCCGGCCCCTCCTCTTCAGCGGCGCGACACTGCCCGGCTAGGGTTCGGCCGGCGCGGCGGCCGCCGCGGCCGGCTTCGCCGTCTCTTCGACCTGCCAGCCGCCGCCCAGAGCCTTGTAGAAGTTGACCATGGCGACCAGCCGGTCGTGACGGACCTGGGCCAGGCCGTTCTCGGAGCCGAGCAGGTTCTCCTGCGCGGTGATCACCTCGAAATAGGCCGAGAGCCCCGAGTGGTAGCGCAGCAGGGAGAGGCGCACCGCCTCCTGGTAGGCGTGCACCGCGCGCTGCCGCTCCTGCTCGGCGGCGGCCAGCTTCTGCAGCGCGAAGAGCGCGGTCGAGACCTCGCCGAAGGCGTTGGTGACCGCCTGCTCGTACTGCAGCCTGGCCTCCTCGAACTGCGCCTTCGCCACGCCCACCTGGCTGCGCAGGAGGCCGCCCTGGAAGATCGGCCCGGTCAGGCCGGCGGCGATGGACCAGGTCTGGCCCTTGCCGAGCAGTTGCCGCAGGTCCGGGCTCAGGCCGCCGAACATCCCGGTCAGGCTGATGGTGGGGAAGAAGGCGGCCTCGGCGACGCCGACGTTGGCATTGGCGGCGACCAGCTGCTGCTCGGATTGCCGCAGGTCGGGCCGCCGCAGCAGCAACGCCGCGGGCAGGCCGGCCGGGATCTCCGTCCGCAGCGGCTGGCCGAACAGCGGCGCGCCGCGCGGGATCGGTCCGGGAGCACGCCCGAGCAGCAGCGACAGCTGGTTCTCCTTGGCGGCGATCTGGCTCTCGAGCGTCGGCACCTGCGCCGCCTCGTTGGCCCAGGACGCCTCGGCATCGGAGGTGTCGAGCGCCGACGCGACGCCGCCCTGCAGCTGGCGGTTGAACAGGTCGAAGGTGTCATGGAACGCCGCGGTGGTGCGCTGGGCGATCTCCAGGTCCTCGTCCAGCTGGCGCAGGTCGAAGTAGGCCGCGGCGACCTCGGAGATCAGGCTGAGGGTCACTCCGCGCCGCGTCTCCTCGCTCGCCAGGTACTGCGCCTTCGCCGCTTCGGTCAAGCGCCGCACGCGGCCCCAGAGGTCGATCTCCCAGGACGCGTTGACGTTGGCGGTGATGACGTCCGCGGAGGCGCCGCCGGCGGGAGCGCCGGGCTGGAACCCCGAGAACCGCTCGCGGGCGAACTGCCCCTGGTAGCCCACCTGCGGGTAGCGGGCGGCGCCGGCGATGCCGTAGCGGGCCCGCGCCTCTTCGACGCGGGCGGTGGCGATGCGGACGTCGTAGCCGTTCCGGAGCGCCTCCTCGATCAGGGGCCTCAAGGCCGGGTCCTGGAACAGCTCCCACCAGGGCAGATCGGCGAGCGACGCCGCCTCGGCCTGGGCGGCGAGGCCGTAGAACTGCGCCGGCTGCGGCACCGGCGGGCGCCGGTAGCCCGGACCCACCGTGCAGCCGGCCAGGGCGGCGGCGGCGACCCCGGAGAGAATCGCCGCGACGAGCAGTGCCGCGGTTCTCCTCATCCGGGCGCCCCCACCGGTGCCTCCTCGGGGACCTCTTCGGGTTCGCGTTCCCCGGTGCGCCGCTCCTGTCGCGGGCCTTCGCCCGGCGGCGGCCCCTCGTCCTGTCCCTGGCGGCGCCGCTGGCGGCGCTCCGCCCCGGAGATTCTCTCGACCACCACGAACAGCATCGGGATGAGGAAGATGGCGAGGCCGGTGGCCGTCACCATGCCGCTGATCACCGAGGTCCCCAGGATCTCGCGCGCGCCGGCCCCCGCTCCCTTGGCGATCCACAGCGGCACGCAGCCGAAGATGAAGGCGAACGAGGTCATCAGGATGGGCCGCAGCCGGAGCTGGGCGCCGGCGAGCGCCGCCTCCTCGAGCGGGCGCCCCTTCTCGAGCTCGTCCTTGGCGAACTCGACGATCAGGATGGCGTTCTTGGCGGCGAGCCCGATGAGCATCACCAGCCCGATCTGGCCGTAGACGTCGAAATCGAAGTGCCGCAGCAGCAGGCCGGCGAAGGCGCCGAACACGGCGACCGGCACCGAGAGCAGCACGCTGAAGGGCAGCGACCAGCTCTCGTAGAGCGCCGCCAGGATGAGGAACACGAAGATCAGCGACAGGGCGAACGTCTTGCCGGACGTCCCCGCCGCCTGCTGCTCCTGGTAGGAGAGGTCGGCCCACGCGTAGCTCATCTGCGCCGGCAGGGTCCGCTTGGCGACCGCCTCGAGAGCCGCCATCGCCTGCTGCGAGCTGTGGCCCGCCGACGCCGAGCCGGTGACCTGCGCCGAGCGGAAGAGGTTGAAGCGCGTCGTGTACTCGGGGCCGACGGTGTGCCGGATGGTGACCAGCGCCGACAGCGGCACCATGTTGCCGTCATTGTTGCGGACGTAGTACTGCTCGATCGCCTCGGCGCTGGCGCGCGCCGTCGGCTCGCCGCTCATGAAGACTCGCCACTGGCGGCCGAAGCGGTTGAACTGATTGACGTAGACCGAGCCCAGGAACGCCTGCAGAGTCTGGTACACGTCGCCGATCGGGACGCCCTGCTTGATCACCTTGTCGCGGTCGACGTCGACGTAGACCTGCGGCACGCCGGCGCGGAACACCGCGTTGACGCCCAGCAGCTCCGGCCGCTTGCGCGCCGCGGTCAGGAACTTCTGCAGGTTCTGGTACAGGAAGTCGACCGAGCCGCCGCTCCGGTCCTGCAGCCACAGGGAGAAGCCGCCCGCCGAGCCGAGGCCGGGGATGGGGGGAGGCAGGAAGCCGAACGAGGCCGTGGCTTCGGGGAGCTGCTCTTTCAGGTCCTGGTTGATCTTCGCGATCAGCGCCTGCGCCGACTGGCCCGGGCCGGATCGCTCGTCCCAGGGCTTCAGCCCGACGAAGTAGAAGCCGTAATAGGACGCCGAGACGTAGGAGAGCAGGCTGAAGCCGGCGATCGTGGTGTAGTAGCCGACGCCCGGCGTCCTGGCGAGGATGCTGTCGATCTTCCGGCACGCCAGGTCCGTGCGCTGCAGGGAGGAGGCGTCCGGCAGCTGCAGGTTGAGGAAGAAGTAGCCCTGGTCCTCGTCGGGCACGAAGCTCCCGGGCACGGTCTTGCCGAGCCAGACCGCCAGCCCCGCGAAGCTGGCCAGGATCGCCAGGCCGACGACGGACTTGCGGATCAGGTAGCGCGAGGCGCTGATGTAGCCGTCGGTGGCCCGGGTGAAGACGCGGTTGAAGCCGCCGAACAGGCGGGCGAGAGGACCGCGGGATTCCCGGCGCGGCTTGAGCAGCATCGCCGACAGCGCCGGCGACAGGCTGAGGGCGTTGAAGGCGGAGATCAGCACCGAGATCGCGACGGTCACCGCGAACTGCTTGTTCAGCCGGCCCTGGATGCCGCCCATCAGCGCCACCGGCACGAACACCGCGGCGAGGATCAGCGCGATCGCCACCACCGGCCCCTGCACCATCTCCATCGCGCGGATCGTCGCGTCGCGCGGCGCCATGCCCTGCTCGATGTTGTGCTCGACGGCTTCGACCACCACGATGGCGTCGTCGACCACCAGGCCGATCGCCAGCACCAGGCCGAACAGCGACAGGGTGTTGATCGAGAAGCCGAGCATCGGGAAGACCGCGAAGGTGCCGATCAGGGACACCGGCACGGCGATCAGCGGGATCAGCGTGGCGCGCCAGTTCTGCAGGAAGATGAAGACCACCAGCAGCACCAGGCCGATCGCCTCGAGCAGCGTGGTCAGGATCTCCTTGATGCCCTCGGTGATCACCACCGTGGTGTCGAGGGAGATCAGGTAGTCGAGGTCGTTCGGGAAGCGCTGCTTCAGCCGCTCCATCTCCGCCTTGAGGCCCTTCACCACCGTCAGGGCGTTCGAGCCGGGCAGCTGGAACACCGCGATGACGCTCGAGGGCCGGCCGTTGAGCCGCGCGATCTGCTTGTAGTTCAGCGCGCCGAGCTCGAGGCGCGCGACGTCGCGCAGGCGCACCATCGAGCCGTCGGGGTTCTCCCGGACCACCACCGCGCCGAACTGCTCGGGTGTGACCAGGGTCCCCTGGGCGCGCACCGTGTAGGTGAACTCCTGCCCCGGCGGCGCCGGCTCGGCGCCGAGCTGCCCCGAGGGGTTGTTGGTGTTCTGCCGCTGCAGGGCCTGGGTGAGGTCCGCGACGGTGAGCCCGAGCTTGGCGAGCTGGTCGGGCTTGACCCAGATCCGCATCGAGTAGTCGGCGGCGCCGAAGTTCAGCACCTGGCCGACGCCCGGCACGCGGTAGAGCGGGTCGTCGACGTTGATCAGCGCGTAGTTGCCGAGGAAGAGGTTGTCGTAGGTCCCCTTCGGCGAATAGAGCGCGATCAGCAGCATCGGGAAACCGGTCGTCTTGCGGTAGGTGAGCCCGAACTGGGCGACGTCGGTGGGCAGGTTGGGCAGCGCCTGGGCGACGCGGTTGATGGCGTTGACCTGGTCGGCGTTGACGTCGGTGTCGACGTCGAAAACCACCCGCAGGGTCATCTGGCCGTCGCTGGAGTTGACCGAGTACATGTAGAGCATGTTGTCGACGCCGTTCATCTGCTGCTCGAGCGGCGTCGCCACCGTCTGCTCGACCGTGATCGCGTCGGCGCCGGTGTAGCTGGTCTGGATCTGGATCTGCGGCGGGATGATCTGCGGGAACTGCGCGATCGGCAGGCCGGTCATCGCCACCACGCCGAGCAGGACGGTGAGGATCGCGATGACGATCGCGACGATGGGCCGGTCGATGAAGAAGCGTGCCATGCGTCACTTCCCGGCAGGCGCCGGGGCGGGCGCCGGGGGAGGAGCGTTGCCGGAGGAGGAGGCGGCGGCCTGCGCCGGCGACTCGACCGGTTTCACCAGGGTGCCGGACTTGGCGCGGGAGAACCCCTCGACCACGACGTGCTCGCCGGGACGGAGGCCGCGGTCGATGACCCACAGGCTGCCGATCCGCTGGCCGACCTGGACGTTGCGCACGTCCGCCTTGTTGTCGGGGCCGACGACCGCGACCTGGTAGCCACCCTGCTGCTCGTTGACCGCGCGCTGCGGCACCAGGAGCGCGCCCCGGTCGATGCTGGTCTCGGCGCGGACCTTGGCATACTGGCCCGGCCGCAGCAGGTTGCCGGGGTTCGGGAACAGCCCCACCGCGCCGATCGTGCCGGTCTTCACGTCCACCTCCCGGTCGGTGAAGATCAGGCGGCCGGGATGGGGAAAGACGGTGCCGTCGGAGAGCACCATCTCCAAGCGGCTGATCCGCGGGCCGGCGGCGGCGGCGGAAGCGGCGGCGGCGGGGGAGGCCGCGCTCTCGCCGTAACGCAGGTATTCCTGCTCCGAGAGCTTGAAGAGCACGCGCAGGGGATCGACGCGAGAGACGGTGGCCAGCACGCTCTGCGGCGTGACGAGGTCGCCCACCTGTGCCGTGGCGGCGCCGGCGATGCCGCCGATCGGCGACGTCACCCGGGTCCACGAGAGATAGAGCCGCGCCTGGTCGACGGCCGCCTCGAGCGCCACCACGGCGGCCCTGGCGACCTGTTCCGCGGACACCGCGTTGTCGAGCTCCTGCTGGCTGATGGCGCGCTGCTCGGCGAGCGGCCGGAAGCGCGCGACGTCGCGCTCGGCCTTGGCGAGGTTGGCCTTCCCCTGCCCGAGGTTGGCCTCCGCCTGCTGCAGCTGGGACCGGATCTGGCGCGGGTCGATCTCGAACAGCAGCTGCCCCGGCTTCACGAAGCTGCCTTCGTCGTAGATCCGCCGCAGCAGGTAGCCGGTGATCTGCGGGCGGATCTCGGCGTTGATGTCGCCGGCGGTGGTGCCGATCCATTCGCCGTAGACGGGCACGTCCTGCTGGATGACCGGGGTGACGACGACCAGGGGCGGCGGCGGTGGCGGCGGCGCCTGCTTACCGCATCCCTCGATGGCGGCGGCGGCAGCGGCGCAAAGAATGCTCAGGCCGAGGACCAGCTCGCGCTTCATCCCTCGTCTCCTTGACCTCGAGTCAGAACGATGGGGCTGCACGGGAACCCGCGACCCTCCGCCCGACCGCGCGATCGCTCAGATCTTCAAACCAGGGGGTCTCTGGCGGCGTCCCCGGGCGGCGGAAGGACCGGCGGACCCGGCGCATGCTAGCGCAAACCGCGATGGGGGGCGCGGCATTCCAGCGGCGGGTGCGGTGGGTCCGGCGGCCGGCCGCGCCGCTCTACTGGTAGTAGCCCGCGACGTCGATCAGCAGGTGGGTGGTCCCGTTGCTGTCGTTCTGGACCCAGGCGGCGCCCAGCGGATCGCCGGTCAGGCCGACGACGGCGTTGCCGGCCCGCACCTGTCCGGCCGCGTAGTTGACGGTCGAGGTGACGTTGGCGACGCCGCTGGGGCCGACGCTGAAGAAGCCGTTGGCGGCGGCTCCCACGGCGGTGACGTTGGCAGCCACCGCCTTGGCGCTGGCGGGGACGCCGCACTGCCCGGCGAGCTGGAAGAGGCGCCGCGCGCCGCCGGCCGCGAGGGCCGGACCGCCGTAGGGCCCGGCCGCCTGGCGGGTGTCGACGACCCGGCAGGGGGTGATCGTGAAGTAGTTGAGCGGCGCGGGGTTCGGCGCGTAGGCCCACAGCTGGGCGTTCTCGTCGGTGACGTAGAGGCGTCCCTGGATCACCACCGTGCTCTCCCAGTGAATGCCGCCGGGGCTGGTGTCGCCGAACAGCTGGGTGCCGGTGGTGGGGTCCAGCGCCT
>DATDGZ010000377.1:0-15270 GCA_036521795.1 Thermoanaerobaculia bacterium | reverse complement strand
CCCTCGGTGCCGGTCCCGGCTCGCGCATCGAGCTGGTGGGCATCGTCAATCGTATCGACCGGCAGTTCATCCACGACCTGGTCCCCGGCGACGAGAAACATCATCGCTGTGGCGAGATCAGCGTGATCTATCGCTTCTCTTATTCTCTCCGGGATGGCCAGGTGTCCTCGCGCCTGCCGGTGACGCTGAACGTCGTGCTGCCTGCCATCCCGCGCGATCGGCGCAGTGGCGTCACCACCTGCCAGGGGGTCGCGGCGCGGTGGCTGGCGGAACTGCGCCGGCCGGCCGGGCGAACGGCGGAGCAGGTGGCGGCCGACCTCGTCGACCCCGCGACGGGGGTCGTCGCGCTGCTCGACGGGCGAGACATCGAGCGCATCGAGCTCAACATCCAGGCCTATCGGATCAGCGCCGGCGCCGATGGCACCGACCTCGGCAGCACCGCCGAATACGTCATTCGCGTGTTCCGGTGGAACCCCGACTGGAAGAAGTTCACGCCGAGCTATCTCACCAACCAGATCGATCGCGCCCGGTTGCTCGGCAATCCTCGCGGGGACGCCAACTCTTGCCATCCGGGGACCAACCGGCCGATGTCGCTCGACCGGTTCCGGACCTTCATCCTCTCGCCCCTGGTCCTCTCGGACGTCGACAACGGCACCCTCAACATCCCGCAGCAGTTCCTCGCCTGCCGGGCGACCTCCGCGTCGCCCGGCGGCGCTGCACGCTCCAAGAACGCGCTTTACTGGAACGCGCTCGATCCGCGGGAACAGCTCCTGACCGATGCCCAGATCGTTGCAGCGGTGGCGCGGGCGACGAATGCGACGCGCCAGTTCAGCTACATGCGATCGCCCGAGGACGTCCGCCTCCGCCTCAACGAGCTCAGCTGCAGCGGCTGCCACCAGGCACGCGCGATCGCCGGCTTCCATTTCCCGGGAGCGGACCGGGCGGAGACGCCGGTCTCGAACGCGGTCTATCTTCCGGGATCGCCTCATTTCTACGGTGACCAGGTGCGGCGGATCGTCATCCTCGAGCAGCTCGCCGCCGGGGACCGGTTGAACCGTTACCAGCTGGCGATGAGTTATGCCTCCCGCCCCTTGAACAAGTTCAGGCCCCGGATGAGCGGTACGCAGCTGATCGGCGGCTGGGGCGGCGCCTGCCTGCTGCCCGGGCAACGGGCAACCAGCCGGCGGCAGTGGGATTGCCTGGCAGGGCTCACCTGCACCGCCCTGTTCGATTCGCCGAACGCACCGGGGATGGGCACGTGCCTGCCGGAAGGGCGGCGCGAGATCGGCGACGCGCTGCAAGTGGGCCGCGTCACTTCCACTCGCTATGGTTACGAGACCTACCTGAGGATCACACCGGCGCCGGCCGGCGACTGGAGCGACCGCGCGCACCGTGACACTCTGATCCCCGCCGAGAGCTTGCCGGCGAATGCCCCTGCCGGCAACAGCTATTACGGCGCTCACCAGGAGTACTATCAAGGCGACGAGACAGGCGGTACCGGCACGCCCGCCGAGCGCGCCAGGATCAAGCGCGACGCGCTGACCGGCGGGTTCCCCGGCGGCATGCTCCGCCTCTCCGAATGCCTCGGCCTGCCACCGGAGGCGACCTGCGGGCTGGTGGCGTCGAGCGGGTTCAACAGCTGCCTCGTCGAAGTGACGGGTGGGACCAAGTCGCTGGCCCAGTGCTTCGAGCAGCGGACGTCCTATGCCGGCTTGCGCGCCTGCGACGTCGCGAACCCTTGCCGCGACGACTACATCTGCCTGCGCCCGGCGGGGTATACCCTCGCCAACGGGCACCAGAGCTATGAGCGGCGGCTGGCGGCGGTCGCGGGCATCTACGATGCCAACGATTTCGGCCAGAAGAAGCCGGACCAGGCCTGGCTCTCGCGCAACGGCGGCGCCGGCGATCAGCGCGGCATCTGCATCCCGCCTTACTTCGTCTTTCAGTTCCGCTCGGACGGCCATCCGGCGCCGATGACGCAGATGATGCAGCCGGCGCCCGGGCGCTGACGACACTGCCCCGCGTGTACCGGGTGCCGGGCGTCGGCGGACGCGCGCCGCCGCGCGTGCCGGCCCTCTACCACCGTTCGCCGCCTCCCATGATCGAGGCTTTGTCCCCTGCCGGCGCGGGATTGCGCATCCTCCTTCAGGAGACGGATCGGATAGGTCTGCCTGGGCCGGCCGGCTCGACGCGGGGGGGTTGCATGAGAAGCATGAGCAGGCAGCGCTTTCTCGCCGCTCTCTCGGCGGTGCTCGCGGGCTTCGCTTGCCCTCTGTCCGCCGGCGTTCCCCCCGAGGTGGAATCGGGCACGGCGATCCCGGCGGCCGCTCCGTCCCAGATCCAGAAGCCGGCGCCCGGCACGGCGATCGACTGGTGCCATCCGCTGTCGGCGGGGCTCGTCTCCGCCGTGCCCCTGAACGAAGGTGCCGGCTCCATCTTCCACGACGCCGTCTCGCTGCTCTCCTACCAGTCTCAGGTCCTGTCCGGAACGCCAGGCGGCGCGGCGCCCCCGGCCTGGTTCACGCCTCCCGTATCCGCTTCCTACCCGTGGGTGGGACCGGCGATCAGCAACAACGGCGCCACCGCGCAGGCGATCCAGAGCACGCTCCAGGAGTCCGACCTGATCAAGAACGTCACGGTCGGCTACTCGTATGCCGTCCTGGTTCAGCCGCTCGACACCGCCACTTTCGGCCGCATCATGGACGCCACGGGCTCGGCCGTCATCACGACCTACCTGAACGTCCAGCAGGGGAAGGTGGCGACGACCTGGCGAGACGCCGCGGGCGGCGCGATCGTGCCCATGGCTCCCTTCACGGTCAACCAGTGGATCCTCGTTCTCTGTACCGTGCAACAGGGCCTCGGGGTGATGTACATCGACGGCGTCCAGGCGGCCAGCTCCACGAGCGTCGATCTCGCGCAGTCCTGGGCGAATCAGACAGGGCTGCTCGTCTACAATGCCACCGGCAACGGCGCCATGATGCCCAATGCCAATTTCTCCTCCTGGTGGCTCTGGAACAACCGCGTGCTGACCGCGCAGGAAGCGGCGGACATGTACGCCAATCCATGGGCCATGTTCACCGGCTCGGGAGCGAATACCGGGTGCGCGTTCTACCCGGTCTCCCCGTGCCGGGCCGCCGACACCAGGAATCCGGCCGGCGCGCTCGGCGGCCCGTCGCTCACCGCGAACGGCATGCGCGCGTTCCCGATCGGAGGGCAGTGCGGGATCCCCGCCGACGCGGCCGCCGTCTCCACGAATCTCACCGCCGTCACGCCCGCGGCGGCGGGCTACCTCAGCGCCTTCCCGGCCGGCGTGGCGCCCCCGCTCGGGGCGTCGGCAGTCGACTTCGCCAGCGGTCGGACGCGGGCCAACAACGCCGTGGTCTCGCTGCGCGGAGGAGGGGCGATCGCCGTCGCCAACGTCTCTTCCGGCACCGTCGACGTCGTCATCGACGTCAACGGTTACTTCAAGTAGGCACACGCGACCGCACCGGCGAGGCGAGGTCCTGGGTCAGAGCTGGACGGTCCAGCCAGCCGACGCGTAGATTAGGCAGAGTGACGAGACTCCGCAGCTTCCACATCCTCCTGCTGGTTGCCGCGTCGCTGGCGCTCGCGGCCTCGGCGGTCGCGGCCTTGCCGGGGGGCGACCGCGCGGCGCCGGGCGGCGGTGCGCTGGCGGACATCCCGCCGGGCACCGTGCTGTGGGTCGGCGCTCATCCGGACGACGAGGTGTTGCTGGCGCCGCTGCTGGGCGAGCTCTGCGGCGAGGGAAGACACCCCTGCGTGCTGCTGGTCGCCACGCGTGGCGAGAACGGCGCCTGCCGCTTGCCCGGCGGCTGCCATCCCGACCTCGCCACCGTGCGCACCGCGGAGATGCGGGCCGCGGCCCGGCTCTTCCGGGCGCGTCTGCTGCAGGGATCCTTGCCCGACGTCTTCGGCCCCGATCCTGCCGCCGTGCGGCAGGCATGGGCGGACGCGGCAGGCGGCGAGGAGCAGCTGCTCGACCGCCTTGCCGGCGCGATCGACGGCGTGGCGCCGCAGACCATTATCGCTTTCGACCCGCGGCACGGCACGACCTGCCACAACGCTCACCGGGCGATCGGCAGGCTGGTGCTGCGGGCCGTCGAACGCCTGGGCCAGCCTGCGCCCGAGGTCTTCCTGCTCGAGAGCCGCGTACACATCGCCCCGGGCGGCACCAGCATCCGCTTCTCGGCCGCGGCGCCGGGCGATCCCGCGCTCCTGCGCTTCGACGGCAACACGCCTCTGCGCCCAGGACCCGGCACCGCCTGGGACTTCCTGCTCGACGACGCCAGGCGGCAGCCCAGCCAGTTCGACGCCACCTTCCTGTCCTCGCTCCTGGCGGTCCCCCCGACCCACCGCGAGGTCTACCTGCTGCCGGCCGCGGCCCTGGCCACCGATCCCAGCCCGATCGATCCCTGCGCTCCCTGAAGGCTGTCCGACAGCTGCCAGCCGCCGCCCAGGGCCTTGTAGAGCTGGACGAGGCTGGCCAGGCGGTTGAAACGGGTCTGCGCCACCGCGTTCTCCGCCGCGAACTGCTGCTGCTCGGCTTGCAGCACCTCGAGATAGTCGGAGCGGCCGGCGAGGTAGCGTTGATTCGAGAGCCGGACCGCCTCGCGGTTGACGGTCACCGCCCGCACCTGCTCGCTCTCGACGCGGGCCAGCTTCTGGTAGGCCACCAGGGCCGTCGCGACCTCGGCGAAAGCGTTGTTCACACTCTGCTCGTACTGCACCTTCGCCTCCTCCCACTGCGCCACGGCGACGCGGTGCTGGGCTTCGAGGCGCCGCCCCTGCAGCACCGGGCTGAGCAGGCCGCCGCCCAGTGACCAGGACCTCCCCGCCCCGAACAGGCCCGCGAGCTCGGGGGCGACGCCGCCGAAGGCGCCGGTCAGGCTGATGGTGGGATAGAAGTTGGCGACCGCGACGCCAACGTTGGCGTTGGCGGCGACCAGCTGCTGCTCGGCCTGGCGCAGGTCGGGCCGGCGCCGCAGCAGGTCGGCCGGCAGTCCCGCCGGCACCGCCGGCGGCAGCGCCTGGTCGCCGAGCGCCGCACCGCGCGCGATGGGCCCCGGGGGGCGCCCGAGCAGCAGGCACAACCGGTTCTCCTGCGCCTCGATCTGCCGCTCGAGGTCCGGGACGGCGGCTGACGCCGAGGCGAGCGACACCTCGGCGCTGGAGGTGTCCAGCGCCGAGGCGGCGCCTGCCTTGAGGCGCCGGTCGAACAGCTCGTAGCTCCCCTGGAACGCCGCGGCCGTCCGCTTGGCCACCGCCAGCTGCTCGTCGAGCTCCCGCAGCTGGAAGTAGCCGGTGGCGACGTCGGACACCAGGGAGAGCAGCACTCCCCGGCGCGCTTCCTCGCTGGCCAGGGCCTGCGCCAGCGCCGCCTCGTTGGTGCGCCGGATGCGTCCCCAGAGATCGATCTCCCAGCTCAGGCCGGCGTTGACGTCGTAGAGGTTCTGCGGCGACGCCGCGCCGCCGGCGACGCCGGCGAAGGAGGACTGCCGGCCGCGCGTCCAATCGGCCTTCCCTTGGACCTGCGGCAGGTACAGGGCGCCGGCGACGCCGGCATTGGCTCGCGCCTCCTCGACCCGCCAGGCGGCGAGCCGGGGATCGTAACCGTTGCGCAGCGCCTCGTCGATCAGGGCCTTCAGGGAGTCGTCCTGGAAGACCTGCCACCAGGCTTGGTCGGCGAGCGAGGCCGCGTCGGCCGGAGCCGGCTGTCCACGCAGCTGCTCGGGAACGGTGACGGCCGGCCGGCGGTAGCTCGGGCCCACGGCGCAGCCGGCGAGGAGCGCGCCGGCGACGGCAAGCGTGCCGAGAGTGGGAATCATCTTCTTACTCATGGTCCTCATGACTTGCCCTCCAGGGTCGCGCCGGGGAAGCCCGTGAAGTCGCCACCACCTGCGACGGCTGCCAACTCTCCGCCGGCAACGGCCGGCAGTCCGCCGCCGGCGCCAGACGGTGCTCCGCCGCCGGCGGCGCGCCCGGAACGGAAGAACGGGATGCGGTCCAGCACCTGCTCCTGGAACCGCTCGAGGTAGAGGTAGATCACCGGCGTGACGTAGAGGGTGATCAGCTGCGACACCACCAGGCCGCCGACCACGATCAGCCCCAGCGGCCGGCGCGACGCCCCGTCGCCGCCGTAGCCCCAGGCGATCGGCAGCGCGCCGAAGACGGCGGCCAGGGTGGTCATCAGGATCGGCCGGAAGCGGTCCATGCTGGCATCGTGGATCGCCTTCTCGGCCGGTTCGCCGGCGGTCACGCGCTGGCTGGCGAAGTCCACGATCATGATGCCGTTCTTCTTGACGATGCCCATCAGCATGAACATGCCGATGAAGGCGTAGAGCGACGCCTCGCCGCCGAACAGCTTCAGCGTCAAGAGGCCGCCGACCAGCGCCGTCGGCAGCGTCGAGAGCACGGTCACCGGATGCAGGTAACTCTCGTAGAGGATCGCCAGGATCACGTACATCACGAACACCGCCAGCGCCATCAGGATGGTGAGGCTCGAGACGGTGCTGCGGAAGGTCAACGCCTCGCCCTGCAGGCTGGCGCGCACGCTCGGCGGCACCACCTCGGCCGCGGCCTTGGCGATGAAATCGGTCGCGTCGCCGATCGCCACGCCGGGCTTCAGGTTGAAGAACAGCGTGACGCTGGTGAACTGGTTGATGTGGTTCACCGCCTGCTGGCCGAGCGTCGGCTTCCAGGTGACCAGCGCGGAGAGCGGCACCTGGTTCCTGCCGTCGTCGGACTTGATGTAGAGCAGCGAGAGATCGCCGGGATTGGCGCGCTCGGCGTCCTTGACCTCCAGGATGACCTGGTACTGATCGGTCGGCTTCTTGATCAGGTAGAGGTAGTTCTGCGAGTAGGCGTTCCTCAGCAGCCCCAGGATGCGCGCCTCGGAGACGCCGTAGGTCTTCGCCTGGTCGCGCCGGATCTCGATGTCGAGGCTCGGCGTATTGGCGAAGTGATCCGAGGAGAGTGTGGCGAAGCCGGGATAGTCCCTGAGCCTGCCCATGAGCTTGCCTGCCACCTCGTAGACCTGGTCCGGATTCACGCCGGACAGCGAGTAGGCGTACTGACCCTGGTTCTGGTTGGTGGCGCCGGTGCTGATCTCGAGCACCGGGTACGGCCGCAGGAATGGGAACACGCCGGGGATGCCGGCGAGCTTGCCCATGAGCGCTCCCGCCTCCTGCTGGATCGGCGGCCGGCCCCGGGGCGGATCGAGGAAGATGAAGAAGAGCCCCTGGTTGGAGGCGACGAACTGGCTGAGGCCGGTCACCGAGACGGTCGCGCGGACGCTCGGGTCCTGCCGCAGCACCTCGTTCGCCCGCGCCTGCAGCGCCTTCATCGACTCGGGGGAGGAACCCTCGCGGCCGATGATGACGCCGGCGATGACGCTGCTGTCGCCCGGCGGCAGGAAGGCCTTCGGCACGGCGATGAACAGCCAGACCGTGCCGGCGAGGCAGACCACCCAGGTCAGCACGGCGATCCACCGGTGCCGCAGGAACCACGAGAGCGACCTGCCGTAGGCGGCGAGCACCCGCCGCTCCACGCCGCCGACGACGCGTTCCATCCAGTTCTGCCGGGAACCGTCGCCCCGCCGCGCCAGCAGCCGCGCGCTCATCAACGGCGTGAGCGTCAGCGACACCAGGCCGGAAGCGAGGATGGAGACCACGATGGTGATGGCGAACTCGCGGAAGATGCGGCCGATCAGCCCGGACATGAAGACCAGCGGCAGGAACACCGCGGCGAGCGAGATGGTCATGGCAAGGATGGTGAAGCTGATCTCCCTGGCGCTGTGCAGCGCCGCCGCCAGCGCCTGCTCCCCGTGCTCCATCCGCCGCACCGTGTTCTCCAGGAAGACGATGGCATCGTCCACCAGGAAGCCGATGGCCAGGGTGAGCGCCATCAACGAGAGGTTGTCGAGGCTGTAACCGAGCACCCGCATCACCACGAAGGTGAGCAGCAGCGACAGCGGCAGGGCAACCGCCGGGATCAAGGTGTCCCTGGCCCTGCCCAGGAACACGAAGATCACCGCCACCACCAGCACGAAGGCGATGAGCAGCGTCTGCTGCGCGTCGCCGATCGACCTGACGATGGACCACGAGCGGTCGTAGATGGTGTTCAGGCGCACCGATGCCGGGAGCTCGGCGTTGACCTGCGGCAGCAGCTCGCGGACGTTCCTGGCCACCTCCACGGCGTTGGCCCCGGCGCGGCGGAAGACCGCGACCACGACGGTCGCCGACGGCACGGGGTAGCCGCGGACCCAGAAGTGCAGGTTGACGCGCTCGTCCTGCACCCCGTCCCTGGCCTCCGCGACGTCGCGGAGATAGATCGGAGAGCCGCCCTTGCTGCCGACGATCAGGTCGCTGTACGCCTGGGCGCTGTCGAGCTGCCCCTGCGGATGGAGCAGCAGGGTGCCCGCGGTGCCGTCGAGCTGGCCGGCGCCGGTGTAACTGGTGCCGTTGCGGATCGCGGCCGCGAGGTCGTCGATCGAGATCTGGCGGGCCCACATCGCCGACGGATCGGCCTTGATGCGGACCGCGGACTTGGTGCCAAAGACGTTGACGCGGCTGATGCCCGGCAGGATGCTGATCCGCTGTCCGACCTGCGTGGTCGCGTAGTCGTAGAGCTGGCCGGAGGTCACCGAGTCGCTGGTCAGCGCGATGTACATCAACGGCTGATCGTTGGGATTGGTCTTGGAGTAGGTCGGCGGCGACGGCAGGTCGGCCGGCAGACTGCCGGCGGCCTGCGAGATCGCCGTCTGGACGTCGGTCGCGGCAGCGTCGACGCTCTTGGCGAGCGCGAACTGCAGGGTCAGGTTGACGTGGCCCTGGGTGCTCTGGGACGTCACCAGCTCCAGGCCGTTGATCTGCATGAACTGCCGCTCGAGCGGCGTCGCGATGTTGGCGGCCACCGTCTCGGGGCTGGCGCCCGGGTAGTCCGCCTGCACCTGGATCACCGGGTAGTCCACGGCCGGCAGGTCGTTGACCGCGAGCTGCCGGTAGGCGAGCACGCCGAAGAGCAGCACGGCCGCGGTCGAGACCGCGGTCATCACCGGCCGGCGGATGAACGGCTCTGAAAAGCTCATGATTTACCTCCGGATTTACCCTCGACGCCGCCGGTCATGGCGGCGGGAGCCACCGCGGCCGAGCGAGCCGCCTGCTCCTCGACGTGGACCTTGCCGCCGGGCATGACGCCGATGTGGCCGGCCACCACCACCCGCTCGCCGGCCGCGAGGCCGTGGTCCACCACCACCTGGTCGCCCTGGCGCTGCCCCGTCTTCACCGGCCGCAGCTCGGCGGTCGAGTCCTGCTTCACCACGAACACGAACGGCCCCTGCGCCGAGAGCTGGGGCGCCGCCGCGGGCACCAGCACGGCGCCCTGCAGGGTGTCGAGCAGCAGCCGCACCTTGACGAAGCGGCCCGGCCACAGGCGATGGTCGCGGTTGTGCACGGTGGCGCGCAGCTTGACCGTGCCGGTCGTGTCCTGCACCGCGTTGTCGAGGAACGTGAGCTCGCCGGCGAGCGGCCGCTCGGGCTCCTCGGGCAGGCGCACTTCGACGCGCAGCGCCGCCCGCGCCATGTTGCGCTGCACCGCGGCGAGGTCGCCCTCGGTGACGGTGAAGTCGGCGTAGATCGGGTCCAGCCTCTGGATGAGCAGCAGCGAGCCGCTGTTGGCCGTCACCACGTTGCCCGGATCGACCAGGCGCTGCCCGGCGCGGCCGTCGATGGGCGAGCGGATCGAGCAGTACTCGAGGTTCAGCCGCGCGGTCTCGACCGCGGCCCCGCCGCCCTGCTGCACCTGGGCCTCGGCCACGTCGACGGCGTTCTTGCGCGTGTCGTACTCCTCCTGGGCGATCGACCTGGTCGCGACCAGCTCCGCGGCGCGCGTCAGCTCGATCTTGGCGAAGGCCAGCGCCGCCCGCGCCTGGGCGAGGCTGCCCGAGGCGGCGTCGAGCTGCGCCTGGTAGGGCCGCGGGTCGATGGTGAAGAGCGGGTCACCGGCCGCGAGCTGGGCACCGTCGGCGAAATGCAGCCGGGTGATGCGCCCGGAGACCTGGGGCTGGACCGAGACCGCCTCGCGCGCGACGCTCTTGCCGATCGCGTCGAGATAGATGGGGACGTCCTGCCTGACCGCCGTGGCGACGGCCACCTGCGCCGGCGGCCGCGCCGGCGCCGACGCCGGCGCCTGCTGCTTGCAGCCGGCGAGGCCGAGGACGAGGATGATGGCGATCATGGCAAGGACGGGAGCCAAGAGGCAGGCAAGGGACAGGCTGTCGCGGCGGAACTGCCGGGACCGCGGACGGGCCGGGGATGCTGTCTGGATGGGTGTGGGTTGCACGAGTCAATCCCTCCTTGGGTCTGTGATCTGGCGGAGGCGGCGACCCCGGCGATCATTGCCGATCGCCCGGCGGCAGGAACCTAGCGGACCTGTCGGGGCCCGTCCGCCTGCTTGATAGACGATCAGGCGGGTGACGGATCGACAACGCCCGACCGCCTCCGCCTCGCCTTACTCCACGGCCTGTGCCAGGCCCCCGGCGCGGCGGGTGAAACGCTGTAAGCTGATGAGAGGGCGCAGCTTAGGAGTCAGGGACAGGCCGTCGCCGTGGCCGGCACCGGTGTCCGGGAACTGACAGGTGTTTGGAATCCGACAGGTCAGGAGGCAGCGAAGGACGGCTAAGTACTGCCCACCGGAAATACGGTGGCATTCGGTCGCCGATCCATCCGCCCCAGCTGCGCTGCGCTCCCTGCGGCATAGTCTCGTGCTATGCCTCAGTCGCGACGCCTTGCTGGGACGGCGTCTCGGCGCCCTCGGTGCGTCACCGTATTTCCGGTGGGTCGTACTAAGACGGCGGAGGACTAGGCCCGCGGAGCCGCCGGGGCCATTGCCGCTTCGATGCCGTGCTTCTGGATCTTGTAATAGAGCTGCGAGCGCGAGATGCCGAGCAGGCGCGCGGCACGCGAGCGGTTGTTGCGCGCCTCTTGCAAAGCCTGGGCGATCAGGTCGCGCTCCACCATCTCGAGGTTGACGCCGCCGGGCGGGAAGGCGGCGGCCGCGGCAGGGTCGCTGCCGGGCCGGACAAAGCCAGGCGGGAGGGTGGCGCCGTCGCCGCCGGGAACAGCCGCGGCGGCACCCATCTCCGGGAGCTCCCGGAGCGCCCCAGCCCCCGCCCCCGCCCGCGGCAACGAGCCGATGCCCGCCGGCTGGCCGCGCCCCACTCCGACCGGCAGGTGCTCGAGCGTGATCAGGCCGCCGTCGCACAGGATCGAGGCCCGCTCGAGGACGTTGCGCAGCTCGCGGACGTTCCCCGGCCAGGGATAGGACAGCAGCGCCTCGTGGGCCTGCCGGGAGATGCCCGCGGCCGGCCGGCCGACGGCGGGCCCGAGCTCCTCGAGAAAGGCCTCGGCCATCGGCAGGATGTCCTCGCGCCGCTCGCGCAGCGGCGGCAGGCGGATCTCGAAGACGCGCAGCCGGTAGTAGAGGTCCTCGCGGAATTGGCCGCGCGCCAGAGCGACGTCCAGATCGCGGTTGGTGGCGGCCAGCACGCGCACGTTGGCCTTGAGCGGGCGCGTTCCGCCGAGGCGCTGGAACTCGCGCTCCTGCAGCACCCGCAGCAGCTTGGCCTGGACGCCCGGGCTCATCTCCCCCACCTCGTCGAGGAACAGCACGCCGCCGGCGGCCTGCTCGATGCGGCCCGGGTGCGTGGCCGCGGCGCCGGTGAAGGCTCCTTTCTCGTGGCCGAAGAGCTCCGACTCGAGCAGCGTCTCCGGCAGGGCGGCGCAGTTCAGCGCCACGAAGGGACCGCGGGCGCGCGGCGAGCCGCGGTGAATGAAGCGGGCGACGACCTCCTTGCCGGTGCCCGACTCGCCGGTGAGCATGACGGTCGTCTCGGTGGGCGCCACCTTCGCCGCCAGGGTGAGGACGTCCTGCCAGAGCTTCGATTCGCCGAGGACGCGGCGGTAGCCGCGGCTCGTCTCGAGCTCCTCCTTCAGCGCCTCGACGCGCTCCTCGAGCTGCGCGGCGCGCTCGCGGGCCTCCGCGGCCTGGCGCTGCTCCTCGGCCAGGCGCTGGTGGGAGAGCGCGAGGCTCACGTGGTCGGCCACCCGCCGCGCCACGACGATGTCCTCCTGCGAGTAGCGGCCCGGCGTCCGGGAGATGAACGCGAGCTCGCCGACCAGGCCGCCCTCGAGCCGCAGCGAGATCCGCAGCAGCGAGCGGGTCCCCAGCGCGCGGCCCAGGTGGCGGTGCGCCGCGGCGGCCTCCGGCGGCACCCCGGCGGCCTCCGGCAGCGCCTCGACGTCGTCGATCACCTCCTCGTCGGTGTCGTGCGCGGCGCGCTTCTGCTTGCCGTCCATCGAGAACCCGAGCGGCAGGTCGGGCACCGGCTCGCCCGACAGCGCGTCGAAGGTGAGCAGGCGCCGGTCGGCGCTGTACGAGGCCAGCGCCAGGCGGTCATGCGGCAGGACTGTCTGCACCACCGCCGAGAGCTGGTTGAAGATCTCCCGCACGTCGAGGACGGGAGCCATGGTCAGCAGCAGCTGGTCGAGGACCTCGAGGCGGCGGCGGCGCTCGGCGTCCAGGTTCCACAGGCGCTCGTGCTCGAGGGCCAGGCCCAGGAGGTCGGCGATCGGGCAGAGGGCGGCCTCGTGGTCGGCGGTGAACGCCTGCGGGCGGCGGGAGCCCAGCCAGACGAAGCCCGCGACCTCCTGGCGCCGCAGGACGGGCGCCACCAGGCTCGACCGCCATCCCTGCTCCTGCACCGCGCGGTCCGCCGGGAAGCTCGGATCCAGCACCTGGTCGAGATCGTCGATGCGCTGGGCACAGCGGCTGGGCGGTCTCAGAGCCGGCGAGAAATCGGCGAGGCGGGCCGTGTCGGGCCCCTGGGAGGAGCCGCCGGCGAACGAGTACAGCTTGAGCGTGTCCGGGTCCTCGAGGCGCTCGACGATGATCACGTCGAAGGGGAGCACGGTGGCCGCCGCCTCGGCGACGCGCGCGAAGACCTCCCTGAGCTCCAGGGTCGTCGCGACGACCCGGGCGATGCGGCTGAGCGCCGAGACCACGGGGTCAGATGGCATGCTCGAGCCTGGTCTGTCTAGGGCACTGGCCGTGAGTCCTGCATCCTATTCCAGAGCAACGCGAGAGCGCCGGTCACCATTCCTGCGGCCGGGTGGCCTGGTGCTTGTACCGCGCGACCTCGAGCTCGCTCAAGCCCAGCGGGACGTTCGACCCCTGGTACTCGAGCTCCTCGCGCAGCTGGCGGCGCGAGCTCCCGTCGAGGAATTTCTCGCCCCAATCGAGGGACTGGCGCTCTTCCATCTCGAGCTGTGGCAGCAATGCCGAGAAGAGCATGGCGTGGGTGATCTTGGTCATTTTCATTGCGGGTCTCACTTTCTTAGGCCATTTCTCTCCGGCGATCTCTCAGGCCGGTTACCTCCCGAGGAGCCTCTGCGTGCCGAGCTGGAAGCTGGCGAGGAGGAGCACCCCCAGGTAGACCGGATCGATGCCGTATCTTTCTCCAGACCAGGCGAGAAGCGCCGTCAGAACGGTGCGTGTCGCCTGGCGGATGCGGTGAAGCTTGGAAGCGTTGGGAGCGTTGAGCGCATGGGGCGCGTGGGGAAGGCCGGAGCGGCGGGAACGGTCCTGGTCACGACGGCCGCCGGTGTCCGGGGCGAGGCCGGCGGCGGCGCGGGCGCTGCCCGCGAGCGGCAACCGGTGGTCGGGATGGGGTGACGTGGTGAGATCTGTTGTGGAAACTCTCATCGAGGCGGCCCTCCCCTGCGCGTCCCGGGCGAGAACCTTGTCTGGTGCTCGTCCTGCTCGCAGACCTCTATCTCAAGCCACGTGCCACTGCCGCGGCGCCCATCGATCGAGGCCTAACATGCTGAGAAGAAGCGAGTTACACCGTCAGCCACGCGTCCGCGCCAACTGCTTGATTTCAGACAGGTGTCCGAAACTCATCAGACACGGCCCTCCCCTCCCCAGACACCAGCAACCGTAATGTCATCAATGACTTACGAGACTTCTCCCGACCCGGCGCCGGCTGGCACGCGCCGTGGAGAGCAGATGGACGCAGGTGTAGTGGCAGGCTGCCGGGCCGGACTGGCGCCCGCCGAGGAGGACCTGGCGATGTCGCAACGCAACGTGGAGCTGGTCTTGGGCAAGCTGGCCACCGACGAGGACTTCAGGCACCGGTTCGCCGCCAGCCCGGAGGCGGCGCTCTCGGAGGCCGCCGGCGGCGGCCTCGATCTGACCCCGGTCGAGCAGCGTGCGCTGATCGATCTCGAGGTGGGCGCGTGCGAGCGCTTCGCCGCCTGCCTCGATCCGCGCATCCAGAAGATCGGCCACAGCCGCCCATGCTAACGTCGCGAGAACGATGACCAGACCCGCGACGACCGAGGACCGGCGCCTCGTCCGGTGCAGCAGGATCTGCCTGGCGCTGCCCGAGGCCACCCGGTCGTACAACGGCGAGCACGCGGCCTTCCTGGTGCGGAAGAAGACCTTCGCCTACTACCTCGACAACCACCATGGCGACGGTATCGTCGCCATCGCCTGCAAGGCCGCGCCCGGCGAGAACGCCGACCTCGCCGCCCGCGACCCCGCCAGGTTCTACCTGCCCCCGTACATCGGACCCCGGGGCTGGATCGCCCTGCGCCTGGATGCCGGCCGCATCGACTGGGACCAGGTGGCCGAGCTCGCCGAGGACAGCTACCGCCTCGTCGCCCCCAGGCGCCTCGCCGCGCGGATCGCGGCGCCGCGCCCAGCCTGAGGCCTTGACGCGACGGCGGCTCGAGCGGCGGCACCTCGCCACCAGGATCGATCGTTCCACGAGCCAGGCCGGGCGCTTCGATGTCCGAATCCGGCGAGTCGGCGGCCCCGGGCGGGTGTAGATTGCCGGCATGACGAAGCCGTCCGGATCGCTGATTCTGCTCTCGTCGGACCAGTGCCAGCGTGCGGCGCGGGCGCGCGATCCGCGCTTCGACGGCGTCTTCTTCATCGGCGTCACCACCACCGGGATCTACTGCCGGCCGATCTGCCCGGCGCGGTTGGTCCGTCCTACCCGCCGCCGCTTCTTCGTCTCCGCGGCGGCGGCCGAGCGCTCGGGCTACCGCCCCTGCCTTCGCTGCCGCCCCGAGCTGGCCCCGGGGCGGGCGCCTGCCGACGCCGTGTCGCGCCTCGCCTTCGCGGCGGCGTTGCGCATCGCCGCCGGCGCGCTCAACGACGGCTCGGTGGCCGGCCTGGCGCGCGAGCTCG
>DATDGZ010000376.1:0-21318 GCA_036521795.1 Thermoanaerobaculia bacterium | reverse complement strand
GGTGAACCCCGTCCGCCGGCCGCGCTCGAGGAAGTGGCCGAAGAAGATGGCCCCCAGCTGCTCGTGCGCCTCGGGGAACCAGCTCTCGAAGCAGCGGGCGAAGCGCTCCCGCTCACCGTTCTTGATGGTGTAGCGGCGGAGCTCGACCACCCCGAAGTCCCGGAGGTGCGCGACGTTCGCCGCTGGGGTCTCGGTGTCTTGCATGGTGAGGCCTCCTCTCGTGGTGGTGGGTCAGTCGTGGCGGGCGTCCGGCGGCTGCCGGCGCGCCCGCGAGCACTCTACGAGTAAAATAGGGCGTAATCGATCCTAATTTACAGTTAGACTCAGGGCCATGGCGCGTCCGACGACTCGCGTGCTCGCGGTGCTCGAGCTGCTGCAGACGCACGGCACGATGAGCGGCGCCGAGCTGGCGGCGAGGCTCGGCGTCGATCGCCGCACCGTCCGCCGCTACGTCGCCGCGCTCGAGGAGCTCGGCATCCCCATCACCGCCGAGCGGGGCAGAGCGGGCGGCTACATGCTGGTCGCGGGCTTCAAGCTGCCGCCGATGATGTTCACCGACGACGAGGCGCTGGCCCTGTCGGTGGGCCTGCTGGCGGCGCGCGGGCTCGGGCTCGCGGAAGCGGCGCCGGCGGTGGCGAGCGCGCAGGCCAAGCTCGAGCGCGTGATGCCGGCCGGGTTGCGGCGCCGCGTGCGCGCCGTGGACGAGACCGTGACGCTCGACCTCTCGCGTCCCACTCCGCCCGGCGACAATGCCGCCCTGGTCGCGCTCAGCGCCGCCGCGCAGGCCGGAACGCGCGTGCACCTGCGCTACCTCACGCGGCAGCACGAGCCGACCGAGCGCGACATCGACCCCTACGGTCTCGCCTACCGCGGCGGCTGCTGGTACGTGGTCGGCATGTGCCACCTGCGCGGCGGCCTGCGCTCCTTCCGCCTGGATCGCGTCCAGTCGGTGCGGCCGCTCGCGGCAGCCTTCACCCGTCCGCCGGGCTTCGACGCCCTCCGCCACCTCACCCAGGCGATCGCCACCCTCCCCCGCGCCTTCACGGTCGAGGTCCTCCTCGCCACCGACCTCGAGACCGCCCGGCGTGAAGTCTTTCCCGCCGCCGGCCTGCTCGAGTCGACGGCCGGAGGCGTCTTGCTGCGCAGCCAGGCCGACGACCTGGCCTGGTTCGCCCGGGAGCTGGCGCGCCTCCCGTTCGCCGTCGAGATCCGGCATCCCGCAGCCCTGCGCGAAGCCCTCGACGCCCACGCCAGGCGCCTGCTGCGTTCGGCGCGGCCGGCTACGAGGCGCTCGGCGAGGTCGAGGCCCGCGTTCCTCGATGGGACCGCATCCGAAAGAAACGAGTAGGTCTTGGCCCTTGGCAGCTGGCTCACCGCCTCAAAGTCGTCTTCATTGCCGCGTCAAGGCGAACAGACATACAGAGCATAATACTGAAAACAAAGGAGTTATTGTTATTATGCCTCGACTGATAGCTGGTACAATATCCCCCTCATTTCCCGCCCATGGTCAGGCTCAAGGGCCGGTAACAGTCTCGGTACGTCGTGCTTTCAGGCCATGGCTGCTCAGGCCACGACCTGCAGGGCGCCCGGCATCACCTCGGCAACGAACGGCTGGCCGGCGGGGTGGGTGGCGACCGGCTCGCCGCCGCCGTAGAGGGTCATCTCGCGGTCGAGGGTGATCTCGGCGCGGCGGGTGCGGACGATCTGGATCTCGGGGTGGTTGACGTGGGTGCCGCGGTAGACCTTCGGGAAGACGGCGAGCAGGCGGAGGCGCGAGAGCTCGCGGACGATCACCAGGTCGAGCCAGCCGTCGTCGGGGAGGGCCGCGGGCGCGATCCGCATGCCGCCGCCAAAGCGGGGGAGGTTGGCGACCACCGCGAACATCACCCGGCCCTCGCAGATGCCGCCGTCGTGGACGACGCGCATCATCGGCGGTTTGAAGGTGGCCAGCGTGTGCAGCACCGCGTAGAAGTAGACCAGCGGCCCGCGGAGACGCTTCACCTCCTCGTTGGCGAAGCGGGTCACCTCCGAGTCGAAGCCCACGCCAGCGTAGCCGATGCAGACGGTCTCCTCGACCCGCACCAGGTCGAGCGGCCGCACGCCGCCGGTGAAGGCCCGCGCGGCCGCCGCGTCGAAGTCCGCCGGGATGCCGAGCGTGCCCGCGAGGTCGTTGCCGGTCCCGAGCGGTACCACTCCCAGAGCGCACCCACTCCCCGCCAGGCCCTGCGCCGCCTGGTGCATCGTGCCATCGCCGCCGGCCACCACCAGCCGCGCCACCCCGTCCGCGACGGCTCGCCGCGCCTGCTCCGCGATGTCGGCCCCGCTCTTGCTCACCACCAACCCGGCTCCCGCCGCCGAAGCCAGCACCCGCAACCGGTCGAGGCGCGCCGCAGCCCCCCAGCGCCCCGCCGCCGGGTTGAGCAGAAAGCGAACCGGCCCCGCCGCCGCGTCCGGAGCACCCGCGTCCAGAGATTCCTCCTTGGGCCAAGAAAGGCAAGCTGAAGCTACCACAGCCCAACTGGAGTGCGGTCGCGATGCCCTCGCACCTTACGACCAGGTTCACCGCAGGCGTCCCCTGGCAGTCGAGGATGGAGGGCCCCCGGGCCCCGAGGCAAGGGCCTTCGCAGGAAACATGGAGCTATGATCCTTCCCGCCATGCCCCACCCGCACGTCCAGATTCTCGTCTGCCTCAACGAGCGCCCACCCGACGCCCCGAAGCCCTGCTGCTCGCTCCGCGGCTCCCTCGCCGTCTACCACCGCTTCAAGGACCGCGTCCGCGAGCTCGGCATGCGCGACCAGGTGATGGTGACCCGCACCGGCTGCCTCAAGCACTGCAGCCGCGGCATCACCGTCGCCGTCTGGCCCTACAACCTCTGGTACAGCGGCGTCACCGAAACCGACGTCGACGAGATCCTGACCACCACCGTCGCCGGCGGCGGCCGAGAGGTCGAGCGCCTGCGCATGCCCGACATCCCGTGGGAGTAAGCGGCGGTCGTTCCGCTGGAAAGAGCCCATTCTCCGTCTAGACAGCTGTAGGAGTCCGGAGTAGACTGATCGATGGATTGATCGATTGACTACGGAGATGGCACATGGAGCGGGTGATGACGGCAACCGAGGCCAGGGTCAGGTTCGGAGAGCTGATGCGGCGCGTCACCGAGAGCGGCGGCGCTGTCATCGTCGAAAAGGATGGCAAGCCGCAGGTCGCGATCCTTTCCGTCGCCGAATACTCTCGCCTGAAATCTGGGGCGAAAGAGCGAACCGACTGGGAAGGCTTGCTCGATCGAGCCCACCAGGTCATCAGGGCCGAGCTCGGCCAGCGCAAGCTGCCCGACGCTGCAAGCGTGCTCCAGGAGATAAGAGAAGAACGCGATGCCGGGCTCCCCGACCCCCGTCGTCTGCGTTGACGCTTCTCTGATCGTCCGGCTCGTCACTGATGCCGAGAACCGGCAGCTGCGCTCGCTCTGGCACCAATGGCAAGACGAGGGACGTGAAGCCGCGGCGCCGGCGCTCGTCTTCTTCGAGGTCGCGAACGCCTTGTACCGACTTGCAAGGCACCGCTTCGTCAGTCTCGCCGCGGCGAGCACCGCATTGCAGGCGGCACTGGCACTACCGATGAAGCTGTATGCGGATCCGACGCTGCACCATCAAGCCATGCGACTTGCCGAGCAATTCGATCTGCCGGCGTGCTACGACGCGCATTACCTGGCGCTCGCGGAGCGGCTTGGCGTGGAGCTCTGGACCTGTGACGACAAGCTGGCCCGAGCGGTCGCCCCGCAAGCGCCCTGGGTGCACGTGGCGGGCGGCAGTCAGTGACCGCACGTTTGAAGCGCCTCCGCATGCCCGACATCCCCTGGGAGTAGAGACCAGAGCGGCCGGCCGGTGGGCGCGGCGGCAACGCGTTCCGTATAACTCTCGAGCACAGCGCGATGAGTCCGCCCGCGGGGCCAGCCGGCCGTGAGGGCGGCAGGAGGCCCGGCACCCGCGCGGAGATCCTGGCTGCGCCCGACCAAGAGGGAGATCGAGTGCCAGACCCCAGGCAGCTGATCGTCGCCGTGACAGCCATCCTCTTCCTGTTCCTGGCGGCACCGCCGCTGGCAGCGCAACCGCAGCCGGAGCCCGTGTGGAGCTCGATCGGCCCGGATGGAGGAGCCCTGAACGCCCTGGCGGAGGCGCCGGGCATGCCACAGGTCCTCTATACGGTGACCGCGGAAGGGGGTACCTGGCGCAGCGAGAGCGGCGGCCGGCAATGGGCCCTTGCCGGCCGTGGCCTGGCGGGGAACCTGGTCACCGCGCTTACGGTCGACCCGGCGGATGCCGAGGTCCTCTACGCGGCGGCCTGGAGGACCGGAGCCCTGAAGAGCGCGGACGGCGGCGGCTCCTGGACTGCCGCCAACCAGGGACTCCCTTCCGCTGCCCTGCTCAGCATCCTGGCGCTCGCCATCGATCCCTACCATCCGGGTCGGTTGTACGTGGGCACCGGCGGCGGGGTTTACGAGAGCCTCGACGCCGCCGCAACCTGGCAGCCCGCCAACGCCGGCCTGGCCGGCCACCAGGTCTATGGCTTCGCCTTCACGCGGGCGGCGCTCTTCGCCGCCTTCGAGCACGGCGTCGCCAAGAGCGTGAATGGAGGTGTCTCCTGGCAGCTTTCCAGGTTTGGCCTCGGCGAAGCCGCCCAGGCCGTCGTCGCCGATCCGTCCCGGCGGTCCGTCCTCTATGCAGCTTCGGCCAACCAGCTGTGGAAGAGCGCCGACGGCGGCGGCACCTGGTCGCGAGCCAGCTCCTTCGCCGACTTCATCAGCCTGCTCGCGACCGATGCCGGCGGCGCCGTCTACGTCGGGACGCCGTTGACCCTGTACCGCAGCACCGACGAGGCTGCCAGCTTCCATACCTTGCCGCCAGCGCCGTTCGTGTCACCTGCCGGCAACCCCGGCACGCTGCTGGCCGCCGGGTCGGCGCCCGGGACGCTCCTCGCTGCAACCTCTGCCGGGCTGTTCCGCACCCTGGACGGCGGCACCTCCTGGCAGCCCTTGGACCACGGCCTGCGCGGGCTGGCCGTCCTATCCCTGGCCGTCGATCCGCGCGATGCGTCGGCGGTCTATGCCGGCGTCACGACAGGATTGCTGGTGGGCCGCCATCTAGACGCCGTCTGGAGTCCCCGCTTCGCCGGCCTGGGGCTGATCCAACCCGTCGAGGCCCCATTTTTCCTGGCCGTCGATCCCGCGGGCTCCGGGACGATCTACCGCAGCCTTCTCTTCGGCCTCTCCCGCAGCTTCAACGGTGGCCGCAGGTGGCACGATCTCAGGCTTCCCGACAGCTGCCTGGAGGTCTTCGCCCTTGCCCTCGACCCGTCCTCGCCGCGAACCGTCTATGCGGGCGGCGACGCCGCGGACGCCGGGTGCTTCGACAACCCCCATGCCTACAAGAGCACCGACGCCGGCAACACCTGGACGACGCTCTCCATTGATGGCGTCGACGGCTTCTACGTGGATCCCAGCTCTCCCGAAACGGTGTACGCGGTGGCCGACACACTGATGAAGACCACCGATGGCGGCATGACCTGGTCGAGCGCAGGAGCCGGGCTGCCGCAGGTCATCTACTCCCTCGCCATCGACCCGCAATCGTCCAGCACGCTCTATGCGGCGACCCACTCCGGGTTGTTCAAGAGCACCGATGGCGGCGGCAGCTGGCTCCCGGCCGGCGCGGGCCTGCCTCCCGGCGCCGTCAGCACGGTGGTCGTGTCACCCCGCGAACGGGGGACCGTGTACGCCGGCATCCCGGGGGTGGGCGTCTTCCGCAGCACGGACGGCGCGGCGAGCTGGAGCGCCCTGAGCGCCGGCCTGCCCCGACGGGATTTCACCGGCCTGGTCGTGATCGCGCCGTCGGACCCCTCGATCCTCTACGCCGCCACGGCCGGCGACTCGATCTACGAGCTGCAGCTCCGCTAGGAGCGGGGGGCAGGTCTCGGAAGCGTCAGGAGGCCAGGACCGGCAGCAGCGCGCTACCCGCCGATGTTGCCGATGTCGCCGATGTCGCCGATGTTGCCGATGTCGCCGGCGTTGCCCCGTTCGCCGCCGCCCCCGCCCCGCCCGGCCCCGGCGAGAGGAGGTCCCGGTTGGCCGGGGTGATGGCGTGGCGGTACTGGCGGGCGAGGGCTGCGGTGTCCTCGCGGGTGACGAAACGCTCGTAGAGATTCGTGCGCTGGCGCGGCCGGTAGCCGGCGGCCGTGATGAGATGCTCCATCTCGTCCTGGCTCATGCGGTAGGAGGTGCCCGCGGAGGCCACGACGTTCTCCTCGATCATCGTCGAGCCCATGTCGTCGGCGCCGAAAGCCAGCGCCACCTGGCCGATCTTCTTGCCCTGCGTCACCCAGCTGGTCTGGAAGTGCGCGACGTTGTCGATGAACAGGCGCGACACGGCCAGCGTCCGCAGGTACTCGTCGGCGAAGGTCTCTGGCACGTCCGGCATCTCGGTGTGCTCGTGCTGGAAGGTCCACGAGATGAATGCCGTGAAGCCGCCGGTCTCGTCCTGCAGGTCGCGGATGCGCTGGAAGTGCTCGACCCGCGCCGCCACGCCCTCGCCCATGCCGTACATCATCGTGGCCGAGGTGCGCAGGCCGTTGCGGTGCGCCTGGCGCATGATGTCGATCCACTCTTCGGCCGAGCACTTCGGGTAGGCCAGCACGCGCCGGCGCGTCTCGTCGGAGAGGATCTCGGCGCCGCCGCCGGGGATCGACATCAACCCCGCCGCCTTCAGGCGGGCGATGACGTCGTAGAAGCTCATCCGCTCCTTCCGCGCGATGAACTTGATCTCGGGCGGCGAGAAGGCGTGGATGTGGAGCGCCGGGTAGCGCTCCCGCAGGTAGCGCAGCAGGTCCTCGTAGTAGGTGATCGGCAGGTCGGGATGCACCCCGCCCTGCATCAGGATGCCGGTGCCGTTGAGCGCCAGCGTCTCCTCGACCTTGGCGCCGATCTCCTCGAACGGCAGCAGGTACCCCTCGGCGTCGCCGGGCACCCGGTAGAAGGCGCAGAACCGGCACTTGTAGACGCAGACGTTGGTGTAGTTGATGTTCCGGTCGACGTTGTAGGTGGCGACCTCGGGATCGTTCCAGCGGTTCCGCACCGCGTGCGCCGCCATCCCCAGGTCCAGCAGGTCGATCTCGCCGTGGTCGCCATGGCCGCGGTGATCGCCGGGTTCGCCGGCGGCCGCCGGCTCGTCGAGCAGCCGCAGGGCGTCGCCCGCCGAGATGCGGCGGCCGGCCACCGCGTCGTCCAGGATCTGCGCCGCCGGGCGGGAGGAGGGTGCGAGGTCCATTGCCCGGATCTTAGCCCATGGCGCCCGGGGCTGGCGAGAGCCCATCCGCGGCCCCCGCGCCGGCGGCACCGGCGGACATCGTAGCGGCCAGCGCGAGATCGTCCGGTGGCCGCACCAGCGGGGCCGTCAAGCGATCGAGCGGATGGATGCGGCCCTGGTTCCCATCATCGCCCCACCACATGTCGCAGACCAGGCGGGTGCGGGCGGCCGAATCCCCGGTGTACTGGCGCGGATCGAGCACCACCCGCTGCAGCTCGGGGGGCAGGCGGTCGACGATCTCGCCGCCCTCGGGGGTGTGCAGGTAGTCCAGGAGGCCCATCTCGCGGTCGCGGCACAGCTCCGCCAGGCGCTTGGAGATCTCGTAGGCGTCCTTCTCGCCGGCGAGGGCGAGAGCGATGTAGAGCGGCTCGGCCACCGTCCATTGCCGGCCGGCCTCGAAGTTCCGCTCGAGCGCCGGCAGGCTGACGACCGTGCCGCGGACGGCCTTGCTGGTGCGGCGGACCGCGTAGTCGAAGAGCGCCACCAGCTCGTTCAGGAAGCGGCTGCTGGCGCTGTTGGTGAGGTCGCGCTGGTGCTCGCTGACCTGGTCCATGTAGACCGTCGTCATGCGCGGCATCGCCGCCTTCCACAGGCTCTTGACGTTCTCGAAGTTCTTCGGATTGACCTTGTGTGGCATCGTCGACGAGCCGACCCGGCGGGTCTGCTCGCCGATCTCCTCGATCTCGCTGCGCATCAGGTTGCGGTAGTCGTCGGCGAGGTTGGCCAGCACCGAGAAGGTGGACACCAGGGCATGCGCGAAGTCGGCGACGAACTCGGGCTGCACCACCTGCGTCGACACGGCCCCCTCGGCCGGCCGCAGCCCCAGCCGGGCGAGCACGCGCAGCTCGAAGGCGGCGGGATCGTGGGGCCAGGCCAGCGCGAACGAATTGTGCGCTCCGACCGCACCGGAGATCATGCCGCGCAGCTCCGCCGCCGCCTGGCCGATGCGCTCCATCCGCTGGCCGAGCCGGTCGACGTAGTTGGCGAGCCAGTAACCCAGGGTCAGCGGCACGGCATGCCGCCCGTGCGTCCTGCCGATCTGCAGCGTCTCGGCGTGCTGGCGGGCGGCGCCCACCAGCACCGCCATGAGCTCGTGCAAGTCCGGCAGCAGCACCTCCCGCGTGACGTCGCGCAGGGCCAGCGCACGGGCGGTGTCCATGACGTCGTTGGAGGTGACGAAGAGGTGCACGTATCCTTTCGCCGCCGGCGCAGCCGGCGCAGCCGCTTCCAGCCGCCTGCCGATGCAGTTCACCAGCGCGCGGATGTTGTGATGGATCCGCTCCTCTTCCGCATAGACCTCGGCGGGGGTGATCGGATCCTCGCGCAGCGCCGCCACCAGCGCCTGCGACGTCCCCCGCGGGGCGACGCCGCTGGCCTCGAGCTCGGCCAGCAGCGCCTGCTCCACCCGCAGCTGGTACAGGATCGTCGCGGCCTCCGACAGGTAGGGATGTAGGGCCGCGAAGAAATCCTCCTCGGGGCCGTAGTACCGCGAATCCAACGGCGAGATGAAATCGAAAGGGCTGAGCTCGCGTGTCGGCATGGCTCACTGTTCCTTGCTGCGATTGCCTGGCTCCGATCGGCTCGCTGCTAATCCCAGAATTCCAGCGGCTTCGGCTCCAGGATGAGGCCGTGCGCGTGGGCCCGGCGGTAGAACTCCTCGAGACCGGCGATCTCATCCTGGCGGAGGAAGTAATGCAGGCTGTCGGTCAGGTACGACCGCACCTCCGCGGTGTCCAGGCCGAGCTCGGCGGCCGCCTCGCGCACCAGGGTGTCGAGCGACGACAGCCCGTAGCGCAGGCTGCTCTTGAAATAGAAAGACAGGTCCGGCAGCTCCACCTCGGGACGCACCGCCCACACCGCGAAAGTGAACGGCAGCCCGGTCAAGGCGTGCCACTCGGCGGCGAGGTCGTGCACCAGGTAGCGGTCACGGTCCACCCGCAGCGCGGGATCGCCGATCAGCAGCGCGGCGTCCGCCTCGGCGAGCATGCGCTCGGGGTCCGGGCGCTCGTGGGTGTACTCGGGATCGGCGTGGAACCGCTCGCGCATCAGGATGCGCAGCAGCGCGGCGGAGGTGCGGCTGTTCTGGTCGAGCGCGACCTTGCGGATCTCGGCCGGCGGGCAGCGCGACACCATGAGCACGCTGCGCACCTCGTGGTGCGCCGCGACGCAGAGGTCCGGCAGCACCTTGAGCCCCGGGATCCGCTGCACCTCGATCGAGGGAATCAGGCCGATGTCGAGATTGCCCTGGCCGAGCAGCCTGGCCACGAGGGCCGGCGGGTGATAGCTCGGCACGAAGAGGTCCGCGTGGTGCCCCTTGAGGAAGCCCCAGGCCAGCGGCTTGCTGTTCAGGAAGTTGACGATGCCGACGCGCAGCTTGGGCAAGGTCTCCCCTACTTGGACATCGCGTTCAGGAACTCCTGGTTGCTCTTGGCCTTCGATAGCTTGTCGTGCAGCAGCTCCATGCTCTCGACCGTCGACAGCGGGTTCAGCACCTTGCGCAGCACCCAGACCCGGTGCAGCTCGCCCTCGGGCATCAGCAGCTCTTCCTTCCGGGTGCCGGACTTGTTGATGTCGATCGCCGGGAAGACGCGCTTGTCGACCAGCTTGCGGTCGAGATGGATCTCGGAGTTGCCGGTGCCCTTGAACTCCTCGAAGATGACGTCGTCCATGCGGCTGCCGGTGTCCACCAGGGCGGTGGCGACGATGGTCAGCGACCCGCCCTCCTCGATGTTGCGGGCGGCGCCGAAGAAGCGCTTCGGACGGTGCAGGGCGTTGGCGTCGATGCCGCCGGAGAGGACCTTCCCCGAAGGCGGCTGCACGGTGTTGTAGGCGCGCGCCAGGCGGGTGATCGAGTCGAGCAGGATCACCACGTCTTTCTTGTGCTCCACGAGGCGCTTGGCCTTCTCGATCACCATCTCCGCCACCTGCACGTGGCGGGTCGCCGGCTCGTCGAAGGTCGAGGACACCACCTCGCCCTGGACCGAGCGCTGCATGTCGGTCACCTCCTCGGGCCGCTCGTCGATCAGCAGCACGATGAGGATCACCTCCGGGTGGTTCTTCTCGAGGGAATGGGCGATGGATTGCAGCAGCATCGTCTTGCCGGTGCGGGGCGGGGCCACGATCAGCGCCCGCTGCCCCTTGCCCATCGGCGTCGCCAGGTCCATGACCCGTGACGACATGTCGCCCGGCACCTCGAGCTTGATGCGCTCGTCGGGGTAGAGCGGCGTCAGGTTGTCGAAGAAGATCTTGTTGCGGGCGACCTCGGGATGCTCGAAGTTGACCGCCTCGACCTTGATCAGGGCGAAGTAGCGCTCGCCTTCCTTCGGCTGCCGCACCTGGCCGGAGATGGTGTCGCCGGTGCGCAGGTCGAAGCGCCGGATCTGGCTCGGGCTGACGTAGATGTCGTCGGGCCCGGGCAGGTAGTTGTACTCGGGGGCGCGCAGGAAGCCGAACCCGTCGGGCAGGCACTCGAGCACCCCTTCCGCGAAGATCAAGCCGCTCTTCTCGGTCTGCGCCTGCAGGATCTTGAAGATCAGCTCCTGCTTGCGCATGCCGGTCGCGCCCTCGACCCCCATGTCCTTGCCGATCTGGGTGAGCTGGGAGATGCTCATCTCCTTGAGCGCCCGGATGTCGAGCGCCTCCACCGTGCTCCCCTTCTCCGCTGGGTTCTGCGTTGTCTTGGCCATGATGCTCCTCTGGTTCCTTTCTACCTGCTTGGCACTCTACTTGGCACTCGCTTCGAGATGCACGTCGATGACGCTCCACAGCTCTTTCATTCCCTCTCCCGAGTGCGCGGAGACGGGGACGATGGGGATCCGGTGGACCTCCGCGGCCAGGCCCAGGGCGGCGGCGATGGCGCGGAGGGCGGCCGCGCGGCGGCCGCGGGGGACCTTGTCGATCTTGGTCGCCGCGATCGCGATCTTGGCGTCGAGGCTCGACAAGTATTCGTATGCCTGCCGATCGAGCGGCGTGGCTCCGACCTGGGAGTCCACCAGCATCATCACCTGCGCCCGGGGCAGCGCCTGCCGCATATAGCTGTTCACCACCTCCGCCCACTCCCGCCGCTCCGCCCTGCCGGCACGCGCCCAGCCGTAGCCAGGCAGGTCGACGAACCAGCAGCGGCCGTTGACCAGGAAGAAATTGACGGCCCGCGTACGTCCCGGCGTCGAGCCGACCCTGGCGAGACCCTTGCGGCCCAGCATGCGGTTCAGCAGGCTCGACTTGCCGACGTTGGAGCGGCCGGCGAAAGCAACCTCCGGGCGCCCGTCGCGCGGGAAGTCTCCGCTCTCGTGAGCGGACCTGACGTAGTCCGCGGTCTCGACCTTCAAGGGCCCTTTACCGGACGGGCGCGGCCCGCCGCCTCGAGCGCCGCCGCGCGGTCCTGGGCTCCTGCCCCTCTCCCAGCCAGCGCGCGGTGCGCGGGGGTGGCGGCCCCGCCGACCTTTTCAAGCTGATTGACCGCGGGACCGCGCCAGCCGGGCAGGCAGGCGCGGGCTAAGCCCCACGGCGGCACGGCACCCACCCCACCCCCTCACAGGGGGGGGTGTCAATGGGCCAGCGAATCCGGCCCCACGGGAGGCTCTGAGGGGGCCTCCTTGAATTTGTTCTTGGCGGTCTTGAGCAGTGGAGCGGTCGCGCCGTCCAGGGCCAGACGCAGCACCTCGTCCATGGACTCGACCAGGTGCATCTCCATCGCCTCGCGCACTTCCACCGGGATCTCCTCGAGATCCTTCTCGTTCTCCTTCGGAAGGATCACCTCGGTGATGCCGCCGCGGAAGGCGGCCAGAACCTTATCCTTGATCCCACCCACCGGCAAGACCTTGCCGCGCAGGGTGATCTCGCCGGTCATCGCCACGTCCTTGCGCACCGCGATCTTGCTCAGCGCGGAGACCAGGGCGGTGGCCATGGTGATGCCGGCCGACGGGCCGTCCTTCGGGATCGCCCCCTCCGGCACGTGGAGGTGCAGGTCCATGTTCTCGTTGAAGTCGGGCTCGATGCCGAACATCTCGCTGCGGCTGCGCAGGTAGGACACCGCCGCGCGCGCCGACTCCTGCATCACCTCGCCGAGCTTGCCGGTCAAGGTCAGCTTGCCCTTGCCGGGCATCAGCCCGACCTCGGTCTCGAGCAGCTCGCCGCCGACCTCGGTCCAGGCCAGGCCGGTGGCGACGCCGATCTCGGACAGCTGGTTCTTGCGGCGGGCGCGGAAGCGCTCCTTGCCCAGGAACTCCGAGATCATCTCCGCCTTGACGGCGATCGCCAGGCCGGAGCCCTCCTTGACCACGCGGCGGGCGATCTTGCGGCACACCGAGGCGATCTCGCGCTCGAGGCTGCGCACGCCGGCCTCGCGCGTGTAGCTCTCGATCAGCACCCGGATGGCCTCCTGGTCGAAGCTGATCTTGTCGGCAGCGAGGCCATGGTTCTTGACCTGCCGCGGCACCAGGAACTGCAGCGCGATCGCCAGCTTCTCGTTGAGCGTGTAGCCCGAGAGGTGGATGACCTCCATGCGGTCCTTGAGCGGCGCCGGGATGGTGTGGGTGACGTTCGCCGTGGCGATGAACATCACCTTCGAGAGGTCGTAGTCGACGTCCAGGTAGTGGTCGAGGAACGAGTGGTTCTGCTCCGGATCGAGCACCTCGAGCAGCGCCGCCGACGGATCGCCGCGGAAGTCCATCGACATCTTGTCGACCTCGTCGAGCAGGAACACCGGGTTGACCGTGCCGGCCTTGCGCATCATCTGGACGATCTGGCCGGGGAAGGCGCCGATGTAGGTGCGGCGATGGCCGCGGATCTCGGCCTCGTCGCGCACGCCGCCCAGCGACAGCCGCACGAACTTGCGGCCGGTGGCGCGGGCGATCGACTTGGCCAGCGACGACTTGCCGACCCCGGGCGGGCCGACGAAGCAGATGATCGAGCTCTTCGTCTGGCCGATCAGCTGGCGCACCGCCAGGAACTCCAGGATGCGGTCCTTGATCTTCTCGAGGCCGTAGTGGTCCTCGTTGAGAACCTTCTCGGCGTGATCCAGGTCCTTGCGCTCCTTGCTCTTCTTACGCCAGGGCACCGCCACCAGCCAGTCGATGTAGTTCCGCGACACGGTGGCCTCGGCCGACACCGGCGGCATCGCCTCGAGCCGCTTCAGCTCCTGCTCCGCCTTCTCCTTGACCTCCTTCGGCAGGCCGGCCTTCTCGATCTTCTCGCGCAGCTCGGTGAGCTCGTCGCCGCGGTCGTCCTTGCGGCCCAGCTCCTGGTGGATGGCCTTGATCTTCTCGTTGAGGTAGTACTCCTTCTGGGCCTTCTCCATCTGCTTCTTGACCTTGACGTTGATCCGCTTGTCGATGTTGATCTTCTCGATCTCGACGTCCAGCAGGTCGTGCAGGCGCTGCAGCCGCTCGTAAGGGTTGATCAGCTCGAGCAGCGACTGCTTGTCGCCGGTCGACACCATCAGGTGGGCGGAGAGGATGTCGGCGACGCGGTCCGGGTTGTCCAGCTTGAGCGTCGACATCAGGCCTTCGAAGGCGAGGTGATGCGACATCTTCGCGTACTGCTCGAAGGCCGACAGCACCTTGCTCATGTACACCCGCAGCTCTTCGCTCATCGGGTAGTTGACCTCGAAGGTCTCCACCTCGACGTTCAACGCACCGTCGGTGTCCACGACGTCGACGATCCTGCCGCGCTGTGTTCCCTCGACCATCACCCGCACGTTGCCGTTCGGCAGCTTCAGGTTCTGGATGACGGTCGCCACGACGCCGAGATCGCAGATGTCGTCGCGCACCGGGTCGTCGATGCGCGGGTCCTTCTGCGCCGACAGGAAGATGCGCTTCTGGGCGGTGGCCAGGGACTGCTCGAGCGCGCGCACCGAGCTCTCGCGGCCGACGATGAACGGCGCCATCATGTGCGGGAAGACCACCATGTCCCGCAGCGGCACCAGCGGCAGGGTTTCGCGTTGCTTCGAGACGAATGATAAAGCCATAGGTTTGGTTGCGCTCTCTGCGGGGCAGCGATCTCTTGGCGGCGGGTCGGGGCGGGCCGGTCGGGACGGGGCACACCGGCGGTGGTGCTCGCCGGGGCGCGCCGCTCCATGTTCGCCGGGGGGTGCTAGCCGGCCTTCTTGTAGAGCATGATCGGCTGGATCCGGCTGGCCACGACCTCCTCGTTGATCAGGCACTGCTTGATGTCGCGCTGCGAGGGAATCGTATACATCAGCTCGAGCATCAGCTCCTCGAGGATGATGCGCAGGCCGCGCGCGCCGACGTTGCGCTTCAGCGCCTCCTTGGCGATCGCGACCAGCGCCTCGTCGGTGAACTTCAGCTCGACGCCCTCGAACTCGAGGATCGTCTGGTACTGGCGGATCAGGCTGTTCTTCGGCTCGTGCAGGATGCGCACCAGCGCCGGCTCGTCGAGCTCCTCGAGCGTCGCCACCACCGGCAGCCGGCCGACGAACTCCGGGATCAGGCCGTACTTGATCAGGTCTTCCGGCAGCACGTGCTCGAGCAGCTGGGTGCTCTTCCTCTCGCGCTTGCTCTTGATCTCGGCGCCGAAGCCGAGCGACTTCTGGTTCATGCGGCGCTCGATCACCTCTTCCAGGCCGACGAAGGCGCCGCCGCAGATGAACAGGATGTTCGTGGTGTCGATCTGCAGGAACTCCTGGTGCGGGTGCTTGCGTCCGCCCTGCGGCGGCACGTTGCACTGCGTCCCCTCGAGGATCTTCAGCAGCGCCTGCTGCACGCCCTCACCCGACACGTCGCGGGTGATCGACGGGTTGTCGCTCTTGCGGCAGATCTTGTCGACCTCGTCGATGTAGACGATGCCGCGCTGGGTCTTCTCCTTGTCGTTGCCCGCCGCCTGGTACAGCTTCAGGATGATGTTCTCGACGTCCTCGCCGACGTAGCCGGCCTCGGTCAGGGTCGTGGCGTCGGCGATGGTGAACGGCACCGACAGCAGCCGCGCCAGGGTCTGCGCCAGGAGCGTCTTGCCCGTGCCGGTGGGGCCGATGAGCAGGATGTTGGACTTCTGCAGCTCGACGTCGCCGTGGGCCTTCTCGGCGAAGTCGATCCGCTTGTAATGGTTGTAGACCGCCACCGCGAGCTTCTTCTTCGCCTGCTCCTGGCCGATGACGTACTCGTCGAGGAGACCCTTGACCTCCTTCGGCTTCGGGAGGGTGGTGTCCTGCTGCTGCTCGAGCATCCGGTCTTCCGCGATGATGTCGAGGCAGATGTCGACGCACTCGTCGCAGATGAAGACCGTCGGGCCGGCGATGAGCTTCTTCACCTCCCGTTGGCTCTTGTTGCAGAAAGAGCACCTCAGGACTTCATCGCCGCTGTCTTTCTTCGGCATCTCTCCTCCGTTGCTCAGGGCCGTGGGACCAGGGATCAGCTCTCATGCTAGGAGCGAACTTCCGGCCCTGTCAACTGTCCTCCGGCTGTGACAACAGGCCGCCGGGCAGGGGCTATTCCGCGGCGGCGCGGTCACCGGGGTCATTCGGCCCTCCCGCGATCGTCCGCTGAACGGCCGCCGTGCCCGCCGGGAGACGGCTGTCCCGCGCTGGCAGGGGCGATCGGACCCGCGGGACCGATGGCGCCGCTCGGCCCCACC
This sequence comes from Thermoanaerobaculia bacterium, assembly GCA_036521795.1. Taxonomy (GTDB): domain Bacteria; phylum Acidobacteriota; class Thermoanaerobaculia; order Multivoradales; family UBA5704; genus JASLEW01. Next base: position 5,379 of record DATDGZ010000376.1, on the reverse strand, counting down.
GCGCCGATCGGACCCGGGCCCGGACCGGTGCCGGACGGACCGCGCCGGGACATCACGCGGTCGGCGAGGCCGTAGGCCAGGGCTTCCGGCGCCGCCAGGATGCGGTCCCGCTCGGTGTCGCGATGGACTTCCTCCTTGGTCCTGCCCGTATGGTACGCCAGGATCTCGTCCATGCGGTCGCGCATCATCCACATGTCCTTGGCATGGATCTCGATGTCGGACTGCTGCCCCTGCAGCCCCGACAGCCAGGGCTGGTGGATGAGGATGCGGCTGTTCGGGAGCAGCGTCCGCTTGCCCTTCGTGCCGGCGGCCATCAGCACCGCCGCCATCGAGGCCGCCTGCCCGACGCAGTAGGTGGAGACGTCGGGCTTGATGTACTGCATGGTGTCGTAGATCGCCAGCCCGGAGCTGATCGAGCCGCCGGGCGAGTTGATGTAGAGGGAGATGTCCTTCTCGGGGTTCTCGGCTTCCAGGAAGAGCATCTGGGCGATGATCAGGCTCGCCATGTCGTCGTCGATCGGCCGGCCCAGGAAGATGATGTTGTCCCGGAGCAGGCGCGAGTAGATGTCATAGGCGCGCTCGCCCCGGCTCGTCTGTTCGACCACCATCGGGATCAGCATTCTCGGTCCATTCTCCTTCCGCGGTCCTGACTTCTATACTAGTGTGCCCACCGCTCTTGGCGGCCCCGAGGCACCACACCCGAGTCACGCATGCTCGGGGGTGGTATCCGTGACCGCCGCGGCGCCATCGGCATGGGCGGTCTCGGCGGCATCGCCGCCATCGTCAGGATGCGACTCGCCCAGCAGGTGCCGCATCGTCTTGTCGCGCCGCAGCTGCTCGCGCAAGGGCGCCAGCCGGCCGTTCTCGTAGAGCGCCTTGCGCAGCGCCGGCGTGGTGGTCTTCTGCGCTCGCGCCAGGATCGCCAGGGCGCGCTCGAGCTCCTCGTCGGTCACCACCACCGGCTCGGCGTCGGCGACGGCGTCGAGCAGCAGCCGCGCATGCACCCGCCGCTCGGCGAGCGGCCGCATCTCCTCGCGGATCCGCTGCCAGTCGAGCCCCGCCTGCTCCGGCCGCACGCCGCGGCGGGCGAGGCTCTCGGCGTAGTCGCTGGCGAGGTGCTCCACCTCGCGCTGCACCACCCCCTGCGGCAGCTCCATCGGATGGCGCTCCCGCAGCTGGTCGAGCAGCGCCCGCTGCCGCTGCTCGGCGCGCTCCTCGATGCGGGCCTCGCGCAGGCGGCGGGAGACCAGCTCGCGTAGCGCGGTGAGCCCCCCTAACTCCGGGTTTACGCGCGCCGCGAGCTCGTCGTCGAGGGCGGGCAGCTCGCGCTCCTTGACGGCGATCACCTGTACCTTGAAACGCCGCGGCGCTCCGCCGGTTGCGGCGGCGTCCGGCTGCCCGCCGTGCCCGCCGGCAGGCGCGGGCGGCTCGGCGCCGCCCTCGCGGGTGAACGGCGCCTCCTGGCCGGCCGCGAGGCCCGAGACGGCCAGGGAGAGCTCCTCCCAGACCCGCTCGTCGCCGACCTCGAACTCCACCGGTTCCACCTTGGGGCCCACCGTGCCGGGCGGGGCGTCGGCGCCGGCGGCGCTGGCGGCGCCGGCGGCGGCGGCGGTCTCCGGGTTCTCCTGGTTCTCCGGGGTGTCCGGCTGCTTCTCCGGGAGCTCGGTGATCTGGGTGCTGACCAGGTCGCCGCGCGCCGCCGGCCGCTCGACCGGGACCCATTCGCCGAAACGTACGCGCAGGTCGTCGAGCGCCTTGTCGACGTCGAGCTCGCCCGGCTCGATCTCGGGGTCGGGGAGCTGGAAGTCGTGGATGTTGCCGAGCTCGACCTTCGGACGGGTCTCGACCGTGGCGACGAAGGTCAACGGCCCGCCGGGCTCGAGATCGCGGACCTCGTCGACCTCCGGCGGCAGCAGCGGCTCGATCTCGCTCTCCGCCTGCGCCTGGCGCCAGTAGCGCGGCAGCAGGCGGTCGATCACCTCGCGCTCGATGTCCTTGGCGAAGCGGCGGCGGACCAGCTCGGACGGCACCTTGCCGCGGCGGAAGCCGGGGATCCGCACGCGCTGCCCGTACTCGCGGACGACGCGCTGGGTCTCGGCTTCCACCGCCGGCGCCGGCACCTCGACGGTGAGCTGCTTACGCCAGGGGCCTACGTCCTGCATCGATAAGACCACGCTCATTGCGCTGTCCAGAACCCCCGGATTGGTGCGAAAGGGGGGACTCGAACCCCCAACCCGATCACTCGGGACTAGATCCTAAGTCTAGCGCGTATACCAGTTCCGCCACTTTCGCGTGTGGTCCATCCGTCCCCCTGAGCCGGTCGAGCAATCGAGCGGTCGATCGACGGAGGATGGAATGAGGTCGAAGGGAGTGGTGAGCCGCCTAGGAATCGAACCTAGAACCCGCAGATTAAGAGTCTGCTGCTCTGCCAATTGAGCTAGCGGCCCTGGTCGACCGGGATCATACTCAAAGAAGCGGCCGGGTGACAACACCGGGGGGCCCATGGGCCCATGGGTAGTGTCCTGGCTGGACGCTACCCGAGCGCTCCCTTCTCCTCCTCATCGGCAACCGCCCTGCACGAAATGCACCACCTCGAGCCGGTCGCCGGCAGCCAAGCGGGTCGCCGGGAAGGCGGCGCGCGGCACCAGCTCGCCATTGCGCTCCACCGCCACGGTGCGCGGGTCGCGGCCCAGGCCGGTCACCAGGTCGAGGACGGTCGCGTCCGCGGCGACCTCGTGCGGCTCGCCATTGAGCAGGAGAGCGAGACGGGGCGGCGCCGGCGGCGGCGGCGACGACGGTGGCAGCGCCATGCGGTCTCGTGGCCAGCTCAGAGCAGGTGCTTGAGCTCGGCGCGCCCGATGGCGCTGACCGCGCTGATGATCAGGGCGGCGGTGCCACGGTCGAGCGCCGGGATCTCGAAGCGCAGTGGCACTCCGCCTTGCTCATCGGTGCGCCCGACCGCCAGGACGCGCGGCTCGGCGATCGTCGAGATCATGCGCACCGACACCTGGGCGCCGGCGATCGGCAGGCCGCTCTTGCTCGAGCTGGTGCGCAGCGCCAGGCTGGCGCGACGGCCCAGGCCGAGGTCCGCCTCGTTCTCGAGCACCAGCACCAGCTGCTCCTGGTCGGCCTCGTTGGTCAAGTACTCGAGGATGACCTGGTCGAGCGTGCGCTCGCCGGGCGGTGGCTGAACCGGCACGCCACGGGGGGTTGGCGCACGGTTGGGGGCGCCGGCGGCACTCGCGGCGCTGGCGGCGCTGGCGGCGGGCACGGGAGTGGCGCCGCCAGCAATCCCGGCCGCCGGCGGCAGATATGCGCCAGCGGCGGGCACCTGCTCGATCACCGGCATCGGCGAGGTCTTCGGGCGGCCGAGCGCCGCCAGCTTGGCGTCGAACTTGCCGTGGCGGATGGCGGCGATCATGGTCCGATGCTGCTGGTCCATGAGCGCGATGATCTCCTTCTCGTCGCGCCCTTCCGCCAGCAGGTCCGCGTAGTTGGCCCGCTTGCTGGCGAGCACCTGGCCGCCGACGTAGACGAGGCTCTCGATGAAGGGATTCGCGGCTCCCTTGTCCTCGGTCTGAACGTGGAAGACGACCTCCTGGTGGCGGACGTCGGTGTTGTAACCGGTGATCATCAGCGGCGCGCGCAGGACGATGGCAGTCGCCAGGGCTCTGCGGAGGGCGGCCTGATTCTACGAACAGAGTGCCTTGGAATCAAACGCCGCCGGGCGTACAATGAAATCAGGCCCACCGAGCCTGCCCCACCCTACCCGGCCAGCGGCGGGGGAGCAGGCCGACAGGGTGGCCCGGGGAACCGGACCGCCTCCCGTGCTTGGAAAGGCGGGCCGCGAAGGACAGTGTCCTGCTCTTCGCCGTGTTCTCTTCGGTGTGGCTCGAGCGTCCTAGGGATGCCAGGGATCATGAGCCACCCGAGCCACCCAGAGATCGCCGCCGCCGCCGCGCGACCCACCTCGCGAGGACTGCACATTCTCGACGAGCACCCCGGGCCTAATCACCAGGCGACGCCCGAGCGCCCGAGGGGCTCAAGGGACCCGAGGGGCCTGAGGGGGTCAACCCGGCCGGTCCCGCCGCCCTCATCGCTCTCTTCAGGCGCGGAGCACGACCCCCACCCGCTGACCGACGCCTTCGGCAGGCGGCTCACCTACCTGCGGGTGTCGGTCACCGACCGCTGCAACCTGCGCTGCACCTACTGCCTGCCCGAGGACGCCGACTTCCCCTTCGGGGACCGCGATTTCCTGCGTCCGGAAGAGATCGAGGCGATCGTCGGCGCCCTGGTGCGGCTGGGCATCCGCCGCGTGCGGCTGACCGGCGGCGAGCCGCTGGTGCGCAAGGACATCGTGGAGATCGCCCGCCGCGTCAAGGCGCTGCCGGGCGTCGAGAACCTGGCGCTGTCCACCAACGGCACCGAGCTGGCGCGCCTCGCCGAGCCGTTGCGCGCGGCAGGCGTCGACCGCGTCAACATCAGCCTCGACAGCCTGGACGCCGAGCGCTTCCGCGCCATCACCAGGCGCGGCAGCCTCGAAGCGGTGTGGAACGGCGTCGAGGCGGCGCTGGCGGCGGGCTTCTCGCCGGTCAAGCTGAATGCCGTGCTGCTGTCGCGCCAGAACCTCGAAGACGTCGACCGCCTCGTCGAGCTCACCCTCGACCGCCCGCTCTCGGTGCGCTTCATCGAGATGATGCCAACCGCCAGCAACCGTCACCTGCAGCCCGGCGAGTACGTCTCGAGCGACGTCGTCAAGCAGCGGATCGAAGCCCGCTTCGGCAAGCTCCTCCCGCTCGATCCAGAGCACGCCGGCCCGCGCACCGGACCCGCCGCCGCCTACCAGCTCGCCGGCGCCCAGGGAGCCGTGGGCTTCATCACCCCGCTGTCGCACACCTTCTGCGCCGACTGCAACCGCCTCCGCCTCACCTCGCGAGGCGAGCTCCGCCTCTGCCTCTTCGCCGACCGCGTCTACCCCCTCCGCCATCTCCTGGCTCTGGGCGAAGACTCCGCCGAGGCCCTCGAGACCGAGATCCTCCGCGTCCTCCAAGAGAAGCCCGCCGAGCACATGCTGGCCAGGGGAGACTACGGCAACCTCGTCAGCTTCATGGAGATCGGCGGCTGAGAGCTTGGGCCAACCCGCCGTAGGCATCGGTACCGGTCCACCACGACCAACAGGGCGCCACGGGTGGGTAGCACCAACACCGGACGACCGGAGGGAGGGTAGCCGAGCGATCAGGCCCGGCTCCGGCTCTGGAGGCGGCGCCGGCAGGGTCGCCGAAGAGGCAGAGGTCCCCGGGCCGGGGCGCTCGCGGACCCTCCTCCCCCCGAGCTTTGGGCGAGGCCAACAAAGTCCACCGCCCCCCGCGTAACACCCCT
>DATDGZ010000375.1:0-5212 GCA_036521795.1 Thermoanaerobaculia bacterium | reverse complement strand
GACGGTGACGCCGCCGTACAACAAGCCCACTCCGGAGGGGCTGGTCGCCCACTATCGCGAGATCGCCGCCGCCACGCGGCTGCCGATCGTGGTCTACAACGTGCCGGGGCGGACCGGCACCAACGTCGAGCCGGCGACCCTCGCCCGCCTGGCGAAGATCGAGCGCGTGGTGGCGGTCAAGGAGGCCTCCGGCAACCTCTCGCAGATCGCCTCGCTGTTCGTCCTGGTGCCCGAGAGCTTCGCCGTGCTGAGCGGCGACGACGCCGTCACGCTGCCGGTCGTGGCGCTGGGCGGCACAGGCATCATCTCCGTGGTGTCGAACGTCGTCCCCGGCGAGATGGCGCGGCTCACCGCCCTGGCGCTGGAAGGCGATTTCGCCGGCGCGCGGGTGCTGCAACGGCGGCTGCAGAAGCTGATGGAGGTGATGTTCATCGAGTCCAATCCGGGGCCGGCCAAGGCAGCGCTCGGCCTGCTCGGGCTGCTCGAGCCGGCGTACCGCCTGCCGGCGGTGCTGCCGCGCCCCGAGAGCCTGGCCAAGATCGAGGCCGTGCTCGCCGAGCTCGGCATGCTCGACGCCGCGGCGGCCGGGGAGCGCCGGGAGGTGCCGGCGACCCAGGCGACCCCGGCAATCCAGGCGACCCAGGCAATCCAGGCGACGCCGGCGACGCCGGCGATCATCGCGGGCTGACCGCGGGGCGCGGCATGGCCCTCCCCGTCGACGGCGGCGAGCTCGCCAGCCTGCGCGACCGCATCGAACGCCTGTTCGGCGATCCGCCGGCTACGGCCGAGCCCGAGCATCTCGAGCTGCTGGCGCGCTTCCGGCGGGCGCTCGACCGCGGCGAGGCGCGCGCCGCCGAGCCCGACCCGGCGTCGCCCTGGGGCTGGCGGGTCAACCCCTGGGTCAAGCAGGGGCTGCTGCTGGGCTTCCGCCTCGGGCGCATCGTCGACGTGACGGTCGGCGCGCCGGATGGGCCGCGGCTCCCCTTCTTCGACAAGGACACCTATCCGCTCCGCCGCATCGAGCCCGGCGACGGCCTGCGCCTGGTGCCGGGTGGCTCGGCGATCCGCGACGGCGTCTTCCTCGGCCGCGGCGTCACCTGCATGCCGCCGATGTACATCAATGCCGGCGCCTGGGTCGGCGACGGCTCGCTGATCGATTCGCATGCCCTGGTCGGCAGCTGCGCCCAGGTCGGCAGGCGCGTCCATCTCTCGGCGGCGGCGCAGCTCGGCGGAGTCATCGAGCCGGTCGGCGCGCTGCCGGTGATCGTCGAGGACGACGTCCTCGTCGGCGGCAACTGCGGGGTCTACGAGGGGTCGGTGATCCAGCGCGGCGCCGTGCTCGGCGCCGGCACCATTCTCACCCGCTCGACCCCGGTCTACGACCTGGTGCGCGAGACGATCCACCGCGCCTCCGAAGACGGCCCGCTGGTCATCCCGGCCGGCGCGGTGGTGGTGCCGGGCTCGCGCGCCGTCACCCGCGGCATGGGCCGCGAGTGGGGCCTCGCCCTCTACACGCCGGTGATCGTCAAGTACCGCGATGCCGCGACCGGCGGCCGCGTGCAGCTCGAAGACTGGCTGCGCTGACACGAAGCTCCGCCGGCCAACGGATGTCGGCACCCCGTCTCGAGCTCCCCACCGACCGATCCGCCGGACCCTGTAATCTTTAACGAAGTCGCTTTCGCCGGCCACCACCCAAGCCGTCGACCAAGCGCATGGTATAATCTGTCCATGATAGCCACCATTGACAGGGCAGGACGCGTGGTCATCCCCTCGGAAGTGCGCAAGCGCCTCGGCCTTACCGCCGGCACCGAGCTCGAGGTGGTGATCGAGGGCTTCGCCGTCCGTCTCGTTCGCGCGGTGGCCGGTCCCGAGGTGGTGCGGCGCGGCAACCGCCTGGTCGCCCGTCCCCGCGCCGGGAAAGCAGAGCGGGTGGAAATCGACGTGGCGAAGTTGATCGAAGAGGAAAGGGAACGGTGGCCGGTCTGAAGGGCGTCTTTTTCGACACCAGCGTCCTCCTCGCCGGTCTGATCGAATTCGGCCGCGGCTCGCATCACCCCCAGCTGCTCATGGATGCGGTCGCCGAAGGCCGGATCCAGTGCCCACTGACCGCTTGGCACTGCTGCCTCGAGCTCTATTCGGTGACCACGCGCCTACCCGAAGAGTACCGTCTCGAGCCGGAGATCGCGGTGCGGTTCCTGCGCGAAGAGGTCTTCGCGCGCTTCTCGGTGCAGGACCTGCCGGCGGAGCGCCGAGAAGCGTTCCTGGTGGCGGCCGCAGGAGGGGGGACGGCAGGCGGCAAGATCTACGACGCGCACATCGCCGAGGTCGCTCGGATGGCTGGTGCGCAGCTCGTGGTCACCGAGAACCGCCGCCACTTCACCTCTTTGCTCCGCCACGGCATTCGCGTGCTGGTCAGTGCCGAGCTGGCGGCCGAACTGGGGCTCGAATAAACTCGGTCGACCCGCCGGCGGCCCGCCGGCGTCACGTCCGGAGCTCTTCGCCCATGAGCCTCGTCAATCACTGCTTCCGGCTTGCCAGCCGCCCGGTCGGGTTGCCGCAGCGCGGCGACTGGACCTATGGCGCCGAGCCGGTGCGCGAGCCCGGCGAGGGTGAGCTGCTGGTCGAGGTGCTGTACATCTCCCTCGACCCGGCGATGCGCGGCTGGATGAACGAAGCCAAGTCCTACACGCCGCCGGTCGGGATCGGCGAGGTGATGCGCGCCGGTGGCGCCGGGCGCGTGATCTCGTCCCGTCATCCCGGGTTCGCGCCCGGCGATCACGTGACCGGCATGCTCGGCGTGCAACGGTACGCGGTCGTCGACGGCAAGGGGGTGTTCAGGGTCGACCCGGCCTTCGCGCCGCTGCCGGTCTACCTGAGCGCTCTCGGCGTACCCGGCCTGACCGCTTACTTCGGCCTGCTCGACACCGGCCAGGCCAGGGCGGGCGACACCGTCGTGGTCTCGGGCGCGGCGGGGGCCGTGGGCATGGCGGCCGGACAGATCGCCAAGATCAAGGGCTGCCACGCCATCGGCATCGCCGGCGGCCCCGAGAAGTGCCGCTTCATCGTGCAGGAGCTCGGCTTCGACGCCGCCATCGACTACAAGGCGGAGGACGTCAAGGAAGCGTTGCGGCAGCACTGTCCCCGCGGCCTGGACGTCTACTTCGACAACGTCGGCGGCGACGTCCTCGACGCCGCGCTCACCCGGCTGGCCCGCGGCGCCCGCATCGTCATCTGCGGCGCCATCTCGCAGTACAACCGCACCGGGCCGGCCCAGGGCCCGTCCAACTACCTGGCGCTGCTGGTCCAGCGCGCCAGCATGAAGGGCATGCTGGTCTTCGATTACGCCGACCGCTACGCCGAGGCGGCGCGCGAGATGGCCGGCTGGATGGCCGCCGGCAAGCTGAAGTCGCGGGAGGACGTCGTCAAGGGCCTCGAGACCTTCCCCGACGCCCTGCTCAAGCTCTTCCGGGGCGAGAACTTCGGCAAGCTCGTGCTCGAGGTGGCGTGAGGGCGCCAGGAGGCCCGCGGGAAACCCGTTCCACGGCGCCGACGTAGTCTAGTCTCCGGCAACGGCCGAATGGGTGGTGGGTCGCCGCACGGGGATCGAGCCCTCCTGCCGCGGGGCCGCCGGATATACTTGAGCGGGATCGCCGCGCCCCGGGGCGCTGGCCGGGAGGGTTGCCTTGATCCAGGAGCGCGCGACCGGCCGGGACGTCATCCTGGCCGTGGCGGAGAACATGCGGAGCAGCCTGGAGCCGCTGGTCACCAAGACCATCGCCCCCAGCCTTTACCAGGTCTATCTGCACAGCGCGGACTACGAGCGCTTGCGCACCATCTTCGGCGAGCTGGAGACCGAGGCCAAGGAGCTGCTGGAGCGCGAGCTGGCGCGCCTCAACCGCGGCACCTCGACGGCCACCCACCGGCTGCTCGCGCCGCTGCGCGCCTGGCGCCGCGGCCGCGGTGAGCGGGGTGCGGCGGCAGAAGACGGCACCGGCGGCACTGGCCGCGGCGGTGGCGCGGCGGCCGGCCGTGGCGGCGACCCCCGCGCGCCGCGCGTGGTCTCGGCGGAGGGACGCTGGTTCATCCGCTTCCAGGAGGATCCGAACGGCGCCCTGGAGCCGGGCGACGTCCAGGTGGTTTCCGAGTTCGCGCAGCAGGCCGCCGCCGGCTACGGGTCGGGGACGCCCACTCACCGCATCTCGACCACCCGCCGGCTGGGCCGCAGCACCACCCGGCGCGAGACGGCGGACGCCGCGGCGGCCTACGCCCGCATCGCCTACAAGGACGACTCGGGGCAGCGAGACTTCTGGGTGGTCAAGGACGAGATCGTCATCGGACGCGACGCGCCGGACGTCTGGGTCGACCTGCGCCTCGAGACCTCGCTGGACGTCTCGCGCGAGCATGCCCGGCTGCGGCGGGCGCCGGAGAGCGGGGCCTTCCGCATCAAGGACCTCTCCAAGCTCGGCACCACGGTCAACGGCAAGCCCCTGCCCCCCAGCCTCGAGGGATCGGGAGAGGGCGAGCGCGACCGCGACTGCTGGACCGACCTTCCCGACCGCGCCCGCATCGGCCTAGCCGGCATCGTCTTCCTCGACTTCGAAAGGACCGTCTAATGGCCCGCTCGGCTCATTCGCATGCTAATCGCCGAGCGATCTGCGTTCCTGGCAAGGCGCCGCCGACGAGGCATAGTCGAACCTATGTCGAGGAGGCGCAACGCAGCCAGGGACGCAGAGGGCCGGTGAGTAGTATGCGAATGAACCGAGCGGGACATTAGCCTTGACCCATCTCTTCCTGGCCCGCCTGCCGCTGCTCGCCGCGCTGTGCGCCGCGGTGGCGATCCTCGCCTGGGCAGCGGTCGCCGAGCGCCGTGGGAAGGGTTGAGACGGCGGTGACCGCGACGGCAGGGGCGTGCTTCGGGGTCGCGGGCAGCGCGACCGTGAGCCTGCGATGACCAGGTCGCGCCCGCTGCTGGCAGCCGCGGCCACCGACCCCGGCCGCGAGCGGGCGAACAACGAGGACCGGGTGCTCTGCGAGCCCGACCTCGGGATCTTCGCGGTGATCGACGGCGTGGGCGGCGAGTCGGCCGGCGAGGTCGCGGCCGAGACCGCGCTCGAGGTGCTCCGCGCCCGCCTCTCGCGCCGCACCACCGGCTCCGCGCGCCTGGTGCGCGAGGCGATCGCCCTCGCCAACCGGCAGATCTACGAGCGCGCCC
>DATDGZ010000374.1:0-17070 GCA_036521795.1 Thermoanaerobaculia bacterium | reverse complement strand
GGGGGCTGGTGCGCGACCCCGAGGTAGCGCATGCCGCCGCGGGCCGCCAGGGCGATCGCCAGCGAGCGGGTGTAGACGCCGATGCCGGTCGGCAGCGGCACCAGCGCCCGCAGGTCGATGGCGACCCTGGGCCGGCGCGCGGGGCCTGCGGCGGTGTCTCCCATGGGGACCGGCGAAGCGGCGGCGGCCGGAAGGGGTGGCGGCATGGCCGGTGCAGTTTACCGGCCAGCCTGGTAGTAGCGCTCTGCCATGGCGGCGGCCAAGGTGGAAGAGGAAGGGCCAAGGGGCGCTAGCGGTACGCCTTCCCACGATGCAACACTCGCAGCACCAGCAAGTGCTCGTCGTCACGGGTAATGCGAATGCGCCAATCGCCCACTCTCAGGCGGTACTCAGCGGGCTCGACATTAGCCAAACGCAAAATGTCGCCCTCTCCGGTCTGCGCGAAGTGCGTTACCGCGTCGACTACGCGGCGCCGCATGGGTCGATCAAGTCTCTTCAGGTCTCGCCGAGCGCGCGGTAGCCAGCGGACCTCACGGCTCACCCGAGGCGGACGAGATCTGCCATGGGGATCCTCTTTTCGCGGGCGAGCTCGCGGCGTGCCTCGGTCGGGTCGCCGCCGCTCGCTCCGGCGATCCACTCATTCCACCTCGAGCTCTCGCTCGAGCTCCTCCGTGGAGATCCCCTCGCCGCGGGCGAGCTCGCGGCGTGCTTCGGTCAGGCCGCCATCGTCGTCGTCCGTATCGGGCTCGTCATCGAGCGGCGCCAGGAGCAGGGCCCGCTCGACGGGGTCGGCGGTCATGGTCAGGCCAAGGAGCAGCCGGCCCGCAGTCGTCAGGTCCTCCTCGGGAAGAGAATCGACGAGGCGATGAAGGATGGCGCGCTGGCACATAACCGTTCTCCTGCGATAACCAGCCTCCCGCTCAGGGAAGATGGCCATCGTAATAGTACTACCTACGCAGCCACCCGAGGCCGCGAGACTCCTGCAGGCTCGTTGGCGGGCTTGGCCGGCTGGGCGTCATTGCCAGCGCACGGCCGCGGCGCGGGTTCCCCGCGATGAGAACCAGAAGACGTCTTCGTTGACCAGGTCGAGGTGCCAGGCGTCCTCGAAGGAGCCGGCGGGCAGGCGGAACGCGAGGTCCAGCACGACCTCCTCGCCGGGCGGCAGGGTGCGCGGCAGGCGATGGCGCGACTCTCCTTCCAGGAACCCGGGGCTCCCCGGCTCCCCGCGGCGCAGGGAGATGGAGACCCAGCCCGCGCCGCGGCTCTCGGCCAGCCAGGCGGTGTCGCCGCGATTGACCAGGCGGACCTTCAGGCGGGCGATGCCCGCGGCGCGATCGAGGGCGCTCTCCAGCACCTCGATCGCAGCCTCGGTGCGGGCGCCGGGGTCGAGGGTCGTGGCGGCATAGGGAGCGGGCTTGCGGGCGGTCAGGTTGTTGCCGTCCCAGGGCCGGTAGGACGCTGCCTTGGCGATCGTGCAGTCCCCCATCTCGACCGGGAACAGACCGTTGATGGCGTAATGGCGCCGGACGTCCACGTACCCGAGCCGCCGCAGGAGGAAGTCCAGGTACTCCGCGGTGAAGGGGTTCTCGAGCGTCCCGAACTGGCGCATCTCCGCGTCGAGCTTCTCCTCCCAGTAGCGGTCGCCGGGGACCCAGGCACCCTCGCTCACCCCCAGCACACCCCCGGGCCGCAACAGGCGGAAGCACTGGCCCAGGCCCTGCTCCTCGTCGACGACGTGATGCAGGGCGGCGTGGAAGACGACGGCGTCGAAGGAGTCGCCGGACAGAGAAGAGCAGGTCTCCAGCGGCTCGGCGTGGAACTCGGCGCGCGGGGAGTCCCCCAGGTGGTAATGCCGGCGGGCGTCTTCGACCCGCTCCCGGGCGATGGCGATCATGTCGGCGCTGGGCTCGACCGCGTCCACGTCGTAGCCCAGGGCCAGCAGAATCTCGGTCACCCAGCCGGGGCCGCTGCCCACCTCGAGGACCCTGCCACGGGGGGTGATGGCCATCGCGCGCAGCAGGTTCATGATGCCGTACATCTCGTCGAAGAAGGCGGGATGCCCGGTGCTGACGTCGAACGGCTTGCGGTAGAGCCAGGCGCGGTTCTCGCCGGAGAGGCGGGAGACGTACTCGCGCGCCCCCCGCAGGTAGGCCTCCATGCGCTCGGGCTGGTCGCTCAGGTACCGGCGATGGCGCGGCGGCTCGCCGGGGGCGGGAACCCGCTGCCGCGGGGCCGCGCGGCGCAGCGCCTGCCTGGCCGCCGAGGCCCAGCGCCGGGCTCGTTCGAGGGTGCTCATTGCCGGACGTCGCCAGAGGAAGGCGCGAGACGCCCGACGACTCACGGCGGGATGGAGAGATTGAGAACCAGCGAGCGATCGGACCGGAGATCCACCGTGCCGGCGTAGAGCGGCCGGGGCATGGCGGAGTCCTCGACCTCCACGCGATAGGTTCCCGCCGCCAGCCCGGACCGGGAGAAGGTGCCGTCGTGTTCCACCGCGAAGAGGTGAGTCGCGTCGCGGCTGTCTTGGCGCAGGATTCTGACGATGTAGGTCGCTGCCGGATCGAACCCGGCGAGCCGGCCGGAGAGGGTCAGCGGGCCGGGCCGAAACGACAGGTCGAGGGACGCCCTCGAAGCGTCCTCCGGCAGGCGCACCGTCGCGCTGGTGATGTCGCCGACCCCTGACCAGGCCGTGACCTCCCAAGGCCCTGGGGGAAGCCCGTCGATCTCGTATTGGCCGAGGTTGCCGACCTCGCCATCCTTGGCCAGATGGCCCTGAAAGGCCCGCACGGTGAGGCCTTCCATGCGAGCACCGGGACCGGCACCGAGGATCCGCCCGGCGATGACCCCCGTGGCATCGAGGCGGATCTCGACTCCCTGCAGCGGCTTGCCGTCGACCACCAGCGGCACCCTTGCCAGGATGTCCGGCGAGGCGTCGCCCGAGTGAGCCGCGGCGACATGGAAGGTCCCGCTCGGCAGTGCGATCGAGAAGCTGCCCCGCGGGCCGACGCGGGTCGACTGCGAGCCTGCTTGGCGGGGATCGTCGAACGCGAGCTGGTCGAAGTCGCCGATCGAAGCGTCGGCGTTGAGCACCCGGCCACTCACCGCGAAGCACTCCGGAAAGGCGAGGTCGACGGCCCCCACCTCCCTGCCGGCATGATCGGGAGGGACGTTCACCAGCCGTTGGATCTTCCTCGAGCGGGTCTCGACGATCAGGCTCCATTGGCCGGGGAGCTCGATATTTTCGATGCGGTAGCGGCCCGTGGAATCGAGGGCGGAAGCACGGGTGAAGCCGTCGCTACCCGGCGGGTAGGCGAGGACCTCCGCATCTGCCATCTCCGCGGGCAACAGGCCCGTCACCCGGCCAGTGATCGCCGTCTCCCTGCCGCTGGTCGATGCGGCAGGCTGCATCCGGATCTCCACGGTGCGGGAGGTGCCGTGAACGCGCAGCGGCGCGGCACCTTCGTGCGGACGGAAGCCGGGCGCATCGACCAAGAGGGAGTACCAGCCGTCCAGGAGCAGGAAAGCGAAGCTGCCCTCGGGGTCCGTCTTCAGCGTGGCCGACGTCCCTCCGCCGCGAGCCAGCACGACCCGGGCGCCAGCCACCGGACGGCCCGCGGCTGACAGCACGCGCCCTCGGATCTCGCGCCGGGGACATGGAAGATCGTGGCGGTTGTCGCCCGCCGCAACGGCGATCACCTGGCCGTGGGTCGAGATCAAAGGCCCCAACTCGACCCACACCAGGAAGTCGCCCGGCTCGAGGCCCTCCAGCCGGAAGCGCCCCTGGGCGTCGGTGGTGCCGTCGAGCCAGCCTCCCGCGGTGTGGTAACTCCGCATGCGGACTCTGGCGCCAGCCACGGGAGCGCCAGCACTGTCGCGCACGGTGCCAAGGAGCACCGCGGAGGCCATCGCCGCCGGAGCGCCGTCCCCCGCGGGGGCCGCCGCCCAGCCCGCCGGCATGCCCAGGAACAGAGCGACCACCGCCATGGCGGCCAGGAGACGTGGCCGCGGGCCGGCAACCGCAAGCGAGCTCCGCGGTGCCAGGCCACCCTTCGTCGTGAGGGTCACGAAGTCATCTTAGCATCGGGCCTTGGCTCGATCGTAACTCCTCGCCGCCGCCGTTGCGCTAAAATGCCCGCGATCCATGCACATCCCGTCGACGTCGGACTCCACCTCGGGAACCTTCCGCGCCTCGCCGATCGTGGTCGCCGGCATGTACCGTTCCGGCACCTCCTACCTGGCTTCCGTTCTGGCCGCGGCCGGCGTCGCGATGGGAACGCGGCTGGTCGAGCCCGACGCCAACAATCCGCGCGGTTACTTCGAGGACCGCGACTTCCTGGCCCTCAATCGACGGCTGATGCTCGCCTCGACCGACGACGCGCCGGGGCATCGCGACTGGGGCTGGACCGAGACCGAGCACTGGGAGGAAGGCCCGGCGGCCGGCGTGCGGGCTGCGGCCCGCGAGCTGCTGGCCGCGCGCCGGGAAGGCCGCCGCTGGGGCTGGAAGGATCCGCGCACCACGCTGGTGCTCGACTTCTGGGATGGGCTGGCAGCCGAGGCCGGCGCGGCGCCAGGGTACCTCTTCGTGTACCGGGCCCCCTGGGACGTCGCCGACGCCATCCAGCGCGTCGGCGCGGACGTCTTCCTGCGCCGCCCCGAGTACGCCGGCTGCATCTGGCGCCTCTACAACCGCCGCCTCCTCGAGTTCCGCCGCCGCCATCCGGGCCGGACCCTGCTCGTCGCGATCGAAGCCGTGCTCGCCGCACCTCACCGCTTTGCCGACCTCCTGGCCGCGCGTCTCGGCTGTCCGCTGGACGGGGATCTGCTCATCCGCCTGCGCGGGGAGGAAGGACTGCGCGCACGGCCGCTCTCCGATCCCTTGGTCGACCTGGTCGCGGCCACCAGCCCCGCGACCTACCAGCTCTTCGGAGAACTGCAGGCGGCCGCAGATCTGCCGCGGGACGGCTGGACGACCCCGCGTCCCCGCTCAGCGTCGGCGCTCGCGGTGCCGCCAGTCAAGCCGCTGGTGTCGGTCGTCATTCCCTGCCGCGACCTCGGCGAGCTCCTGGTCGAGGCGGTGGCGAGCGTCGCAGCGGCCGCGCCGGGCAGCGAGCTCATCCTCGTCAACGACGGCTCGCGCCAAGCGCACACGTTCGAGGTGCTGGAGCGGCTGCGGCAGGTCGGCTTCGACGTCCTCGACCTGCCGGGCGTCGGATTGCCCGGTGCCCGGAATGCGGGCATCGCCCGCGCCCGCGGGCGCTACATCCTGACGCTCGACGCCGACGACCGCCTCCGGCCCGGCTTCGTCGAGCCGGCGCTCGCGCTGCTCGAGGCCGAGCCGGACGTCGGGGTGGTCTACGGCGACCGTGAAACCTTCGGTCTGCGCTCGGGCGTGGTCATGGTGCCTGACTTCGACCTCGATCGGCTGCTCTGCGGCAACTTCATCGCCGCCTGCGCGCTGTTCAGGAAGGCGGCCTGGGAGAGCTGCGGGGGATACGACAGCGAGCTTCCCGCCTGGGAGGATTGGGAGCTCTGGATCGCGCTTGCCGAGCGGGGCTGGTGCTTCCGGCATCTGCCGGTGCTCAGCTTCGATCACCGCTTACGGCCCGGATCGACGGTCGTGCGGTGCGAGCAGGGCGACGTGGGAGCGCCCCTGCAGGAGCGGATCGTGCGGAAGCACGAGGCGGTTTACCTGCGCCGCCTGCCGCAGCTGCTCATGGCGATGCAGGCGCGGGCCGCCGCCGAGGCCGAGGTGCGCGCGCTCCGCGCGGCGAATCGCAGCATCGACGCCGAAGTCGAGCGCTGGCGGGATCGCGTCCGCTTCATGGAGGCGACGAGGGCCTGGCGCTGGCGCGAGCGGGTTCTCCGCCTGCGGGGTCGCGGGGCGCCGAAGAGCGTCGCCGTCGACCTGGCAGCCCTCGAGGCGGACCCCCAGGAGACCTGACGGGCGGCCGGGGTCGCCGCAAGAGCCTTATCTCGGGTACCGGAAGCCTCTGCATGAAACCACCGCGGAACACCACCGTCGTGATCAAGACCTTCGAGCGCCCCGAGATGGTCGATCGCTTGCTCCGGAGCATCCGGGCGCGCTACCCGGCGGTCCCGGTCGTCATCGTCGACGACAGCCGCGAGGTCAATCGGGCCCTGGCCGACCTCGCAGCGGTCGACCCGGCGATCCGCTACGCCTACGTGGGCTTCGACGTCGGCGCCTCGGCGGGCCGGAACCACGGTGTCCGGCTGGCCGCCACCGCGTACGCCTTCACGTGCGACGACGACTGCTTCTTTGGCGATGACACGGACCTGGGGCTGGCGGAGGATCTGCTCGAGGCTGCGCGGGTCGACGTTCTGGGGGTCGACGACAGCACCGGGTTCTGGGGGCTGTTTCGGACCCGCGACGGCGGCGTCGAGTACGTGCGGGAATCGCGCGGCGAGGTCGGGCCGGTGCGCCGGGTCGACTTTGCGCCGCAGCAGATGCTCGCGCCGACCGCAGTCCTCCGGCGTTACGGCTGGGACGCCTCGCTCAAGTCGGGCGAGCACTTTGCCTACTTTTACGCTCATCTGGGCAAGATCCGTGTGGGCTACACCGAGGTCGTCTCCGTGCACCACGAGCCAGCCCGGAATCCCTTCTACGAACAGTACCGGGGGCGTGGCCCCGGGTACGTCCGGGACTTCATGCGCCGTCACGGCCTCCGCCGCCGCATCGATCTCGCCGGCGACGTGGTCGAGGCCTGACGGCGGCGGTGTGTAGGACACGACGCGGCCCTTTCGAAGGTTCCAAGAAACACCCAGAACCGTTATGAGTGCGAGAATTGAAATCGCTGAGCCCACGTCCCGGTCGCGTGTCCGCTCGAAGCCGACCTCGATCGTGTTGGTGCCAGCCGGAACCTTCACCGCAACCTGGCCGTGATCGTCGAGCAGCGCTGCGGCGATCCTATTGATCCGCACCCTCCAGGCAGGATACCAGGCGAGGTTCAAGCGAACCGTCGTGCTGACACGCGCATCACTGTCGAACACCACGGTATGCGCATTCCGTCGCACAAGGCGGACAGCGGTTGCCTGAGGACTGGCGCTTTCAAGGGCGCGCCAGCGCCTAGGGGCCGCGTGCCGCGCCTCTCCTGGCGGCAAATAGGCAGTCTCCGCCACATAGCCGCCGTCGCGCACCGTCATGGCCAGCACCTCTTCCACCCGCCCGGGCCGCCCCTCGGAGCCGTAGACGCCCACCAGCACGAGACCTACCAGGACACCAACCGCCAGCACGACCCAACGGACCTTCGCGCTCTTCCCGGGCAGAGCTGCCAATGCCAGCACGAACACGGTCGCGGCGTTCACCACGAACAACCACCGGAATGGGAATTGCACGAACATCATTCTTGGCAGGTAAAGCCAGAGCGGCAGGCTCATCGGCAACGTTAGCACCGCACCGAAGGCGGCCAACAACGCAACCGCCCGCGACGCCATCGGATGACGCGCAGGCCGGCGCAGCGCCACGGCCAACGCCGCCGCGGCCAGCATCAGGTTGGTGAACCCGACCCCAATGATGGACTTGGCCGGCGTATTGGCCGGGATCGGGCGAACAAAGAAGCCGGCGAAGGCAAACCTGCGGCCATCCGGCGAGATCGCGAGGCCCTCGGGGCCCGGGTGCGCCTGCGCGAACGCGATGTTGACCCAGGGCTGCTCCCAGGTTGCCGGGACGATGTAGACCGCCGCAAGCGCCATCCCGATCACCAGCCCGGCGGCGCCACGGACCAGCACGCGCGGGCTGCGTTCATACGCGCCCAGAACAACGAACAAGAACGCCAGCGCGTAGCTGCAAATGACGGCGCCGGGCGGATTGCTGAGCCAGACAACAGCGTGAGCTACGGCAAAGGCGATGACCGCGTTCCACCTCCGCCGCGGCTCCCGAGTGGCAACGTTCGGGCCGGACTCTCCAACGATGCGTAGGGCGAACAGCAATAGCAGGGGAAAGAGACCGGCGGCGAGCAGCTCACCGGCTGCCATCCGCTTGTAAATCAACACCACCTCGTACGGGTTGATCTGGTAAAGGACAGCCGCCTGCACCGCATATCGGTCCGCGAGCCGGTCGCGGCACAGAAAGAACATGGAGATGCCCGCAACCATCAACGACACCCATACGAACACTGCTGGAACAACCTTGGCGGGCAGCGCCAGCGCACACGCCCCACCCAGCAACCAGGAGATCGGCGGATAGAAGATGAACCGCGGGTCTCCATAGCCGAAGTTCGCGTGGGCTGACCAACTCGGCAGCACAATGCCTTCGCGCCACTGGCCTGCCACCTCCATCCAGTTCCTGACGTGAAATGCGAAGTCGTGTGTCGGCGCATATCCCCAGATTGCCTGGGGAATCACGAGCACGGAGCTCGTCACCGCAATGGCAACAAGGGCCGGCCAGAAAGGACGGCGAGCCTCAGGCGGGAAAGGTATACTCGATGATACGTTCACAGGATCCAGAACTGGACGTTCTGCAGCTCGAGGAAGGTCCTCGCTCCGAGTCCGTGCAGAGAGGCGAGCGTCGAGAGGCCGGCAGCGTGAAATCGGCCGCGGGCCCGGGGAGAGCTTGCACGGCCGTAGGGCGGCTGCAACGTCTATGCCGAGCCGGCAGGTCTCAAGGGTACGACAGTCGCGGCGTTCAATCGTCGCTTCGAGCGGACTATTCCGTCCTCGTCAAAAGACGACGGCAGCGGGCCGGCCGCTTCGCGCCAGGCGTCGGCGGTGGCGGCGGCGGCGCGGTGCCAGTCGAAGTGGGCGGCGCGCTGGCGGGCGCGGTGGGCGAGGTCACGGCGCAGGGTCTCGTCGGCGAGGATCTCCTGCAGCCGGTCGCGCCAGAGGTCGGGGCGGCGGGCGGGCGCGTAGAGGGCGGCGTCGCCGGCCACCTCGCGGAAGACCGGCAGGTCCGAGAGCACCAGCGGCGCGCCGGCCGCGAGCGCCTCGACGGCGGGCATGCCGAAGCCTTCGTAGAGCGACGGCAGCGCCACCACGGTGGCGCCGCGGTAGAGGGCGGCGAGCTCGGTGGGCGAGACGTAGCCCAGGTAGCGCAGCCAGCCCTCGCCCTCCGCCTCGGCCAGCTGCCGGTACAGGTCGCGGGCACGCCAGCCGCGCGGGCCGGCCACCAGGAGCGGCGGGGCGCCGCCGCCGCCACGACCGCGGTCAGCGCGCAGCTCGCGCCAGGCGGTCAGCAGGGTCGCGAGGTTCTTGCGCGGCTCGAGCGTGCCGACGAAGAGGCCGTAGCGCTCCGGGGTGCCCGGCGGCGGCGAGGCGGCGGCGAGGACGCTCGGCGGCGGCAGGTGTCCCGGCCCGAGATGGATCGGCCGGACCCGCGCCGGCGCCACGCCGGCCGCGGCCAGCTCGCCAGCCACCGCCCGGCTGTCGGTGAGCAGCAGGTCGGCCTCGAGCAGCGTCCGCTCCAGACTCTCGGCCAGCGCCCGCGCGGTGTCGGGCCGCACCGCCCACGGCAGCCGGCGGAAGGCGAGGTCGTGGATGGCCACGACGCGCGCGCCGGCGGCGAAGCGGAAGAGCGGCGGCAGCAGGAAGTTCGGGCCGAAGAGGACGCGGTTGCGGTCGGCGGCCACCAGCAGCGGCGCCGCCCGCCGCAGCCACTGGTCGGCGCGCCAGGGCGGGATCACCAGGCCGTCGGGCGCGGCGTAGGTGACGTGCTCGATGGCCAGGCCGGCGGGGAGCTTGACGGTTGGAGCCAGGGTGGGAGCCGGCCCGGCGGTGGCGGGCGAACGGGCCGCCGCAACGCCCGTTCCTCCCGGCGCGGCGCCCGGCGCGGCGGCGGCCGCACCGGCGGCCGCGGGGGCCAGAGCCTGGCCATAGAGGCGCAGGCGCAGGTCGTCGCGCTGCGCCAGGTGCTCGAGGATCTCGTAGAGGTACCAGCCGACGCCGGTCAGGGTCTCGTAGAGCGAGTCGATGTCCACCGCGACAGTGAGGCGCGGCTCGGCGCGGCGGCGCCGGATCTGGCGCGCCAGCCCGCCGAGGAAGGCGGCGGTCGCCGCCAGCCGGCGCGGCGAGAAGCAGCGCAGGACGGCCCGCGCGGCGCGGCGGGCGGCGGCGGCGCTGCGGGCGATGGGGTCCGTGATCGCCATGGCCGTGACGAAGAGTGTATCTTTACCGCCACCCGACCATCCGACCACCCGACCCCCACTTCGATGCGCACTCGAACTCTCCCCGCCATCTGCGTCTCCGTGCTGTTGCTGGGGCTTGCGGCGACCATCTACAAGCTGCACTTCCCGCCCGGCCCGATCGCCGACGAGCCCGCGTACGTGATGATGACCCAGAGCATCTGGCACGATCACGACCTCGCCTACGACCGCCGCGACCTCGATCGCGCCTATCGCATCTGGGACCAGGGTCCGAACGGGCTGATCCTGTCCTCCCGCGACGGCGGCAAGACGATGCGCTACGGCAAGCCCTTCGTCTATCCGCTGGCGGCGGTGCCCTTCTATGCCGTCTTCGGCGTGCAGGGGATGGTGGTCTTCAACATGGCGCTGTTCCTCGCCATGCTGTGGGCGGCCTGGTGGTTCTGGCGCCGGGAGACCGGCCACGTCGGTCTCTTCCTCGGCGGCTTCTTCTTCGCCTCGGCGGCGTTCTGCTACGTCTTCTGGCTGCAGCCGGAAGTGTTCGACATGGCCTGCGCCTTCTTCCCGCTGCTGATCTGGCAGGTGGCGCGGCGGCGGCAGGTCTGGAGCTGGCGCGAGCCGGCGCTGCTGGGCATTGCCGGGCTGGTGCTGGCGGCCGGGTTCGTCTCCAAGGAGCCGCTCGGGCTGCTGGCGGCGCCGATCGGCATCGACCTGCTCTGGCAGCGCCGCTTCCGCGGCCTGCTCGCGTTCGCGGCGCCCGGGCTGGCCGGCCTGGCGCTGATGTTCGCGGCGCAGTGGCACCTGACCGGCAGCTATAGCCCCTACCTGCGCGTGCAGCGGCGCTCCTTCGAGAGCGAGTATCCGTTCGAGAGCCAGCGCGACTTCTGGGCGGAGTACCGCGGCACCAGCTACGGCTCCTGGTCGGCGCTGGGCGTCGAGACCACGCCGCGCATGCTGCTCTACGATCTCGGCTACTTCGTCTTCGGCAGGCACACCGGCCTGCTGCCGTACTTCCCGTTCGCGCTGTTCGCCCTGGCGCTGTACCTGGCCGGGCCGCGGGACCGTTCGCAGCACCTGCTGCTGGCGGCGATCGCCGCCTACTGCCTGGTGCTGCTGGTGATGCGGCCCAACAACTACCACGGCGGCATGGGTGCCGTCGGCAATCGCTACTTCGCGGGGATCTACCCGGCGCTGCTCTTCCTGCCCGGGCGGATCGCGGCGCGGCGGAGCCTGGTGCTGCCCTTCGCCGCGGCCGGCCTGTGGACCGCGGCGGTGGCGGCGGTGCCGCTGATGCAGCTGGCGCCGGCGCCGACCCTGCAGGCGCACGTGCGCGCCGCGACCTTCCAGGCGCTGCCGCTCGAGCTGACGCTGATCGCCAAGATCCCCGGCTACTTCCTGCGCGCCTGGCCTGGCGGGGTGTGGGTGGTGCCGAAGCAGAGCTTCTACGCCGAGGAGCGCCATCCCCGCGGCGTCTGGGTGCGCGGCGCCTCGCGCTCGGAAGTGGTCGTGGTGTCGCCGGTCCCGGTCGAGCGCCTGCGCTTCAAGGTCTACTCGCTCTCCGAGGTCAACGAGCTGACGCTCGACAGCGGCGCCCAGCGGACGGTGGTGCGCTTCGACAGCGACGCCAAGCGCCAGGGAGCGCCGGTCGACCTGCCGCTACGCCTCGCGGCACGCAATCTCGGCTTCTTCCCCGATGCGCCGGAGGAGTACTTCTACCGCTTCGTCCTCACCTCGACCGACGGGGTGGTGCCGGCGCACCGCGACCCCAGGAGCCAGGACACGCGCAACCTCGGCGTGTTCCTCGGCTTCGAGGGGCCGCCATGAGGCGGCCATGAGGCGGCCATGAGCGGCGAGCTCGATCCGCGGGTCGCGGAGGTCCTGCAGCAGCTGCGCTCGGGAGTGCGCCAGCGGCAGGCGGAGGCGGCGACGGTGGGCGGCCTGCCGGGCAGCCTCGAGGCGGCGGGCGGCCCGGCGGGGTTCGCCCAGGGGCTGCTGGCGGTGAAGGCGGCCGAGTACGTGCAGGAGCCGGTGCCCTTCTCGCACCGGCCGCGTCTCGGCAAGCTGGTCGTCGGTGCGCGCCGGGCGTACTTCCACCTGCTCTTGAAGTGGTTCATCCGGCCGGTCCTGGCGCAGCAGAACGCTTTCAACCAGGCGGCGGGGCGGATGCTGCAGGATCTCGCCGAGGCCCAGGAGCGCACGGCGCGCGAGGTGCGCGTGCTGGCCGCCCTGGTGGCCGAGCTGGAGACGCGGGCCGAGGCGAACACGGCAATCACCGCGAGCGCCGTGGGCGCCGCGCCGGAGCCGCCCGGCCGCGGCGAGCCGCGGCGATGAGCGGCGAGCGCATCTGCATCTGCGACGCCCAGGTGCCGTTCGCCCGCGGCGGCGCCGAGATGCTGTGCGAATCGCTGCGCGACGAGCTGGTGCGGCGCGGCTTCGAGGTCGACCTGGTCGCTCTGCCGTTCGGCTGGCCCACCCGCGTGGACCTCCTCAAGAGCTGCCTGGCATGGCGGCTGATCAACCTGGGCGTGGCGGCGGGCAAGCGGATCGACCGGGTGATCGCCACCCGCTTCCCGTCCTACATGGTCAAGCATCCGAACAAGGTGGTGTGGCTGGTGCACCAGCTGCGCCAGATCTACGACCTGCACGGTACCCGGCACAGCGACTTCGCCGAGGCGCCGCGCGACCGCGCGGTGATCGAGATGGTGCGCGACATGGACCGCCGCACGCTGCGCGAGGCGCGGTCGGTGTTCACCATCTCGCGCAACGTCGCTGCCCGCCTGCGCCGCCACAACGAAGTCGAGGCGGAGGTGCTCTACCCTCCGCCCCGGCTCGACGCCCGCTTGCATCCCGGTGAGCTCGGCGACTACGTGTTCGGCATCGGGCGGTTGGAGGGAATGAAACGTTTCGATCTGCTGATCCGCGCCATGCAGCACACCACGACCGCGGTGCGCTGCCGCATCGCCGGCACCGGCCGCGAGCGCGAGGCGCTCGCCGAGCTGGCGGCGCGGCTGGGGGTGGCGGAGCGGGTCGAGCTGCTCGGGTGGGTGGAGGACGGCGAGGTGGTGGAGCTCTTCGCGGGGGCCTGCGGCGTCTTCTTCGCGCCCATCGACGAAGACTACGGATACGTCACGGTGGAGGCCTTCAAGGCCGGCAAGCCGGTGGTCACCACCGCCGACGCCGGCGGCGTGCTCGAGCTCGTCGAGGACGGCGTCAACGGCTTCGTCTGCTCTCCCGACTCGCCCTCCGAGATCGGGGCGCGCCTCGACCGGCTGTTCCGCGACCGCCAGGAGGCGCGGGCCCTGGGCGCCGCCGGGCAGGCGCGGGTGCGGACGATCGGCTGGGACCAGGTGATCGCCGGGCTCACGGCCTAGCCAAGAGAGGTTCTGCCTATGAACACCGCCAACAGGGTCGGGATGCTTGCAGGGAGCTTCCTCGTCGTTCTGCTGGGAGCCGCCGGTGCGGGCCGGTGCTCCGGCAACCTGGTCTTCGTTCGCCTCGAACCATGCCGGGTGATCGATACCCGGGTCTCCGGTGCAGGAGGGCCGCTGGTGGGCGGCAAGCCGCGAAGCTTCGTCTTGCGCGGCCCGCACCGCAACTACCAAGATCCCGCGCCGTTCCCGAATCAAGGCGGCCAGGCGAAGGGCTGCGGGATCCCGGACTTGACCAGCGGCAGCGGCAGGAACGCGGAGAACGCCGCCAAGGCGGTGGCGATCACTGTGGAATTGGACACCAGCGCGAGGGAGGTGAAGGCCTGGCCGGCGAACCAGGGGGAGCTGGAGGCCGGCACGCTCGGGTGGCTCGCGGATACCGACCCCGAGGTCGTGCCGATGTGCGACGAGGTGGCGATCAAGCCCTGTGCAGGGGGCGACGTCACGTTCCAGACCCGGGGGAATCGGCACCTGGTGGTCAACGTGGTGGGATACTTCCGGGCGCGGTCGACGGCGCCCGCCCCGAGCGCCGGCGCCGGCGGCAACCAGGCGCTCTCGTCCAACGCCACCGGCAGCGCCAGGGAAAAGAGGGACATGGAGCGGCTGCGCAACATCGCCCGCCTCGGGGTGACCGTGTACTATCCGCGGACCGTTCCCGAGCGCTTCAAGCTGGCGGAAGCGCGGGCAGAGATGAAGGGCCGGTCTGTCGATTATGAATTGAAGTATTGCGACGAGAAGGACCTCTGCTTCTCGATCGAGTCCGCCGCCGGTGGCATCGGCGACGAGTGGAATAATCGAGAGTTGTCCGGGAAGTCGAAGATCTTCGGCCCGTTCAGAGTCTACGTGTTCCTTCCTCGGGAGGAAGGCAATGACAGCCCAGACACCTACTATCTCAGCGACTGGCTGCTCGAGGAGAGAATACGTAAGAAGCCCAGGAAGGACTGGGCGAAGGAGAAGAATGGGAGGTACTACCACCTGCTGGGTTCTGGATTGAAGGACAGGGAAGCGGTCACGGTCATCGAGTCGTTGGCGGTCTTGCAATGAGTGGCGCGGCAGTGCTCCCGCCTGGCAGCCCCGGCGACCCGGCGATCGAGCTGCTGGTGATCGGAGCGGGCCGCTAGGCGCGGAGGGACGCGACGGTGCGCATCGCCTGCTGGAGCCCGCTGCCGCCGCTGCGCTCGGGAATTGCCGACTACACGGCCGAGCTGCTGCCGGCGCTGGCGCGCGAGGTCGAGGTCGAGCTGATCGTCCCCGAGGGCTGGCGCCCGGCCGGGCCGGAGCTCGCGGGGCTCGCGGGGCGCTCGGGCATGGCGGCGCATCCCGAGCGCGCCTTCCCGGGGCTGCTGGCGGCGGGGCGCTTCGACGCGGTGCTCTACCAGCTCGGCAACAACCGCGACTACCATGCGTCGATCTACCGCGCGCTGCTCGAGCATCCCGGGGTCGTGGCGCTGCACGAGTACGTGCTCCATCACCTGGTGCGGGACCTCACTCTCCACGCCGGCGACCCGGCGGCCTATGTCCGCGAGATGCGCTACGCCTACGGGCTGACCGGCGAGGCCGTCGCGCGGCGCTGCCTGGCGACCGGCGTGCCGCTCGACCCCTGGAGCTACCCGCTGTTCGAGCGGGTGGTGGACCGCAGCCTGGCGGTGCTGGTGCACAACGACTTCACCCGCCGGCGGGTGCAGGCCAGCCGGCCGCTGGCG
Source organism: Thermoanaerobaculia bacterium (assembly GCA_036521795.1). Classification (GTDB taxonomy): domain Bacteria; phylum Acidobacteriota; class Thermoanaerobaculia; order Multivoradales; family UBA5704; genus JASLEW01. The sequence continues at coordinate 1,848 of DATDGZ010000374.1, read as the reverse complement.
CGGCTGGCGGTGGTGCCGCATCACCTCAGCCTGGGCGACCGGCCGCTGCCCGAGGCGGCGGCGGCGCGCGCCGCGCTGGGGCTCGCGCCGGATGCGTTCGTCGTCGCGTCCTTCGGCTTCCTGACCGCCGCCAAGCGGCCGCGGCAGCTGCTGCGCGCCTTCGCCCGGCTGCGGCGGCGGGTGCCGCGGGCCGTGCTGCTGCTGGTCGGGGAGGTGTCGCCGCACTTCGACTTCGCCGCGGTCGCGACGCCGGCGCTGATGGCGGGTGTGACGGTGACCGGGCGTCTCGATCTCGAACGCTTCCTGCTCCACATGGCGGCGGCCGACGTGGCGGTGAACCTGCGCCACCCGACCGCCGGCGAGACCTCGGGGACGTTCATCCGGCTGCTCGGCCTCGGCAAGGCGGTGATCGCCAGCCGGGTGGGGGCTTTCGCCGAGGTGCCCGAAGGCTGCTGCGCGCAGGTCGATCTCGACGAGGGCGAAGAGGACCTGCTGGCCGCCTTCCTGGAACGGCTGGAGGCCGACCCCGGGCTGCGCCGGGCGATGGGCGAGAACGCCCGGCGCTGGACGGCGGCGCACCACGGCCTGGAAGGCTCGGCGCGGGGTTATGCCGAGCTGCTGCGCCAGGTGGTGGCGGAGCGCGCCGCGCCGTTCCGCGCCCTGCCGCCGCTCGCCCCGTACGCGGAGGACGACGTGGCCGCCGACCTGTTGCGGGCGGTCAGCGCCGAGACCTGCGACCTCGGCGTGGCGGAGGACGACGACGCCGTGCTCGGCGCGGTGGCGGAGGCGCTGGCGGAGCTGACCGGGCGGATCGGGGGTGCGGTGCCCCCCGGCGCCGCGGGGAGTCCCGGGAGCTCCGGCGGTGCCGGCGCGGCGGGCGGCCGCGACGAGAAGCTCGGGGAGGAGCGGCGATGAAGCGTATCGCGGTCGTCGCCGGCCCCGTGGTGCTCGCGGCGCTGCTCGCGGCGCACATCGTCTACTGGTACGTGCCGCGGGAGCGCGCGGTGGTGCCGCGGCTGGGGGCCGGAGAAGGAGCGGCCCCGGCCGAGGCCGGTGGGTCGGCCGGCGGAGCTTCCGGCGGAGCGGCCGGCGAGCCGTTGCAGGTGCTCGCGGCCGGAGCTTACGACCTCTGCCTGTGGGTGCCTTACCCGCACCAGAACCTCGGCGCGCTGGCGGCGGCAATCGGCGACTTGCAGGACGTGGCCGGCGCCGCGGCCCGGCTGAGCTCGGGGGAAGCCGGCGAGGCCTCGGCGCCCCACCCCCGGGAGCCGGAAGAGGCGCCGACCTTCGGCCCCTTCGAGGTGCCGCCGGCCAGCGAGATGGTGGCCTGCTCCGACCTCGCGGGCGGGCGCCTGAGGGTGGTGGCCCGGATCTACCCGGCGCTGGCGGTGGTGGCGAAGCTCGCCGGCCGCATCGCCGGCAACCCCTGGCTGGCCGGGGGCGTCGCCGGCTCGACGCGCATCTCCTGGCAGGGCCGGCTGTGGAGCGTCGTCGCCGGCCCGGAAGCGCCGCGGCCGCCGGCGGCGCCGCCTGGAGCCGCCGCCGCGGCTCCCGCGCTGCCGGAGAGCCTGGCCGTGATCCACTGGACCGGTGCGCGGCCGGAGATTCCGGCCGGCTACTACGCGCTGACCCGCAGCGGCTCGGACCTGGACCTGTCCCTGGTCGTTGCCGGCGGCGGCGGCGCGGGTCCGGCCGCGTTGTTCCCCGGCGTGCCGGGCGTATCCGGCGTACCCGGCCCGCTGCCGTCCGTGCTCGTCGCGGTGGGTCCCGACTGGCGCGGGGTCGAGCCCTTCGCGGCCGGAACGGGAGGCGCCGTGCCGCCCCGTGGCGGCCCGGTCGTCTCGGGTT
>DATDGZ010000373.1:0-7653 GCA_036521795.1 Thermoanaerobaculia bacterium | reverse complement strand
GAGAGGCCCGGCAGGGCCCTCGCCCTACGCCGACGCCTGCCCGGCCTGCAAGCTCTTCGGCTGCACCGGCACCGCCAGCCGGCTGCAGCTGGCCGACGCCGACCTCGCGCCCGGCTACCGGTCGGTCTACCGCGACATGATCGGCATCGACCGCTTCACGGGCGGCGTCCACACCGGCAGCTCGGGCGGGGAGGAGGCGGCCAGGGGCGGCGCCAACATGCGTTTCCACGCGCTCGAGGGCACGACCTTCACCGCCAAGGTGATGGTGACGAACTTCGAGCTGTGGCACCTCGGCCTCCTCGCGCACGTCTTCCGGGACTTCGCGGACGGTCTGGTAGCGATCGGCTTCGGCAAGTCCAAGGGCTTCGGGCAAGTCGTCGGGAAGGTCGCCACGGCGACCCTCGCCTACCCGCCCAGCCTGGGGGGCGTGGCCTTTCACCACCTCGGCAGCCTCGCCTCGGCGGCCGAGAAGGTGCGCTACGACCTACACGACTGGCCGGTGCCCGCACTCCCCGAGCCGCTGCCGCGGCAGCTGGACCAGGGGCTCGCCCTCTACGAGACCTATCAGGTGGCCGACCTCGATGCCCTGTGGCACGCCGGAGCGGACGCCTTCGCCGACTTCGTGCGGCACTTGGGCGATGCTCGGGCGCCGGGAGGCTCCGCGGCGTGAGCGCCTCCATCGCCTTCGCCCGGCTCGCCCGGCATCCCGAGCCGCCGCCGGACCTGGCCTACGCCTGGCTCGAGGCGCCGGCGGCGGCGCGCCTGGCCTTCCGGGAGCAGGTCCCCGACTGGCACCACCTCGACGCGTGGCCCGCCGGCAGGCTCTTCGGACCCGCGGGCGAGTACCGCTGGCAGCGCCGCAGCCGGGGCGAGGGCATCCACGCGGTCCTGCTGCTCGAGCCGGCGGCGGCGTTCCCGCCCGGCTTCTCGCCGCCGCTCGCGCTCCAACCCACGCGCGAGGCCCACCTCTTGCTCTGGGGCGAGTGGGTCGATCCCGTCCGCGACCCCGATGGCAACCCGGACGGCGCGGCGCGCTTCTACGCCCGCGAGCTGCCGCAGGTCCAGCTCCTGCCCCTCGACCTCGGGGATGTGCCGCCGCCAGCCGGCGCGACACCGCGCCTCACCGTGCGCTGGTACCGCGACGCGGCGCGCGAGAAAGGCGACTTCCTGCGCTGCGTGGAGGTGTCGCTGCGGCGGGACGAGGACGCCGAGGGCGAGGAGGCAGAAGGCGCGGACGCCGAGAGCGTGGACGCCGAGAGCGCGGACGCCGATTCCGGGGGCGCCGGGTCGGCAGGCGCGGCCCATCACCGCGCGTCGCAGCTGCCCGGAGAGCTGGCATGAGCGAGCGTCCGCCCACCCACAGCCCCTACGGTTTCGTGCCGCTGCCGGCGGCCGGCCCGGAGCGTGCCCCGTTCCCCGGGTGGCACCGCGACGGCGGCGTCTCCGGCGTGCTGGCGTGCGACCTCGTCGCGCTCGGTCCTCTCTTCACCGCCGACCACCGGACGGAGCAGCACGTCGCCCCGGGGGACAGGCGCCTCCTGCTGGGCTTCCTGCGCGACGGCGACGGCAGGCCCATCATCCAGGGTGCGTCGCTGCGCGGCATGCTGCGCGCGGTCTTCGAGGCCGCGTTCCCCTCCTGCCTGCCACTCGCCGCCGGCAGGGGCATCTCGAAGCGCGCCGGCGAGCCCTTGCCCTACCGGCTCGAGGTCCCCCCCGCGTACCGTCACGAGAGCTGCGGCGATATCAGGCAGCTGTGCCCAGCATGCCGCCTCTTCGGCGTGATCCAGGGCGACGAGGTCCACGCCGCGAGCCGAGTCAGGGTCTCCGATGCGGCGCTCGCACAGGGTGCCGCCCTCACCGCCGAGACGGTGCGCCTCGGCGAGCTGTCCTCACCCAAGCCGCACCACTACCCGGCCTACAGTGCGACCGGCGGCGAGGGCGGACCGATCCGCGGCAGGAAGCTCTACGTCCACCACGACCCGCTGCCCGCCCCAGGCGTCGAGGCCGGCAAATGGAGCGACCGCTCGCACGCGATCCGCGAGTACGCCGCCGCCGGCACCCGGTTCGAGTTCAGGGTCCATCTCCACAACCTGACCGAGGAAGAGGTTTGCCGGGTCCTTGCCTGCCTGCAGCTGGACGCAGAGCACGCGCATAAGCTGGGCATGGCGAAGCCCCTGGGTTACGGCTCCTGCGCCGTCGAGGTGCGGGCGGGCGATTCCCACCTCGGTAGCGCTGCCGACCGGTACCGGAGCGAAGGGAGAACCGGTGGATTCGCGGCGGAGCGGTGGCCCCAGCCGGCCGGCTGGCTGCACGGCGAGCTCGAGGAGTTGCTGCGGCGCACCCGGCCGCCGGGCGCCGTCACCGGCTACCTGCCCTTCCGTGACTATCGCGGCATGGGCATCGACCGCCACGGCAAGTACGTGCCGGTCGCGAGGCATGCGGCGGGTGGGGGCGGCCAGAGCCCCAGCGGCCGGCCAGCGGGGGACGCCGGCGGCAGGTCCGCGGTCCTTGCCGCCCTCGCGGCCCTGTCGCGCGAGGGCCGAGCCGGGGGAGCAGGCACGCCGGCGACGCCGGCGCAGCGCAGGAAGAACGACAAGATCAAGATCGAGGTCGTCGCGGCCGAGGGCGACGGCTTCCGGCTGCGCGACGTCGAGACCGGCGCCGAGATCCTGTTCACGCCGCGGGTGCCCACACCCTGGAAGCCCGGCAACCGCCGGACCGTGCGGGTGGAGCGGGTGGACGAACAGGGCACGGTGCTGCAGGTTAAGGTCTGAGCGATGGAGTTTGCCGGCAGGCGACGCGCCGGAGCCGAGCCGACGGTCACGCTGGCAGGAGAGAGTCACGATGAACATCGACTTGCGGCGGCTGCGCAGGACGCTGCTCGACCCGGCATCGCTCGTCTCGGTGGCGGCCGGGTACGCTGTCGCTCTCAGCGCGAACCTCCTTGCAGGGCTGTTGCAGCCGCACATCAGCATCGCTCTGGTGATCGTCCTCGACGCGCCGGCCGCCGTCGTGCTGATGCTCAGCGTGCCGCGCCTCCTTGACCGGGCGAGCGACATCGGCGCGGCGCCATCTGCGACCTTCGCGCCGGCACGCAAGCACCGATGGCTAATCGCCTTGGCCAGTCCGCTGGACGGGATTGGCTCCGCCGAGGCCGCGATCCGCCATCATCTGCCGAAGCTCGAGCGCGTGTTCCTCATCTGCTCGCGCGGCGATCCGCCGAACTCCTCCTCGACGGCGACCCGGCTACGGGACAGGCTCGTCAGTGAAGGCGTGCTCACCCACCCCGAGCACGTGCAGCTGATCGTCCTCTCACCGACGGACTTCGAGGACCTGGAGGTCGTGCGCGCCCGGATCGAGGGTATCTACGCCGAGAGGCCCGCCGACATCGCCGTCGGCGACATCGTGATCGACATCACCGGCGGGCGGAAGACGACGACCGCCGGCGCCTTACTCGCCGGGCTGCCCCGCGGGCGCCATCTCGAGTACGTCAGCGCCAAGGAGCTCACCGCCGCGGGCTATGCCCTCAGGGCCAACGAGCCGTTCGAGATCTTCGTTGACCTGAAAGGCAGGGGCTCTCACCGTTGATCCTCGACCTCGGGCTCGCGAACGGCGCGCTCTACTCGGGCCTTGCGGTCGAGCGGCTCGCCGGCAGGCCGACGCTGCTCACCCCGCCCGCCGAGGCGATCCCGGTGCTCGCCGCCAACCTCGCGGCGATGGAGATCGATTCCGACGAGGTCGTGCTCACCGGCGCCATGGCGGTGTGGGCCTACCTGGTGGTCTTTCACCTCCTGCATGGCCGCACGCGGCGCATCTACTACCAAGATGGGCGGGGCGAACGGCTCCTGGTCGCGGCGCACGGCTGAGCGCGCGCCCGAGCCGGGCGGCGCCGAGCCCTTGAGCGGCACCGTCGCCGGCTACCGCCTGCCGGCGCTGCCCTACGTGCGGCTCGCCTTCACGCTCCGCGCCCTGGCGCCCGCGGAACTGCCGGAGTACCAGGGCTCCATGCTGCGCGGCGCCTTCGGGCACGCGTTGCGCACGATGGTGTGCGTCATGGGGCGAGAGCAGGCGTGCGCAGGCTGCCGGCTGCGGCGCGAGTGCGTCTACACGCGGCTCTTCGAGACCTTCGTCGAGGGCGCGCCGCCGCCGCTGATGCGCGGCCTGCCCACGTCGCCGCGCCCGTACGTCTTCGAGCCGCGCGGTGACGCTCGGCAGCTCGCCGCCGGCGCCACGCTCGGGTTCGATCTGCTCCTCGTCGGCCAGGCGGCGGACCTGCAGGCGTTCGCCGTGCTGGCGGTCGAGCGCATGGCGGCGGCTGGGCTGGGGCGCGCGCGCCACCGCTTCGCGGTCGAGAGCGTCACCTGTCGCGAGCCGGAAGACGGGCGTCGCGAGCTGCTCGCCGGCGGCGGCCTGGCGCCCGGGGCGGTCGAGCTCCCGGCAGGCGAGCTGCCCGACCCGTCCCGCGCGTGCCTGCGCTTCGTGACGCCGACGCGGCTCAAGGTCCGAGACCGCCTGGTGGCGACGATCGGCTTCCGCGCCCTCGCCTTCGCGATGCTGCGCCGCACCCTCGAGCTGGCGCACTTCCACGTACCGGGCGCCGCGATCGACTGGAGCTTCCGCCCGCTGCTCCAGGCCGCGGGCGCCGTGGAGGTGAGCGCCGCCCGTCTGCACTGGCGCGACTGGCAGCGCTACAGCAACCGGCAGCAGTGCGAGATGAGCCTCGGCGGCTTCGTCGGCGAGCTCGAGCTGGCCGGCGACCTCGCCCCGTTCGGCCCCCTCCTGCGCGCAGCCGAGGTCCTGCACGTCGGCAAGGGCGCGACGTTCGGGCTGGGGAAGATGGAGATCGGATGAATCGCGGTGGCCGCTCCGAGGTCAGATCCCGGGGTTGTCTCACCCGATCCTGCCGGCATGACCGGCATTCATCGTGCCAACCACACGGCGCCGCGTCGGAGAAGACCTGTGCGTGCGGTGGCCTTGCGACGACGCACACGGCGTGATGAGAGCTTTAATGAGACTTCTCCTTGACGGCTGGGCTTGGCGTCGCCGTGCGGTGCCGGGCTCGGCAACGCGTCTCCTACCCAAGAGCGTCACGACTGTGTCTTACGATCGAAGAGAGCCCTTGTGATCGACCCGAAGCTCGAGGACCTTTACGCCCGCCGGACGCTGCACGCCGCCTTCGAGCGCGTGCGCGCGAACGCCGGCTGCCGGGGCGCGGACGGCGTCACGGTCGGCCGCTTCGCCGAGCGGCTCGAGGAGGAGCTCGACCATCTCGAGGACCGGCTGCGCAGCCGGCGCTATCACCCTTACCCGCTGCTCAGCTTCCCGATCCCCAAACCGCGGCACGGCATCCGTCATCTCGCCGTGCCGACGGTGCGCGATCGGGTCGCCCAGACCGCGGCCTACCTGGTGACGAAGGACCGCTTCGACGCCGAGCTCGAGCAGTGCAGCTACGCCTTCCGCCCGGGGCGGTCGGTCAAGAGTGCGATCCGCCGCGTCGACGAGCTGCGGCGGGAGGGCTACCGCTTCATCGTGGACGCGGACGTCGAGGACTTCTTCGGCCAGGTCACCCACGATCGCCTGCTCGGCCGCCTGCGTAGGATGCGCCTCGATCCCTGCCTGGTCGCACTGTTCGAGAGCTGGATCGGGGCGGAGGTCTACGACGGCCAGCGCGTCTACCGGCTGGACCGGGGGATCGCGCAGGGCTCTGTTGTCTCGCCGATGCTCGCCAACCTGTTTCTCGACGATCTCGACGAGAACCTGGCCATCTTCGGCAAGACCGTGGTGCGCTATGCCGACAACCTGCTCATCCTGTGCAAGACCGCCGCCGAGGCCGGCGAGGCGCTCGAGCTGACCGATTACCTGCTCGCCGAGCTCGAGCTGCGCCTCAACCGCGAGAAGACGGCGACCGGCTCGTTCGAGCAGGGGTTCAAGTTCCTGGGCGCCGTGTTCCTGAAGGACGCGATCTACCTGCCGTTCGAGCCCGAGAGGCCCGAGCCGAGCAACCCGGTGCTGCCGCCGCCGCTCGACCTGCTGGCCTACCTCGAGCTGCGGGAGAAGGATTAGGCGAGCCGTGGCGACCCTTTACGTCACCGAGCAGAACGCGATCCTCCGCAAGACCGGCGACCGCCTGGTCGTCGAGAAGGACAGGACGGTGCTGCTCGACGTGCCGTGCCTCAAGCTCGACGCGGTCCTGCTCTACGGCAACGTGCAGGTGACGACCCAGGCGCTCGGCGAGCTGCTCGACCATGGCATCGAGCTGGCGATCCTCTCGCGCGGCGGCAAGCTCCGCGGCCAGCTGACACCGCCCAAGGCGAAGAACGTGCCGCTGCGCATGCGCCAGTACGAAGTCGCCCAGAGCGAGGAGCGCTGCCTGCCCGTGGCGCGCGAGCTGGTCGCCGCGAAGATCGCCAACAGCCTCGCCGTGGTGCGCCGCTTCCGGGCGAACCATCCCGACGCCATCGGCGCCGAGGCCCTCGCGGACCTCGAGAGCTCGAGGGAGAGCGTAGGCACCGCCGCCACGCTCGAGTCGCTGCGCGGCGTCGAGGGCGCGGCCGCCGCCCGCTACTTCCAGCTCCTGGGGAGGATGGTGCCGGCCAGCTACGGCTTCGACGGCCGTAACCGGCGGCCGCCGCGCGATCCGGTCAATGCCCTGCTGTCGCTCGGCTACGTCCTGGTGGGCAACGAGATCCAGGCACTGCTCGACGCGATCGGCTTCGACCCCTACCTGGGAGTGTTCCACCAGGTCGACTACGGCCGGCCGTCGCTCGCGCTCGACCTGCTCGAGGAGCTGCGGGCGCCGCTGATCGACCGCTGGACCGCCAGCTTGCTCAACCTCGGCGTGCTGGCGCCGACGGACTTCAGCGGTACGGAGGAGCGCGGGGTGTTCCTCACGCCGCCGGCCCTCAAGCGCTACTTCGCTGCCTACGAGAAGGAGCTCACCTCGCCGATCGCGCTCGCGGACCAGGCGCTCACCTTCCGCCAGATCTTCCGGCGTCAAGCGGAGCGCTTGACGCGCTGGCTGCTCGAGGGGGAGGCTTACGAGGGCTTCCGCACCCATGCTGACGGTCGTCTCGTACGATATCCGCGAGGACCGCCGGCGCGCCAGGGTGGCGAAGGTGCTCCTGGACTTCGGGGCGCGGGTACAGTTCTCGGTCTTCGAGTGCCGGCTCGAGGCCGCCCAGGTCGAGCGCCTGGCGCGGCGGCTGGGCGCCGTGATCGACGAGCAGGAGGACAGCGTGCGGATCTACCGCATTTGCCAGGAATGCGCGCCGAAGGTCATGATCCTCGGGACCGGTGTGGTGACCGAAGATCCGGAAGTCTATGTCATCTGATCATGCGAGCTATGTCCCCGGCATCAATCGTGCCAACCCAGTTTCGCCGAATTGGCACCCCGGTAACGGCCGCGGCCGTAAGCTCCAACAGCGCAGCAGCTTACGTCGCCTTGGCGACGCCGAAAACGGCCATCGCCAGAGCCCGACGCGCCTCATTTTGGGAGGTAACGGCCGGAGGCCATATAACTCATTGAAAGAAAGGAGGTTGCAAGGGCGGCAGTCGGAGAAGACCTGATGCGTACGGTGGGATTGCGACTCGAAGTTTGCTTCGTCATGTTTGGTGAAGATCGCGTCGGAGAAGACCTGATGCGTACGGTGGGAT
>DATDGZ010000372.1:0-15391 GCA_036521795.1 Thermoanaerobaculia bacterium | reverse complement strand
GCTCGCCACACCATCGCCGGCGCTTGCCAAGCCGCCGCCGGCCCCCATCCCACCGTCATCCCCGGTCCAGGCCGTCGCGCAGGCATCCCATCCGGGATCGGCCGGCGGCCGCCGCCGCGCCGCGCTGTTCGTCGCCGGGGTCTTCGCGGCGCTGGTGGCGGCCGCCGTGCTCTATCGGGTGCTCGCGGCGCCGCCGGTGCGGCCGCGAGCGCCGGACGCGGTCGCAGACGGTAAGCGCGCCGCCGGCAGCGCCGCCGGTCCGGCGACCACCGGCACCGCCGCGGGCGGCACCCGGCCGGGCGCAGGCGGCACCCGGCAGGGCGCAGGCGGCATCGGCATGAGCGCCGGCGCCACTGCCACGGGCGCGGGCGCCACCGCCACGGGCGCGGGCGCCGCGGGCGCGGGCCGCACGAGCGCGAGCGGCACCGGGACGGGCGCGGACGGTGCGAGCGCGGGCGGCGCCGACACGAGCGCGGGCGGCGCCGAGCCACGAACGCGCGGCAAGCGGGCGCGCCTCGGTGCCGGCGACGCGCCGTCTTCGACGCGCCGCCCGGGCACGCCAGCCGATGCGGCATCGTCCACCGCCCCGGCCGGGCGGCAGGCGAACGGCGCGGAGACGGACAGCGCCGGCGGCAAGGACGACCGGGCCGCGTCCGCCACGGGCGCCGGCGGCCGGACCGCCGGCAGCGGGAGCGCCGCCAGCGGAGATCCGGACGACGAGCTGCGCCAGCTCGGCAGCGAGCTCGAGCCCGAGAGCGACCAGATCCGCAATCTCTATGCGGACTTCCTTTCTCAGAAGGACAAGGGCGGCAGCCGGCTCACCGACAGCGACGACAAGCTCAAGGACGAGCTCAAGGACCTGCAACGCGCGGTCGACGGCTTCCATGCCCAGTTCCAGGCCGGATTCTGGGCCCGCACCCGCAAAGGCTTCGGCCGCTTGAGCCACAGCGAGGACGAGAAGGCACAGGTCACCCGCGTGGCGCGCGCCCTGGTCGGCAGCGCCTCGCGGGTGAATGCGCTGATGGCGCAGGTCAAGCCCGATTCGGCAGTCCGCGATCTCTGGCGCCGCATCCACCAGCAAACCCAGCGCATCGCCGAGATCTGCGGGCTCTGAAGCTGACACCTGCCTGCTGGGCTAGTATGCCGGGGTGAGCGAGCGCAGCGAGCGCATCCTGATCGTCGACGACGAGGCCGGCATCCGCTCGACCCTGTCCGGCATCCTCGAGGACGAGGGCTACGGCGTGGCGGCGGTCGGCACCGCCGCGGAGGCCACGGCGCGCCTCGGCGCGGAGGCCTTCGACGCCGTGCTGCTCGACCTCTGGCTCCCCGACCGCGACGGCATGGAGCTGCTCTCCGAGCTGCGCGAGCAGCCGGTGATCGTCATCTCCGGGCACGCCAGCGTCGACACCGCGGTCAAGGCCACCCGCCTCGGCGCCTACGACTTCCTCGAGAAGCCGCTGTCGCTGTCGCGGGTCGTGGTCACGGTGCAGAACGCGCTCGAGCGCGGCCGCCTGGCCCGCGAGCTCCAGCAGCTCTCCGACCGCCTGGCGCGGGCCGAGCCGCTGCTCGGCGGCAGCCCGCGGATGCAGCGCCTGAAGGCCGAGCTGGCGACCGCGGCGCGCTCCGAGAGCCGCATCCTGATCCTGGGCGAGAACGGCACCGGCAAGGAGCTGGTGGCGCGCCAGGTGCACCGCCTGTCCGGGCGCAGCCGCGGCCCCTTCGTCGAGGTCAACTGCGCCGCGATTCCCGAGGACCTCATCGAGAGCGAGCTCTTCGGGCATGTCCGCGGCGCCTTCACCGGCGCGGTGGGCGACCGCCCCGGACGTTTCGAGCAGGCCGACGGCGGCACCCTCTTCCTCGACGAGGTCGCCGACATGTCGCTCAAGACCCAGGCGCGCGTGCTGCGGGTGCTGCAGGAGCAGCGCTTCGAGCGGGTCGGCGGCACCTCCCCGATCCGCGTCGACGTGCGTGTCCTGGCGGCCACCAACAAAGACCTCGAGGAGGAGATCCGGCAGGGGCGCTTCCGCGAGGACCTCTACTTCCGGCTGGCGGTCATCCCGCTGCGGGTGCCGCCGTTGCGCGCGCGCGCCGAGGACGTGCCGATCCTGGCCGCCCACTTCATCGCCCTGTTCGCCCACGAGCTCAAGCAGCGGCCGAAGGCGGTGGACCGCGAGGCGATGCGCCTGCTCGAGGAGTACGCCTGGCCGGGCAACGTCCGCGAGCTGCGCAACCTGGTGGAGCGGATGATGATCATGGTGCCAGGGGCGACCATCGGCGCCTCGGACCTGGCGGCGGCGATTCGCGCCGACGGCGGGAGCGGCGGCGGCAGTGGCGGGAGCAGCGGGAGCGGCGGGACTGGCGGCAGCGGCGGCAGCGGGGGCGCCGGGGGAAACGCGCGCGCGCGCGCCGAGCGGGCGCTCTGGGAGGCCGACTACGCCTCCCTGCGCGAGGCCCGTGGCGCCTTCGAGAAGCACTTCATCGAGCGGAAGCTGGCCGAGCTCGAGGGCAACGTCAGCCGCACCGCCCAGGTGCTCGGCCTCGAGCGCAGCAACCTCTACCGGAAGATGCGCGCCTACGGCATCGAGGTCGAACGCAACGGCGCCGCCGCCGGCACCGGCGCCGGCGATCCACCCCACCTATAATCAGCCCCATGACGACCACCGCCACCACCACCGCCGCCGCGCCGCAGCAACGCATCGAGACCGAGCTCAAGGCCGCCATGAAGAGCGGCGACAAGCAGCGGTTGCAGACCCTGCGGCTGCTCCTGACCGAGATCAAGAACGAGCGGATCCGGCGCGGCGCCGAGGTGGACGAGGCGGGTTTCGTGGCGCTCGTGCGCAAGGCCATCAAGCAGCGGGAGGAGGCGGCCACGCAGTTCCGCGCCGGCCAGCGCCAGGAGCTCGCCGCCAAGGAGGAGAGCGAGGCGGCGATCCTCGCCGGCTTCCTGCCGGCGGCGGCCGACGAAGGCGAGATCCGCGCCGCCGTCGCGGCGCTGATCGCCGAGCGCGGCCTCTCCGGGCCGCAGGCGATCGGGCCGGTGATGAAGGAGATGCTGGCGCGCTTCGGCACCAGCGCCGACGGCGCCACCATCAACCGCATTGCCCGCGAGCTGCTCGGCGCCGGCGGGGCCAAGCGCTGACGAGCCTCCCTGCGCGCGAAGGGGGATGTCTCCTGGTGTCCCGCGGAACCCCATGACCTCGAGAGCCATCGTCGGCACGGCCGGCCACATCGACCACGGCAAGACCAGCCTGGTCTTCGCCCTGACCGGCATCGACTGCGACCGCTGGGCCGAGGAGAAGGCGCGCGGCATCACCATCGACCTGGGCTTCGCCCATCTCACCGAGAGCGGCGTGCAGCTCGGCTTCGTGGACGTCCCCGGGCACGAGCGCTTCCTGCACAACGCCCTTGCCGGCCTGGGCGGCATCCGCGTCATGCTGCTGGTGGTGGCCGCCGACGAGGGCGTCAAGCCGCAGACCCGCGAGCACCTGGCGATCTGCTCGCTGCTCGGCATCCCCGCCGGGCTGGTCGCCCTGACCAAGGCCGACCTGGCGACGCCCGACCTGCTCGAGCTGGCACAGCTCGAGGTGGAGGAGCTGCTCGCCGCCACTCCCTTCGCCGGCGCGCCGGTCCTGGCGGTGTCGAGCGCCACCGGCCAGGGGATCCCCCAGCTCAAGGCGGCGCTGCTCGAGCTGGCCGCGCGCCATGCCGTGGCCGCGGAGCTGGAGCTGCCGGCGCGGCTGCCGATCGACCGCGCCTTCCACCTGCGCGGGCTGGGGGCGGTGGTCACCGGCACGCTGGCCGGCGGCCGGGTGCACATCGGCGACGCGCTCGAGCTGCTGCCGCCGGCGCCCGGGGTGGACGGCACGGTGCGGGTGCGCAGCATCCAGGTTCACGGGCAGGCGCGCGACGAGGCGCTGGCCGGCGAACGCACCTCGCTGCAGCTGACCGGAGCGCCGCTCGAGAGCCTGCGCCGCGGCCTGCAGCTCGGCGCGCCCGGCGCCTTCACCGCCACCACCAGCCTGCTCGCCCGCATCGCCCTGCTGCCGGAGGCGCCGCCGCCCGCGACCGGCTTCACGCCGGTCCGCCTGCACCTCCATGCCGGCGAGGCCCTCGGCCGCATGCGGCCGCTGGGCGGCGCCGAGCAGGCGCCGGGAGCCGGCTGGCTGGTCGAGATCCGCCTGGAGAGCCCGGTGGTGGCGGCGCGCGGCGATCGGCTCGTCCTGCGCCGTCCCTCCCCCGCCGTCACCCTGGGCGGCGGCGAGGTGCTCGATCCGCGTTGGCGGCGGCACCGCGGCGCGTCGTTGCCGGCGGCGCTGGCCGCCCTCGACGGCGACCTCGCGCAGGCGCTGGCGTTCTGGACCCTGGAAGCCGGCGAGCGCGGCCTCGAGGCGGCCGACGCCGCCCGCCGCCTGGGGCTGCCGGCGGAGCGCGCCGCGGCGGGGCTCGACGCGCTCGCCGCCGCCGCGCGCCTGGTGGCCGTGTCCGAGGCGCCCGGCCATGGCCGCCGCTGGATCGCGCCGGCCGCGGTCGAGCGCGTGATCGAGCGCGCGCGGCGCGTCCTCAAGGAGTACTTCGACCGCGAGCGGCTGGCGGACGGCATGCCGAAAGCCGAAGCCGTGCGGCGCATCCTGCGTGGCCGCGCCGCCGAGCTGGCGCCGATCTACCTCGCCTGGCTCGCGGCGCGGAAGGTGCTGGCCGTCGAGGGCGACCGCGTCGTCCTGCCGGGACGCAGCGCCCAGCTGAGCGGCGAGGAGTCGCGGCTGGCGGCGGCGGTGATGGAGCGGTTCGAGCGCGCCGGGCTGGCGCCGCCGTCGCCGGGCGACGTGCGCCAGGAGCTCTCGGCCAAGCCGCAGATCCTCGACGGCGTGATGCGCCACCTGGTGACGCGCGGCCGGCTGGTGCGGCTGCCCGGTGGCCTGATGATCGCCGCCGCCGCTCTCGACGCGTTGCGCCGCGAGCTGCTGGCCACCTCCTGGGAGCGCTTCTCGGTCGCGCAGTTCAAGGACCGCTTCGGCCTCACCCGCAAGTGGGCGATCCCGCTGCTCGAGCACCTCGACGCCAGCGGCGTCACCCGCCGCGCCGGCGACGACCGGCTGGTGGCGAGGACACCGGCGGTCCAGCTGCCGGCCGACCTGCAGGAGGGCGCATGAAGACCATCGCCGTCATCGGCGCCTCCGCCAGCCGGCAGAAGTTCGGCAACAAGTGCGTGCGCGCCTACCGGGACGCCGGCTACCAGGTCTATCCGGTCAACCCGTCCGAGCGCCTGATCGAAGGCCTGCCGGTCTTCCGCACCCTGGCCGACGTGCCGGCGCCGCTCGAGCGCATCAGCGTCTACCTGCCGCCGCCGCTGACCCTGGCGCTGCTGCCGGCGATCGCGCGCGCGGTGACCGCCGGGAGCGCCGGGAGCGCCGGGAGCGCCGCCGGGACCGAGGTCTGGTTCAACCCCGGCTCCGCCGACAACGCCGTCCTCGCCGAGGCCCGCCGCCTGGGCATCGCCGCCCGTCCAGGCTGCAGCATCGTCGACATCGGCCGCCGCCCCGGCGAGTACCCGGAATAGGCGCGACGACGAGCGATCGTGGGGCCAAAGATGAAGATCCGAGTGGCCATTGCGCCGCACCTGCAAACAGCGCCGCAGCGGCGCCTCGCCGTTCTTGGGGTCACGGTCCTGGCATTGGCGACTCTCTGCGCGTGGGTCTCCTGCCGGATGCCCAGAACTTTGATCGCTTCGCTGCCTGCCCCGAGCAGGGTGGCGATCGATGGCCCGAATGCCTATGTCGCCAGCCACGAGATGGACCAGGGTCATTTCCACAACACCCTGCTCGAAGTGCCGCTCGACGGCGCCCCGCCCCGGCGTCGATGGGAGTTCGAGGGGTTCCTCCGCATCATCGACATCGCGGTCCGGGGGCGGCAGCTCTACTTCACGCAGGGCGACAGCGTCTGGTCGCTCGCTCCGGGCGCCTCGCAGCCGCGGCCCATCGCGACCGGCTGGAAGGAGCCGTGGGCGGTCGCGACCGACGCGACGCACGTCTACTTCACCGCGCGCGGCACCCTGGATCGTGGCGACGGCGCGGTCGTGCGGGTCCCCATCGCGGGCGGCAAGCCCGAGGTGGTCGCCGGCCACCTCAGCAGTCCCCAGGAGCTCGCGCTCGACGGCGCGAACGTCTACGTGTCGTTGTTCGTGAGGGTGAATCTCGACAGGGGCTTGTTCGACGGCTCGCTGCTGCGCATCCCGAAGAGCGGCGGTCCGCCGGTGAGATTGGCAGGAGACCGGGGCGCGGTGACCGGGATCGCGGCCGACGGCAGGAGCGTCTACTGGACGGCGGACGGGATGCGGTGGGGCAAGAGCGGCGTCTACCGCATCGACCTGGCCAGCAGCCGGGTGAGCGTGCTTGCGGACGGCCAGCGAGGATGGTACGGCGGCCTGGCCATCGACGAGGCGAACGTGTACTGGACCAACGGGGAGAACCGCGTCCAGGAGACCTCGAAGACGGGAGGACCGATCGACACGCTCGCCAGGTGGCAGGACAGGCCCCACTACATCGCGGCGACCGGGCGGATCGTGGTGTGGGTCAACGCCGGCCACAACGAAGGCGAGATGGTCAAGCTCCCTGGCTCGCTGATGGCGATGCGGCGATAGCGGCCCCCCGGAGAGACGGCCGGCACCGGTCGGCTGAGCGCGAACCCGCTGCCCAGGGGCGGGGGAGTGGCTTTTGACTCAAATAGTTAGACGGCGTAGTCTCAGCTCCGGAGCGGCGTCCGGAGCCGAGCAGGCGCCAGCGGGACAACGAGAGAGTCGAGATTCCTGGTCTCTAATGCCAATGCGCCCAGATCACGTGGATTTGATGATCCAGTATGCGTTGGCGGTCGCCAATGAACCCCCCCGATGCTGGCGGCGGCGCCGGGAGAATCGCTGAAATTCGACCATCTCGATGAAGAGGCGCCGGCTCGGTCGCCGGCACCGGCGACAACGGGCGCCAAGCCCCTGCCGGTCCAGGGCGTCGAGTGGTTGGAGCAACTTGCCGGATCGCCAATCGAGGAGACCCGCGGCAAGTTGACTTTCGACGACTCGATCTGGAAGTCGCCGGGAAGGCGCGATCCTGAGCTACCCTGATATTTGCCTTCAGGCAATGATGTCTTCCTGGTGGGGCGGAGCTCTTCGAGATAAGAAATACCCTGTTGGAAGACACCTAGAAAGGCCGGATCTTGCGCTCCTCTGCCGCCCTCCCAGCCTCGCCGGTTGCCGCCCTCTCCGACGCCGCGCTCCTCGCGCGGCTGGTGGCGTTCGACTCGACGAGCCGTAACAGCAACCTGCCGCTCGCCGACTTCCTCTGCGGGTATCTCGACCGGCCGGGGATCCGGGTGCGGCGGAACCCCTCCGCAGGCGGCGACAAGGTGAACCTGATCTTCGAGGTGGGGCCCGAGCCGGACCCGGAGCGGGAGGGGCGCCCGGGGCTGGTGCTGTCCGGACACATGGACGTGGTGCCGGCGGAGGAGCCGGAGTGGGAGAGCGATCCGTTCGTCCTCGCCGACCGCGGCGACCGCTGGGTCGGGCGCGGGGCCTGCGACATGAAGGGCTTCCTGGCGCTTGCCGCCAACCTGGCGCTCGCGGCGAGCGGGCGGCGACTCGCCCATCCTCTCGCGCTGCTGTTCACCTACGACGAGGAGGTGGGGACCCTGGGCGCGCGGCGGCTGGTCGACAGCTGCCCGGAGGCGCGGGCGCTGCCGGCGAGCGTGGTGATCGGCGAGCCGACCGGCCTGCGGGTGGTGCGCGCCCACAAGGGGCACATGACGATGCGCATCACCCTCCACGGCCGCAGCGCCCACAGCGGCTATCCTCACCTCGGTAGCAACGCCATCGAGCCCGCCGGCGAGGTGATCGCGGCCCTCGCCCGGCTGCGCCGCGAGCTGGCCGCGGAAGGCGCGCCGCACGCCGAGCTGTTCCCGGAGGTGCCCTTCGTGCCGCTCAACGTCGGCAGGGTGCAGGGCGGCGCAGCCATCAACGTGGTGCCCGACCGCTGCATCGTCGAGCTCGGCCTGCGGGCGCTGCCGGGAGTCGACTCGCGGCGGCTGGCCGAACGCGTCGAGCGGGCGGTGCGGGCGGCGGCGGCGCCCTTCGTCCCCCAGGTGGAGGTGCTGGCCGACAGCCCGCCGCTGCTGGTGCCGGAGGAGGCGCCGCTGCTGCGCCGGCTCTGCTCCCTGGTGGGCCAGCGCGAGACCGCCACGGTCTCTTTCGCCACCGACGCCGGCTGGCTGCAACGCCTGGGGATGGACTGCGTCCTCTTCGGCCCCGGCTCGATCGACGTGGCGCACCGCCCGAACGAGCACCTGCCCAAGACCGATCTGGCCGCGGCCCGTGCGGTGCTCGAGCGGGCCATCGAGGGCTGCTGCCTGCCGGCCTGATTCGCCATGCCCCGCAAGCGCCCTCAGCACCTGGCGGCAGGACCGGACACCCCGCCGCGCGCCGATCTCCGGAAGCTCCCGGAGCTCCCGGAGATCATCGAGGCCGATTGGACCTGGACCGGCGACGGGTTCGCCCCCGGGGTGCAGCTGCGCGTCGGCGGCGACGGCCGCATCGAAGAGATCGGCCGGCTCGGCGTGGAGGCGGCAGCAACGCGCCGGCTGCCGGGCCAGGCGCTGCTTCCCGGCCTGGTCAGCGCCCATTCGCACGCCTTCCAACGCGCCCTGCGCGGGCGGGGCGAGCGGTTCCCGGCGGGCGCCGGCAGCTTCTGGAGCTGGCGCGAGGCGATGTACGAGCTGGCCGAGGGCCTGGACGGCGCCGGCTTCGAGAGCCTCTGCCTGCAGACCTTCCGCGAGATGCGCGCCGCCGGCGTCACCGCGGTCGGCGAGTTCCACTACTTCCACCACGAGCGGACGCACCGGCGGCGCGCGTCGCTCGACTACGGTCTCGACGCCCGCGTGCTGCGCGCCGCCGCCATGGCAGGCATCCGCATCGTGCTGCTCGAGACCTACTACCGGACCGGCGGCTTCGACCAGCCGCTGGCCGGTGCGCAGCGGCGCTTCGCATCGCCGTCCCCGGCGGTCTTCTGGGCGCAGATGGATCGCCTCGCCGGCTGCCTCGCGGGGCCGGCCCAGACGCTCGGCGCCGCCGTCCACAGCCTGCGCGCCGCGCCGCCCGAGGACCTCGCGGCGATCTACGAGGAGTCGCGCCGCCGCGGGCTGGTGCTCCACATGCACGTCGAGGAGCAGCGGCGCGAGATCGCCGACTGCCTGGCGATCTACGGCCGCCGCCCGATGCAGCTGGCGCTCGCCACGCTGCCGGCGGCGGAGGGCCTGACCGCGGTGCACTGCACGCATACCGCTCCCGAGGACATGGAGCGCTTCCTCGCGGCCGGCGGCACGGTCTGTGTCTGCCCGCAGACCGAGGCCAACCTCGGCGACGGGCTGCCCGACCTCGCCCTCCCCCACCGGCGGGGGGGCCGGCTCAGCCTGGGCACCGACTCCAACGCCCGCGTCTCGCTGCTCGAAGAGATGCGCTGGCTCGAGTACGGCCAGCGGCTGCGCGGCGAGAGCCGCGGCATCCTGCGCGACGCGGGCGGCGCGGTGGCCGCCAACCTGCTGCGCGCCGCCACCGCCGGCGGTGCCCGCGCCCTCGGCCTGCCGTGCGGCGAGCTGGTGCCCGGCAACTGGGCGGACCTCGTGGCCGTCGACCTCGGCCACCCGGCCCTCGCCGGCTGGGAGCCGGCCACCCTGCTCGAATCGCTGATCTTCGGCGCCGGCGACGAGGCGATCGTCGCCACCGCGGTGGGCGGCGAGTGGCGGCGGCGCGCCGAAGTGCAGACGGAGGAGAGCTGAGATGTGCGGACGCTACACCCTGACGGCCCCCGGGGAGATCGTCGCCGAGATCTTCGAGCTGGTGGACGTGCCGCCGATCCTCCCCCGCTACAACCTGGCGCCGACCCAGGAGGCCGCCGTGGTGCGGGTCGTCGCCCGGGGAGCGCCGCGCTCCCTCGCGCCGCTGCGCTGGGGGCTGGTCCCGTACTGGGCCACCGATCCCACGATCGGCAACCGCATGATCAACGCCCGCGCCGAGAGCGTCGCCGAGAAGCCTGCCTTCCGCGACAGCTTCCGCCGCTGGCGGTGCCTGGTACCCGCCGACGGCTTCTACGAATGGCAGAAGCTCGCGCCGAAGGTGAGGCAGCCCTACCTGCTCCGCCGCCAGGACCGTCTCCCCTTCGCCTTCGCCGGCCTCTGGTCGTCGTGGCGCGGCCCGGAAGCCGGCCGCCTCGAGACCTTCACCATCATCACCACCAGCCCCAACGGACTGCTGCGCCCCCTCCACGACCGCATGCCGGTGATCCTCGAGCGCCGCGACTTCGCCGCCTGGCTGGACCCCGCCAACCGCGACACCGCCCGGCTGCAATCCCTCCTGGTGCCGGCCCCCGACGCCGGCTGGGAAGCCGTGCCGGTCAGCCGCGCCGTCAACAGCCCCGACCACGACGAGCCCGACTGCATCGAGCCGCTGCTGGCGCCGCCCGCGCCATCCGGTCCGTCCGGTCCCGCTCCTATTGACAGCCTGTAGGAGTCCTGGTAGCTTCCTATAGTAATCCTATAGGAGTTCCCGGGCGATGAGAGAGCCGCAGGATGCCGCAGCAGATGCAGACGGGAGCCAGACGAACCTGCTCCAGGGGACGCTCGACCTGCTGATCCTGAAGGCCCTGGCGCTGGGAGAGCTGCACGGCCTCGGCGTCGCGCGCCGCATCGAGCAGATCACCCGCGGCACCTTCCAGGTCAAGCCCGGCTCGCTCTTCCCTGCCCTGCACCGCATGGAAGAGTCGGGCTGGCTCACCTCGTCCTGGGGAGAGTCCGAGAACAAGCGCCGGGCCAAGTACTACCGGCTCTCGAAGGCGGGACAGCGCCAGCTTGCCACCGAGACCGCCCACTGGCGGCGGATCTCGCTGGCGATCGCCAGCGCGCTCGCCGCTGGCTAGGCTAGGTATCGCATGCCCATCCTGACGCGGATGTCCAGCTGGTGGCGGAACCGCCGGCACCAGGCCGGCGTCGAGCGGGACCTCGACGACGAGCTCGCGGCCTACCTGGACCTGCTGACCGAGGAGAAGATGCGGCAGGGGATGAGCCCGGAGGCTGCCCGCCGTGCCGCCCGCGTCGAGGCCGGCGGCGTCGAGCAGGTCAAGGAGCAGGTGCGCGGGGCGAGAGTCGGGGCCTTCTTCGACACCTTCCTGCTCGACCTGCGCTACGGCGCCCGCATGCTGGCCAGGAGCCCGGGCTTCACCGTGGTCGCGGTGCTCGCCCTGGCGCTCGGCATCGGCGCCAACACCGCCATCTCGAGCGTCATCTACGGCGTCCTGCTGCGGCCCCTGCCCTATCCGGACGACGGCCGCCTGGTGATGGTGTCCAGGCACTTCGCGAGGTCGGCGTTCCCGTACGGCAACCTGTGCATCGCCGACTACGTGGACTGGCGGGCGGGCAACCATGCGTTCGAGGACCCGTCGCTCTACTACCGGCGCCGCTTCGACCTCACCGGCACGGCCGCGCCGGAGCAGGTCGCCGGAGCCGAGGTGACGGCCGGGTTCTTCTCCGCGCTCCGGGTGCGCCCGCTGCTCGGCCGCGTCTTCGGCCCCGGCGAGGACGGACCGGCGAAGGAACGGCTGGCGGTGCTCTCGGAGTCGCTCTGGCGCCGGCGCTTCGGCAGCAATCCGGGCGTCGTCGGGCAGGCGGTCGACCTGGACGGGAACCGCTCGACGATCATCGGCGTGATGCCGGGCGAGCTCCATTTCCCGCGGCCGGACAGCGAGGTGTGGACCAATCTCGTCTTCGCTCCTCCGACGCGACGCGGCCCGTTTTTCTACCGCGGCCTCGCCCGGCTCCGGCCCGGCGTCACCCTGGCGCAGGCCCAGGCGGAAGTCGACGCCATCGCGCGCCGCATCGAGCTCGAAGACCCGCGAATCTCTCGCCTCACCTTCCCGCTCCTGCCGCTACGCGAGGCGATCGTCGGCGAGGCGCGCCCCGCCCTGCTGGTCCTCTTCGGCGCCGTCGCCCTGGTGCTGCTGATCGCCGCGGCCAACGTGGCCAACCTCTTGCTGGCAAGGGCGTCGGCTCGCGAGCGCGAGATGGCCGTGCGCCTCGGCCTCGGCGCCGGCCGCGCGCGGCTGCTGCGACAGCTGCTCACCGAGAGCGGGCTCCTGGCGCTGGCGGGAGGCGCTGCGGGCGTCGCCGTCGCCGCCGTGGGCCTGGCATTGCTGCGGGCATGGAACCCCGGCGACCTGCCGCGCATGCAGGAGGTCCACCTCGACGCCCGCGTGCTCGGCTTCACCATGCTGGTGTCGCTGCTCACGGGGTTCCTGTTCGGCCTGGCGCCGGCGCTGCAGAGCTCCCGCGCCGACCTGGCGGCGTCGCTCAAGCAGGGCGGCCGCGGTCATTCCGCGAGCGCCGGGCACCGCCGCGCCCGCGCCGCGCTGGTGGTCGCCGAGATCGGCCTGTCGCTGCTCCTGCTCGCCGGCGCGGCGCTCTTGCTGCGCAGCTTCGTCCTGCTGCAACGCGTCGACACCGGCTTCGTGGCCCCCGCGGCCCGCCTCCTGACCATGCAGATCTCTCCGAACGCGGCGAGATACCGCGACGACAAGGCCTGCATCGCGCTCTACGAGCGGCTGCTCGAACGGGTGCGGCATCTCCCCGGCGTCGAATCCGCGGCGGTGTCCGACAGCCTGCCGCCCGACCGCGAGGGAGACGCGGACACCTACGTGATCGCCGGCCGGCCGCTCGCCCCCGGTGAGCTGAACCCGATCGTCTCGGCGCCGACCGTCAGCGCCGACTACTTCCGCACCCTGGGCATCCCGCTCGTCAAGGGGCGCTTCTTCGACCTGCGCGACCGGGCGGATTCCCTGCCGGTGGCGATTATCAGCGAGGGCATGGCCCGCCGCGACTTCGCGCGGCAGGACCCGATCGGCCAGCGGCTCAAGCGCAGCGGCCCGGAGCTCCACGACAGCCCCTACCTGGAGATCGTCGGCGTGGTCGGCAACACCAGGTACCTCGGGCTCGCCCGCTCGCTCGATGCCGCCTACTACGAGCCGCTGTCCCAGAACGCCGGCCGGAAGCTCTACCTGGTGGTGCGCTCCGCCGGCGCCGCCGCGAGCCTGGCGCCGCTGCTGCGCCGCGAGGTCCAGGCGGTCGATCGCGATCTCGTCGTCACGGCCGTGGCAACCATGGAGCGGGCTCTGTCGGACGCCGTCGCGCCACCGCGCTTCCGCACCGTCCTGCTGGCCGCCTTCGCCGCCGCTGCCGTGCTGCTGGCGGCGATCGGCATCTACGGCGTCATCGCCTGGTCGGTCGCGCAGCGGACCCACGAGATCGGCGTGCGCATGGCGCTCGGCGCCAGGCGCGCCGACGTCCTGCGCCTGGTCGTCGGCCAGGGCGCCAATCTCGCCGCGGCGGGGATCGGGCTCGGCCTGGTGGGCGCCTTCGCCCTCACGCGCATGCTGGCGGGCCTGCTGTTCGGGATCAGCGCCACCGACCCGCTCACCTTCGTCCTCGTGCCGCTCCTGCTGGCCGCGGTCGCTCTGGCCGCCAGCCTCATCCCCGCCCAGCGCGCCGCCTCCATCGACCCGCACGTGGCCCTGAAGGTCGAGTAGCCGCGCACCGCCCTGGCGCCGGGGGCGCACGGCCGGCCCCTTGATGTCTTCGGCACGCGCTCCGATACTGGAGGCATGGCAACCCGGATTCTTCCGAGACCCACGACGACACTGCCCGGCATGGCAAGGCCGAACGGCTTCCTGGTCGGAGAGTGGCAGGTGGCGCCGGCGCTGAACCTGCTCGTGCGCGGCGATGAACAGGTGCGCCTGGAGCCGCGCGTGATGGATGTGCTGGTGCATCT
The DNA here is from genome assembly GCA_036521795.1 of Thermoanaerobaculia bacterium. Classification (GTDB taxonomy): domain Bacteria; phylum Acidobacteriota; class Thermoanaerobaculia; order Multivoradales; family UBA5704; genus JASLEW01. The sequence continues at coordinate 1,542 of DATDGZ010000372.1, read as the reverse complement.
CGCCGAGCGCGCGGACGAGGTCGTGTCGAAGGAGGAGCTGATCGAGCACGTCTGGAAGGGCCGCTACACCACCGACGACGTGCTGTCCGTGGCGATCTACTCCCTGCGCAAGGCGCTGGGAGATGATGCGCGACGGCCGCGGTACGTCGCGACCGTGTCGCGCCGCGGTTACCGGTTGATCGCTCCCGTGCAACCTGCAACAGGGGCATCGACGCCCATTCACACCGCGGCGCCAAGGCAACCCGCGGAGCGTCGGCCGGGCGGATCTGCCTGGCCGGCGGTGGCAGCGACGGTGGCGCTCGTGCTGGCGGCGGCGAGCGCGCTCTGGATGCTGCCGGTGGGGCGCCACGGGCGCCACGTGCCGCCCGCCGAGGCGCACGAGGCCTACCTGAAAGGGCGCTATTTCCTCGATCAGCGCTCGATCCGGGGCTGGCGGCAGGCCCTCGAGCAGTTCGAGCGGGCGGTGGCGCTCGACCCTCGAGACCCTGCCGCGCAGGCGGGGCTCGCCGACACCTATTCGGCGATGTCGGACTTCGGCGTCGCTTCCCCGGCGGAGATGCGCCCGCGCGCGCTGCAGGCGGCGCGGCGTGCACTGGACCTGGACCCCTGGTCGGCCGAAGGGCAGGAGGCGCTGGGCAGGGTGCAGTTCTTGTTCGATTGGGACTTCGCCGCCGCGGCGCGCAGCCTGGCCCGGGCCGTGGCGCTCGATCCGGACTACATGCCGGCGCAGCAGGCGACGGCGTGGCTCGAGTCGGCACGTGGGCAACACGCCGAGGCCGTCGCCGCGGCGCGGCGGGCACTGCAGCTCGACCCCGTCAACACGGCGCGGTACACGGAGCTGGCATGGGTGCTGGCCCTGGGCGGCCGTCACGCCGAGGCGCTGGCAGAGATCGAGCGCGCGCTGCAGCTGAACCCGCGCTCGTCCGAGACCTACCTGATGAAAGGCTGGGCCTGCGAGGTGGCCGGGCAGGCGGATGCGGCCTTCGCCGCCTACCGTGAAGGGCTGCGCCTGCTCGGCGTCCCGGACGAGGCGCTGCAGCGCATGGCCGCCGAGTATCGCGCCGCAGGGTTGGCCGGTTGCTACCGCGGCTGGTTGAATCGGCGCGGCGGCGGCACACTCATGTCGGAGACGCGGCGTGCGCAGCTCTACGTTCGGATGGGTGAGCTCGACCACGCCATCGCGTCCCTCGAGCACGCCTACCGGAAGCGGGAAAGCGCGCTGGCCTGGGTGAACGTCGACCCCAGCTTCCAGCTGCTGCGGTCCGATGCGCGGTTCCAGCAGATCGCCGTGCGCGTGAGCCGCCGAGACCAGTAACCCGCTCTGGCGGCGAAGCCAACCTTCAGCTCCGCTTCACCTTTTCCTCAGGACATCGACGCGAGGAAGCGCCACAGTTCCCCTCGCTGGCACGCAGGGGGCTGCCGTGCCCCCGGGGGGAAGCCGATGCGCAGAATGGCCTGGTGGGCGTTGATCCGCGTGGGAGTTGCCCTGTTGGCCGTACCTCTGAGGCTGTCGGCGCAGCCTGACGATGTGCGGTCACGGAT
>DATDGZ010000371.1:0-10610 GCA_036521795.1 Thermoanaerobaculia bacterium | reverse complement strand
CGCACGAGAGCGGGTCGTCTGCGAGCGGCAGCGGCAGTTCCAGCTCAGGCTCGCACGCGAGCGGCTCGTCCGGGAGCAGCGGCAGCAGCGGGAGCAGTGGCGCCAGCGGCGCGGCCGCTCATGACTCCGCCAGGGGCTCGTCGTCATCCGGACCGGCAACCGGCAGAGACGAGCCGGCGCGGTCGCCGAGAGCGGCGGGTGGTGACGGGCCTGCTCCACCCGAACCCTCCGGCGCCTCGCGCCACCCGGCGGCGAATCCGCCTCGTCCGGTGGCCCCGGGGCGGGTCGACGGCGCGCGGACCCAGACATCCGGCGCCACGGCCGCGGAGGGGCGGGGCGGCGAACGCCATCCCCCCGAGGGGCGCCGGCCCGAGCCGCGGCCGCCTCACGGTCCCGGCCAGCGTCCTCCGCATCGGCATCCGCAGCCTCCCGGCCGGTTCCCGCACCAGCCGGGGGTCTATTACCTCTACGACAACACGACCCCGCAGTCGTCGTACTTCGCAGGCGAGCCCTGCACGCTCGTCTGCCAGTCCGACCCCTCGGTCCGCTGTTCCAGCGCCGCGGGTGCCTGCAAGGGTCTGGCCGATCGCCTGATCTGCGGCGGCCAGACCTTCATGTGCCCGTAAACGGTGAAGTTCTCGACGAGGCGCAGCTGCCAGGCCGGCTGTCAGCCTGGCAGCCAGCCTGGCAGCCAGGCGGCCGGCCAGCGCGGACCTCCGAGCGGAGGTCACGGCTTCGGCAGGCGGTTCTCGAGCTCGTGGAGGCGCTTCTCGAGGGCTTTCAGCTTCTTCTCGAGCACCTCCTCGCGCGGCGTGACGCGCGGCTGGACGCGCATCTTCGGCGCCACCGCGCCGTCGAGCGCGTCACCCTCCGCGGCGGGGCCGGGAAGGCGGCGGAAGGTCATGATGCGCTCGGCGTCGGCCCCCTTCATCAAGAACGGCGAGAGATCGATCTCGCGGCGCTCCTTCTGCGCGACGGTGGCGGTCAGCTCGATCGACTTGCCGTCGCGCCACACCAAGAGCGGCAGCACCGCGCCGTCGGCCAGCGGCCGGACGCGGGCGCGCACGTCCCAGCTCGATTCGACCGGCTTGCCGTCGAGGCTGGTGAGAATGTCGCCGATCCTCAGGCCGGCCTTCTCCGCCGGGCTCCCGGCCACCACCCTGGCCACCATGACGCCGGCACTCTCCGGCGCACCGAAGTGGGCGCGCAGCTCGGGCGTCAGCTCGCTGAGCTCGACGCCCAGGTAGCCGCGCTTGGCGAGGGTGCCCGTCCCCTCGATGACCTTCTCCTGGCCGTCCTCGCCGATGCAGATCAGCTTCGACTTGTCGGTCTGCCGGCCGGCGGGCGCGTCCGCGGTCACCTGCGCGCCTGCCGGGAGGCTGGCGGCGCCGGCGCCGGCGAGCAGCAGCGCCGGCGCCGCCAGCGTCGCGAGCAAGCGGAGCAAGCGGAGCAAGCGGAGCGGGCGGACCGGTCGGATCAGGAGGATCGGGCGGGAAGGCAGGCGCATCTCTCGTCTCTCTCTAGAGATAGTCGTAGTTCTCGCCGTCGTCGCGGTCCCCGGTGGGCGGGCTCTGGGCCCGGCTCCGCCCGGTGGAGAGCACCAGGTCGAAGCTCTCGTTGCCGCCCAGGTAGAGCACGCCGGGCCGGTGCAGGCTGTGCAGCTCGCGCTCGAGGCGCCCGCGCTCGACCTGCATCTCGCGCAGGAGCTGGTGCGCCTGCGCGGCATCCAGCGGGCGCAGCGGATTCAGCACGTTCATCGCCGGGCCGCGCGGGCTCGCGGCGCCCTGGCGGCCGGAAGCTACCGCCGCCAGCCCGGCCTCGCCGCCGGCGGCCCCCTCGTGCCGGAACGTCCGATCCATCGGCGACGCCGTCATGGCGGCCCCCGCCGCCGGCCAGCGGCCGGATGCCGGCGCGTTCGCCATCGCCATGATGGGCCGCAGGCCGGCCGCGAGCGGCAACGCCGAGCGATCGTGCTGCAGCACGGAGACGGACACGCCGACCGAGACGCCGAGCGCCGCCACCGTCGCCGTCGCCACCATCAAGCGATGCCAGCGCTGCGGAGCCGGCCGCCGCAGCGAACTGTCGTCCGCCGGCATGGCCCGCCTGGCCGCCTGAAATGGCTGGGCCGGCTGGCCGTCGAGGCGCCGCAGGACCTGGGTGGTGAACCCCCCCGGCGCCATCTCGCGCGGCAGGCCGCGCAGCAGGTGAATCAGCCTTTCCTCTTCCATGACGGGAGACCTCCAAACCAGTACGTCGCGAGCTGACGCTTCAACGACTGGCGTCCTCGGTGGATGCGCGATTTGATGGTGCCTTCGCGGCAGTCGAGCTCGACGGCGATGTCGGCATACGACCACCCCTCGATCTCGTGCAGCACCAGCGGCACCCGGTAGCGCAGCGGCAGCCGGGCCACCGCGGCATTGAGCTCGCGCTGCATCTCCTGGCGCAGCAGGCCGGCATGCGCCGAGGCCTCGCTGCGGTCCGGCTCACCGCCCAGCAGTGGCAGCAGCAGGCGCTGGCGGCGTTCCCGGCGCTCCTGGGAGCGCACCAGGTTGGTGGCGATGCGGAACAGGTAGGCGCGCAGGTACCCCTGCTCGACGTACCCGGCGGCGGAGCGGAAGAGGCGCAGGAACGTCTCCTGGCCCAGGTCCTCGGCGCGGTCGCGGCTCCCGGTGAGCCGCGTCAGGTAGTTCACGACCGCGTCCTTGTGCCGCTCGACGAGGTCGGTGAACGCCTCTCGGTCGCCGGCGCGCACCCGGGCCATCAGGTCGGCGTCGCTCGCCTCCGGTTGCCGGTCTCTGATCAGGGGTTCGGCCATCGTCGGTGGCATCGCTCCTCAGCCTTCTCTATAACGGTCGCGGCCGGCGAAGGTTCCGCTTGCAGACCGGCGCGATTCCCTACAGGATACGGCGAAGCGCCCCCTCTTGGGGAGGTCCCCATGCCTACGAGCGCCACGAGCGCAGTCCTCGAGCCCGACTTCGTCGCGGCGATCGCCGCCGAGGTCGGCTGCCGCCCGCAGCAGGTCGAGGCCGCCGCCGGCCTCTTCGCCGAAGGCGCCACGGTGCCCTTCGTCGCCCGCTATCGCAAGGAGGCGACCGGCGGCCTCGCGGATGCCCAGCTCGAGGTCCTGGCCAGGCGGCGGGACTACTTCCTGGAGCTCACCGCGCGCCGCGACGTGATCCTCGGGAGCCTGTTGGAGCAGGGCAAGCTGACTCCCGAGCTCGAGGCGGCGGTCCGCGGCACGTGCTCGAAGCAGGAGCTCGAGGACCTCTACCTGCCGTACCGTCCGAAGCGGCGGACGCGAGCCCAGATCGCGCGCGAGCGTGGCCTCGAGCCGCTCGCCGACGCGCTGCTGGCCGGCGCCGCCGGCAGCGGCCTGCCCGGGGCGCTGGCGCGGCCCTTCGTGGCGGCCGACAAGGGAGTCGAGGACGAGGCCGCGGCGCTCGCCGGGGCGCGCGACGTCCTGGCCGAGCGGCTGGCCGAGAGCGCGCCGGCGCGCGCCGGGCTGCGTCGCGCCATGGCCGGCTCCGGTGTCCTCGCGGTGCGGGTGGCGGCGGGCAAGGAGACGGCGCCCGACGCGGCGGTGTACCGTGATTACTTCGCGCACGAGGAGCCGGCCCGCGGCGTGCCGTCGCACCGCCTGCTGGCCATCCTGCGCGGCGAGCGCGACGGCTTCCTGGTCAGCGAGCTGCGGATCGACGACGTGCGCGAGGTCGCCGCGCTCGCCGCGACCTGGCGGGTGCCGATGCTCACGCCCTGCGGCCGCGAGGTGGCGGCGGCCACCATCGACGGCTACAAGCGCCTGCTGCGCCCGTCGATCGCCAACGAGGTGCGCGGCGAGCTGCGTGAGCGCGCCGAGGCCGAGGCCATCGCGGTGTTCCGCGCCAACCTCGAGGCGCTACTGCTGCAGGCGCCTTTCGGCCAGCTGCCGGTCATGGGCCTCGACCCCGGCCTGCGCACCGGCTGCAAGCTGGCGGTGGTCGACGGCACCGGCCGGGTGGTGGCGACCGAGGTCATCTATCCCATCCTGCACCCCGAGCGCGAGGCGGCAGCGGCGGCCACCGTGCTGGCGCTGGCAGCCCGCCACGGCGTGCGGGCCATCGCCATCGGCAACGGCACGGCGAGCCGCGAGACCGAGGTCTTCGCGCGGCGCGTGCTGACCGACGCCGGCGAGGAGGCGGTCGCCCAGGTGGTGATCGCGGTGGTGCCGGAGACCGGCGCGTCGGTCTACTCCGCCTCGGCGACCGCCCGCGAGGAGCTGCCGGACCTCGACGTCGCGCTGCGCGGCGCCGTCTCCATCGCCCGGCGCCTGCAGGACCCGCTGGCGGAGCTGGTCAAGATCGAGCCGCGGTCGCTGGGAGTCGGCCAGTACCAGCACGACGTCGACCAGAAGGCGCTCGACCGCGAGCTCGACACCGCCGTGGAGGGCGCGGTCAACCGCGTCGGCGTCGAGCTGAACTCCGCCTCGGCGCCGCTGCTGCGGCGGATCTCGGGGCTCTCGGAGCGGCTGGCGCGCGCCGTCGTCGAGCACCGCGAGCGCCAGGGCCCGTACCGCTCCCGGCAGGCGCTGCTGGGGCTTCCCGGCTTCGGCCCGAAGACCTTCGAGCTGGCCGCCGGCTTCCTGCGCGTGCGCGGCGGCGACCACCCGCTCGACGACACCGGCGTGCATCCCGAGCGCTACGTGGTCGTGCAGCGCATGGCGGGCGAGCTGGGAGTGCCGCTCGCCGAGCTGGTGGGCAACCCCGAGCTGGTGTCACGTCTCGACTTCGCGCGCTTCGCCGACGCCGCCCAGGGGCTTGGCAGCTTCACCCTGGGCGACATCCGCGCCGAGCTCGAGCGCCCCGGCCGCGATCCGCGCCCGGACTTCCGCACGCCGAAGTGGCGCGCGGACGTGACCAGCGTCAAGGACCTGGCCCCGGGGATGGTGCTCGAGGGGCGGGTGTCGAACGTCACCAACTTCGGCGCTTTCGTCGACATCGGCGTCCACCGCGACGGCCTGGTGCACGTCTCGGAGCTCTCGCACCGCTGGATCGGCGATCCGCGCCAGGCGGTCCAGGTCGGGCAGGTCGTCAGCGTCAAGGTGCTCGAGATCGACGCCCAGCGCGAGCGGGTCTCGCTGTCGCTCAAGGCGTTGGAGGCGGCGGAGCCGCCGCCGGTGCCGGTGCGGCAAGAGGGCAGCCGGAGCGGCCGGAGCGATCGGGGCGATCGGAGCGATCGGAGCGATCGGAGCGATCGGAGCGGCCGGGAAGGCCGCGAGCGAGGGGCGGGTCGAGGCGGCGAAGGCGACCGCGCCGCCCGCGAACCCCGGGCCGCCGCATCCGCATCCGCCGGCGGACCGCCGCCGTCCACTCCCGCGGCCAGGCCGCAGGGGGGTGGGTCACCGCGCGGCGCCGAGCGGGCCGGTGCCGAGCGGGCTCGTGCTCAGCAGGCAGGTACTCAGCAGGCCGGTGCCAAGGGGGCACGGCCCTCTACCAGAGACCCACGCCCCGGCGCCAAGGAGTCGCGGCCCGCCGCCGCGGCGCGGCCCCCTTCCAAGCCGCCTGCGACGATCGAAGACCTGATGCGCAAATTCAACCGGCGGTAGGCGAAGAAACCATCCGGGCCTCGTGGTTCCTCCACGCTCAACGCTACCCGCGCTTCCCTCAGCGCTTCCCGCGCTGCGCTTCCCTCAGCGCTACCCGCGCTTCCCGCGCTTCCCGCCCTTCGGCGCAGGCGGCGGCGCGTGCCGGGCCTCCCAGATGCCGCGCGACAGGTTGGCGATGAAGCGATTCGCCTCCTCCTCCTTGTCGAAACCGGAAGTCAGCACGACCAGCACGTAGGGCGACTCGCCGGGAGGCAGGACGACGCCGGCGTCGTGGTGGATAAGGGTGATGTCGCCGGTCTTGTGGGCGACCGGCGTCCCCGGCGGCAGCCCGGCAGGGATCTTCTCGTTGAACTCCTGCGCCTCGAGCACCTCGAGCATCGCGGCGCCTGCGTGATGCGAGATCGCAGGCCTGGCCAGCGGCTCGTCCGCCCCGGGATCGGGCGGCGCGGCGGCCGCCGCGTCTTCGTGCTCGGCTGCGGCCCGTTCGAGGGTTGCCAGCAGCAGCATCAGGTCGCCGGCGGTGACCTCGTTGTTCAAGCCCGCCTGGAAGGCCTTCTCGTCCTCGACGCCGCGCAAGACCTGCAGGTTGTAGGCGCCCAGCTGGCGCATCGCGTCCATCACTCGCGAGGCGCTGAGCTGTTCGATCACCAGGTTGGTGGCCAGGTTGGAGCTGCGTACGATCATGTGCCGGAGGAGGTCCGAGAGCGGCCGCGTGCCGCCCACCGCGGCGTAGAGCTCGGGATCGGCGTCGTCCTCTTTCGCGAGGTGGTAGTGGGAGCCGTCGACGATGCTGCGGAAGTCGTTCTTCACCGTGATCGGCTGGTCGATCGCCAGGGTGCCCTGATCGATCGCGGCCCAGGCGGCGATCATCAACGGCACCTTCATGGTGCTGGCGGCGTGGAAGGGCCGCGTCTCGTTGCGCAGCACCTTGCCGCCGCTCGCGAGGTCCAGGTAGGCCACGGCGACGGTCGCGGTGCGGACGTGCCGGTAGGCCTGATCGACCGCCTTCTCGACGGCTTGCGTCTGCGGCGAGAGCGGCCCCTCCCAGGGTGCGCGCGATCCCCAGCCGGTGGCACAGCCCGCCGCGACGGCCGCGACGGCGGCGACGGCGAGAACGAGCGCCAGTCCCGCGCAGTTGGACCACTTGCCGGCTCGGAGCATCAGTCCCGCGGGATCTCCTGGTCGAGGTTGATGGCGCTGCCCGAGAGGCGCGCGATGAGCATCAGGCGGCGCTTGTAGCGGTTCGCTTGCTCGAGCCGGACGATGCGCCGCACCGCCTCCTCCCCGTAGCCGCGCTCCACGACCTCGGCCGGCCGCAGGCCGAGGTCGAACAGCAGGTAGAGCACCTCGTCGGCCACCTCGTAGGTCATGCCGAGCTCTTCCTCGTCGGTCTGCCCCGGCCAGAGGTCGGCCGAGGGCTGCTTCGCCACCACCTGCCGCGGCAGCGCGAGGTGCTCGGCGAGCCGCCAGATCTGCTGCTTGTAGAGATCGCCGAGCGGGTTCAGCGAGCTGGCGTTGTCGCCGAAGACGGTGGAGTAGCCGAGCAGGATCTCGGTCTTGTTCGACGTGCCGAGCACCAGGCAGCCGAGCTTCTTGGCCTGGTCGAAGAGGATGGTCATACGCTCGCGCGCCAGCTTGTTGCCGCGGCGCCGCCGGTCGTCCTCGCCCTCCCCCGGGATCTCCAGCGCGAAGTAGGGATCGACCATCGGCGAGATGTCGATCAGCCGGTGGCCGATGCCGAGCTGCTTGGCGACCAGGCAGGCGTCGCGCGCGGACTCCGGGTTGGAGGCGCGGTAGGGGAGCACGAAAGCATGGACCCGCGCCGGTCCCAGCGCGCGGGCGGCGAGGGCGGCGGCGAGCGCCGAGTCGACGCCGCCGGAGAGCCCGACCACCACCCCCTCGGTGGCGGAGGTGGCGACCGCGTCGCGGATGAAATCGGTCAGCACCGCGACCGCCAGCGGCGCGTTGAGGGCCAGGCGGCCGGCCACCTGCTCGCGGCGGATCACCGGGCGGCCTCCGGCCCGGAGATGTCGCTGCGGTCGTCGGCGAGCAGCGGCAGCTTCCAGCGCAGCCGGTCGGCGTCGCGCAGGTCGAGCTCGGCGATCAGCAGGTGCTCCTCGAGATAGGGGGCGCGCTCCGCCAGCTCGCCGCCGGGGCGGACGACGTGGCTGCCGCCGGAGTAGAACGAGCCCTCCTCCCAGCCGACCCGGTTGCAGTAGACCACCCAGCAGGTGTTGAGCAGGGCGGCGGAGCGGGTCAGCAGCTCCCAGCTCTCGGCGCTCTCGGGCACCTCGCCGCCGCCGATGCGGCCCGGCGCGGCCGAAGGCACGAGCAGCAGCTTGGCGCCGCCGAGCGCCAGCCGCCGGGCCAGCTCGGGATGCCACAGGTCCTCGCAGATCAGCACCCCGGACCGCCCCCAGGGCAGCGTCGCCAGCTCCAGGCGGCGGCCGGCGCCGAGGAAACGCTGCTCCTGGAAGATGCCGTAGGTCGGCAGGTAGAGCTTGCGGTGGAAGAAGGCGGGATGGCCGTGGCGCAGCAGCGCGGCGCTGTTGTAGAGCACTCCCTGGCGGTCTTCCTCGACGAAGCCGACCAGCACCGCCATCGGACCCGCCGCCGCGGCCAGCCGCTCGAGCGCGGCGGCGCCGGCAGCCAGCGCCACGCGCGGGGTGAGATGCAGCAGACGGTAACCGGTCAGCGAGAGCTCGGGGAACACCAGCAGGTCGACCTCCCGCCGCCGGGCGCGCTCGATCCACGCCAGGTGGCGCTCGACGTTCGCCTCGACCTCGCCCAGGAGGCAATCGCACTGGGCGAGGCCCACGGTGAGGCGGGAGGGGATTTCCATGCTACCCACGGATGCTAGCATGGCGCCCTATGGCCGACCGGCCCGACCGCCTCGACCGCCTCGACCGCCTCGACCGCCTCGACCGCCGCGGTGCGCCCGCTGTCAGCGCGGCGATCGCCGCGGCGCTGCTGTGCGTGGCTTGGTCGACGGCGTCGCCTGCGTCGTTTTCATCGTTTTCGTCGTCTTCGTCGTCTTCGTCGTCTTCGTCGTCTTCAGCCTGGGCGGCGCCTGCTCCGGCGGCGGCCGCTCCCCCGTCGAGCGGCAAGAATGTGCTGAAGGACCGCGTCATCGCGGTGGTCGACGACGACCCGATCCTGGCCACCGACCTCGACCGGGCCATCGTCATCGGACAGCTGGCGCCGAAGCCCGGCGAGTCGCAGCGCACCTTCCGGCGCCGTGTCCTCGACGATCTCATCGCGCAGCGCCTGCGCTTCCACGAGATCGACCGCTTCGGCCTCGAGCAGGTCCCGGTGGACCAGATCGAGCGCCAGGTCGCCGACGTGCGCGCCCGCTTCAAGGACGACGCCACCTTCCGCCAGAAGCTCCGGGAGGTCGGCCTCGACGAGGCGGCGCTACGCCAGCTGATGGCCCGCCAACTCGAGGTGCTGGCGTACGTCGACGAGCGCCTGGGGCCGCAGGTGTTCGTCGGGCTGGACGACATCTCGAACTACTACCGCACCGTCCTCACCCCGCAGCTGCAGCAGCAGCACCTGCCGGTGCCGCCGCTCGAGGCGGTGCGCGACAAGATCCGCGAGGTGCTGCGCCAGCAGCGGCTGACCGAAGAGATCGAGCGCTGGACCGAGGAGCTGCGCCGCAAGGCGGTCCTCGCCGTCTACTTCGACGAGCCGGCGGGCGGCCCGCTGCCGCCGGTGGTGAAGCGCATCGAGCTCGGCAAGAAGCCGGACGTCCCGCCGCTGCCGGCCAACGCCCCCCACAAGCCGCCGCCCCCCAAGAATCCTCCACCCTAGGCCGCGGCTCCGCCCTGTCGCCAGTCGCGGCTCTTGCTGGACGGCCGCGCCTCCGCCCGTCGCCAGTCGCGGCACTTCTTGTTGAACGGCCGCGGCTCCGCTTGTCGCCGGTAACTTCTCGGCCGCCCGCCGCGTAAGTGGTGGCATGAGCGCGCGGCGTTGCTGGCTGATCGCGTCGGCCGATCTGGCGGAGGCCGCGCGCCGGCCGCTGTTCTGGCTGTGGGCGGCGCTGATGGGCGGCAACGCGTGGCTGATGTCGCGCGGGATCTGGATCTACCGCTCGGTCGACACCTCGCTGGGGAGCCCGCGGGCGTGGGCCAATTCGGAGTTCCAGGTCGGCTTCGTGCTGCCGCTGCTCGGCTTCCTGCTCGTCGCCTTCTTCGTCGCCGTCGCGGCGGGCATGCCGCTGATCCGCGACCGCGAGCGCCGGGTGGACGCGATCCTGGCGGCGACGCCGCTCACCGCCGGCGAGTACGTCTGGGGGAAGTTCCTGGCCGCCCTGGGGGCCTGCCTGGCGGTGATGGCGGTCTTCCTGGGCATCCTGGTGGTCTTCGTGCACGGCCTGCCGGACGCCGCCAACCCGGACATCTACGGCCCTTGGAGCGCGCTGGCCTACCTGCGGCCGATGCTGCTCCTGATGCTGCCCGGGCTGGTCTTCGTCGCCGGCGCCGCCTTCCTGATCGGCGAGGCCACCGGCAAGCCGATCGTGGTGTTCCTGCTGCCGGTCGTGCTGCTCCCCTTCCTGCAGAACTTCGTCTGGCGATGGTTCCCCGCCGACCTCGGACCGGTCGCGGGCGCGCTGCTGCGCTATCTCGACCCCTCGGGCTTCCGCTGGCTCAAGGAGACCTGGCTGCGGGTCGATCGCGGCATCGAGTTCTACAACACCCGGCCGATCCCCTACGACGCCGCCTTCGTGGCCAGCCGGGTCGCCATGGTGCTCTGCGGCCTGCTGGCGGTCGACGTCGCGCGGCGGCATCTCGCCGGCTGGAGTCAACGCCCGGAGCGCGCCGGCCGGCGGCGGCTCGCGACGCGCGTCCGCGAGCGCCTGGCCGGATGGCTGGGCACGGGCCGGTTCTTGCCGGGCGCCGCCGCCGGGGCCGCCGGGACCGCCGGGACCGCGGCGGCCGATGGCGGCCGCGCGATCGCCGCACTGGCGATGCGGAGCCGGCCGCCTGGCTTCCTGGCCGGCGCCCTGGCGGTGACCCGCTTCGAGCTATCC
>DATDGZ010000370.1:0-3078 GCA_036521795.1 Thermoanaerobaculia bacterium | reverse complement strand
GCCGGCCGGGAGCCGGGCGCGGTCGCTGCGGCCTGCATCGCCGCCCTGCGCGCGGACGGCGCCGACGAGGTGCTGGCCCGGGTCCGCGAGGAACGCCGCCGGTGAGCGCGGGTGCGGCCCGCCCGCTGGCCGGCGTCCGGGTGGTCGTGACCCGCGGCAGCCGCCAGGCGGGCGGCCTGGCGGCGGCGCTGGCGGCGGCCGGCGCCGCGGTCGAGCCGCTGCCCCTGCTGGAGGTGGTGCCGCCCGCCGAGCCGGCGCCGCTGGCGCGCGCCGCCGCCGAGCTGCCGCTCTACGATTGGGTGGTCCTCACCTCGACGAACGCGGTGCACGCCCTGCTGCCGCGGTCGCCGGTGGCCTTGCCGCCAAGGCTGCGGACCGCCGCGATCGGCGCCGCCACGGCGGCGGCGCTGCGCGGCCTGGGCGTCGAGCCCACGCTGGTGGCCGCGGCCGGGGACGAGAGCGCCGGCGGGCTGCTCGCCGCCCTCCTGCCCCACCTCGACTGCGGCCAACGGGTGCTCCTGCCGCAAGCCGCCGACGCCCTGCCGACGCTGCGCGACGGGCTGCGCGCGGCCGGCATCGCCGCCGTTGCGGTGGCCGCCTACGACAAGCGCCTGCCCGCGGCGGCGCGGGGCCGAGCCGAGGAACTGTTCGCCGGCCAGCCCATCGGCTGGGTGACCTTCACCAGCCCGAGCATCGTCCGCCACTTCGCCGGCCTCTTCGGCGACGACTGGACACCCCGCCGCGGCGAGCTGCGCGCGGCCTCGATCGGACCGGTGACCAGCGCCGAGCTGCGGCGCCAGGGCGTCGAGCCGGCGGCCGAAGCCGCGCGGCCCGGCGACGCGGAGCTGGCCGCCGCTGTGACGGCAGCCGTGAAGCGTTAGCCATCTGCGTGAACCAGCATTGCCTGCACGATGGCCGGCTTTGCTTGCCAGGCTGCGCGCGTCAATGCCGTGCGGCAGCCCGATTGATAGCAATATCTCCCTATCGCTATTTGACACTCGATCGGGGACCTGATTTCATCGCTGCGGATTGGGTAAGAGAGTTCTTACGCCTCGCGAGAGCCAGATGACAGCACCTGGCAGGCGAGACAGTAATAGGAGCGAATGGAGAAGACTCATGCTCAAATCAAGCGCAGGGCTAACCTTATCGGCTGCTTTGATGTTCGTGTCATGGCCAACCTCACTCGGGGCGCAGAATACTGGCGCTCAGCAGGCCGCGCTGAAGCTGATCACTGACACGGCCAAGTCCCTATGCGCAGATGTTTCTGTTGAACTTCAAGACAACAAGGTCGAACTGACGGGGGCCGCCGCGGCGAAGCTAGATGGAATAGTGAAGAAGATAGTCAACTTAGGCGTGGAGGGGGCCGCCAAGTATCAAACCGGGAGCTCAAAGGGGGTTCTGCGGCAGGACCTGGCAGTCGCGATCAAGCACAGTGATGACTGCAGATTATCTGTTTTCAATGCCTTGGTTCCGAGGATGCTACCGGCAGCAATACACCTGCCACCGCCCCAACCGGGTCCTTCGCCGGTTGCGGAGTTCACGACACCGAAGGGATCTTTTCGCAAGGAAGGAGACCGATGGGTTGAGTATCCGCCATACGGCCCAGAGCAATATTTTATATTCCGCGAACAAGCGCGGGATGCTGACTATGTCTATCTGGTTGATCCTTCGCGACAAAAGCCAGGTTCCCAGAACAATGCGATGCTAGTCCGCTTACCATTACATGGTGGTGCAGCGCAATGGTCCTATCAGAACCCTATTCAATGGTCTGATTTCACGATCGTCCACCCTGTCGGCAAATAGGTACGAATCCGGAGGCGCAGGGAGCGCCCAGCATCGACGGGCCGCGAGGGTCTCCCTTCCGCCCTGACCAGTCATCGGGGGCGCGTCCGCTCCGCCTGCGGTCCGTGCAGCATCGCCTTCGTGGCCAGGCGCTCCTCCTCCGACAGCCGCTGGTTCGCGTCCACGTAGTCGGCGGCTGTCTTGCCCTCGGAGTCGGCCCGCCCGCGGTCCGCGTGCGCATCCAGCAGCGCCCGCACGATCTCGGGCGTCGCCTGCCAGGCCGCGTACATCAGGGCCGTCCGGCCGCCCGGCTGGACCGACACCTCGCATACCCAGCCGACCTTGGTCGCGGCGTCGACGTCGGCGCCCGCCTGGATGAGGCGCCGGACGCCCTCGAGATCGAGCTCCTGTACGGCATACATCAAGGCAGTCTTGCCGAATTCATTGCCACGGTTGGGATCCGCGCCGGCGGCGAGCAGGGCGTCGATCACGTCGGCGCGCGCCGCCGCCAGCATCAGCAGGCTCTCGCGTGATTCCTCTGCTTGGGCACCGAGGTCGGGCGGATCGAGGCGGGCACCGGCGGCGATCAACCGCTTCACGACCTGCGTCGGATAGTCGTTGACGATGGCGAGCCCCAGGAGACGCCGCAGCGTCGCTTGCGGTGCGGGATCGGCGAACCTGGCATGGGGACACTTCTGCTTGCGCACCTTGCCGGTGGCGAGGTAGCCGTCCAGGTCCGCGGTGGTGAGACAGAGGGAGTAGGAGCCCGACCCAGTGCTGCTGCCGCGTCCCACGTACACCCCGATCAGCCGCTGGACGTAATAGGCGGCAAGGCGATCGGCGTGCGCCGCGTCGAGATGGAACCGCCGAGCGTAGTCGGCCGCGAGCGCCGGGCGCGCCTGGGCGACCCCCTCCCGCAGCTCCGCGTAGCGGCGCTTCTCCCAGAGACCCTGCATCCCCCAAAGGGCCAGGTCGGGATGGCGTTTCAAGGCGCCATCGGCGTCGGCGTCCGTGCGCTCCCGGGCGTCGATGTCCGGAGCACCGTCCACCACCGCCATGATCCGCGCCACCATCCGCGCGCGGATTTCGCCGATCTGATAGGTGCCAGCGCATCTCGGCGCGCGGCCCCAGATCGTGTCGAGGACGCTCAGCAGGCGGCTGGTCGCGGGCACCTGGGTGACGACGTCGGTGGTCGAGCAGATCGGGCGCCAGCGGTCGGGCGTGTCGTAGTCCTTCGGCTTGAACAGCTCGGCAGCTTCCTTCGGGTAAAGCTCGAAGAAACGGCACGACACCTCG
>DATDGZ010000369.1:0-6362 GCA_036521795.1 Thermoanaerobaculia bacterium | reverse complement strand
CTTGTGACCGGTCACCAGGTTCGTGTCGACGTACTGCTCCGGGTTGTTCAGGGTGCCGTCGATGAGGATCATAAGGCGCCTGATCCGTGTGGCCGGAGCGTCGCCGGCTGGGCTGCTCCTTCGCCGGACGGCAGGCGGACGGTGAAGAAGCGGCCCGCCGTTGCGGGCAGCTTGCCGATCGCGACCTCGGCGCTGCGTTGGCGGGGGAGGAAGATGACGCTCTGGATGGTGGCGAGGCCGCCGCCGAAGCTGGGGAAGGCGACGGCGCGGAGCGCCTGGCGTAGGTCGTCGGGCCGGCTGCGCGGGCCGCTGCGCCGCAGGCAGGCGGCGATGGTGGCACTGCGGTCGCTGCCGGCGCCGCCCAGGATGTCCAGGAGCTGGTAGAAGTTCGTGGTGACGACCTGGCCCCGGGTCATCGGCACGAGCGCCTGCCGCGTGCCGGACTGTTCGAGCACGACCGCGCGACCCTCGCCGCCGCTGGCGACCAGGAGGTTGACCGCCATGGTCCGCGGCTCGCGCCCCAGGGCGGCCACTGCCGCGTCCAAGGTGCGGGCGCGCTCCAGCACCCGGCGCAGCCGCAGCAGGCTGGGGGTTGCCTCGCCGACGATGTCGGTGGCGGCGGCGAGGTTGAGGGTGAGCACCAGGCCGGCCCGGTTCATGCCGCTGACGACGCCCACCATGCCTGGCCAGCCGACGCTCAGGAGAGGCTCGGCGTCCGCGGGCGCGTAGAGGAACACCATTCCGGCACGGTGAGCGATGCCGTGGTCCTCCCAATCGAGGTTGCGCCCGATCATGAGTCCCTGGCGCGTCTCGACCGCGAAGGCGGAGCAGAAGCGAGGCGACCGGCCCTGGATGATGTCGGGGAAGGTGTTGAGCAGCAGGATGCGGTCGTAGGGAACGCCGGAGCCGTCCGCGATGCCGCGCATCTCGTCGCGCAGCTCGCTCGGGACGTAACGCTCGAAGCGGCGGGCGGCGCCCATCAAGCTCGGCAGCCGGAAGCCCTCCGCCTTCAGGCCCTCTTCGACATAGACGTGGAAGAGCTCGCGGATCTCGGAGCCGAGCAGGCGGCCGTGCTGGATTCCCATCTGGTAGTGCGTGCCGCGGAGGAGCACGACGCGCGGCGGCCGCGAGGTGAGCCACGGCCACCAGTGCGCCAGCAGACCCGCCAGCGCCAGCGCCGCGAGCACGGCAGGGAGATGCCAGGTGATGCGGACCTGCTGGCGCCAGAAGCCGCGCCGCGGCCCGGAGGCCGCCGGGGATGGAATGCCGTCGTCCACGACCGGTATACGCATCCCGCGGCAGGTCTTGTCGGCCGGCGCTCCCCACCCCGGCGCGAGGGGCTCAGGAGCGCGGCGCGCCCATCGAATCCCTCGCGCCATCGGGCTGGGGCTCGGACATCTGCGCGCCTCGCCGGCCGCTACTTCTTGGCGGGAGCAGGCCTCGCCGATCCGTTCCGGCTTGCGGTCCCGCGGAAACGCTCCGCTGGCGTCCGTCTCCCCGAGTGCGGCGGCGCGGCGGCGCATGCGCTGCCGCGACCGTCGGCGAGGTGTATCCTCATTGAATACTGATCTTCGATGAGCCGCCTTGGAGGTGCCGCCATGCCCGATCTGCAAAGCAGCCAGCCCAGTCAGTCCCGATCGAGCGACGCCTCCTCGTCGACCGTTCGCGGCTCGGCCGGTCGCGGCCGATTCGGCCATCCCGCCTCCTGGTACGTCGCGGCGGCGGTCCTGCTCGCGACGAGCACGCTGGTGGCGGTGCGGCAGCAGCCCCGCTCGGACGTCTATCGGGCCACCTCGGCCCGCGAGCCCGAGTGGTGGCTCCAGCCGGTCGAGTTCAACGCGGCGCGCCGCCTGCCGCTGGTGTGGTCGGACCTGAACGACCTTTTCGTGCTCCCCGGCGACAGCCAGGCCGGGCCGCAGGTCTGGGTGGTGGGCAACGGTGGCTTGATTCTCCACAGCGCGGACCTCGGCCGCACCTGGAAGCAGGTGTCGCTGGCGGCGCCGGCCCGGAGCGCACCGCCCGCGGCCTCGAAGGCCGCGGCCGCAGGCGCCAGCCCGCTCGATGCGGTTGGCTGGCTGGCGCTGCTCGGTGCGCCGCCCGAAGGAGGGCACGAGGTGGGACCCAGGCCGGGGTCCCAAAGCCAGCAGCAGCAGGCGCCCGTGCAGCAGACCGCGCCGGCCTCGCCGCCCGCCCAGACCGTGGCGAAGCCGGTGGAGCCCGGTGGCGGTGCCACCGGCGCGTCGGCGCCCTCGGTCACCCCAGCGTCACCGCCCGACGCCGGGATCGGATCGCCGCCCTCGTCCGCCGCGAAGCCAAGGCTTGCCAAGCCACGAACAGCGCCGCGAACCACGCCGACCGCGAGCGGTGCCGCCGGTCTCGGCAGGGCCGCAGCGAGCTCGCCCAGCACAGCGTCCCGGCCTCCTGCTCCCACCGACCGCCCGTCACCGGCGGTGGACCTCACGAAGGCGAACCTGCGCAGCGTCTGGTTCATCGACCGGACGACCGGATGGGTGGCGGGGGACCACGGCGCCCTGTTCGTCACCCACGATGGCGGCGAGAGCTGGTCACGGCAGCTAGTGATCGACGCCGAGAGCCGCAAGCCGCTGGAGTCGGCGCTCAGCCAGCTGATGTTTCTGAATCCCACCAGTGGCTTGCTCACGACGGGTGCCTGGTGGCAGCCCCTCGAACCGTGGTATCGGTACAAGACCGACGATGGGCTTCACTGGCGTCGGGCCAAATTGAACTTCCTGAACGTCGTGCCTTTTGATCGCTCGCGTCTCAGCCGGCCCGCAGGGAGGGTCGGCGTCCTGCAAGTTCCCTCGCGCGAAACAGTGATGGCGCTCGACCGCAGGGCAGGTGACGACCTCTGGCTGGTGGGCACCCATGGACTGGTGCTGCAGGCAGTCAACCGCGACAAGACCTGGGTACCGCGCGATCTCGGCACCCGCGCGACCCTCACCGCGATCCTGTTCCTCGACGCCCGGCACGGCTGGATCGCAGGCGCCCAGGGTACCCTCCTGGCCACCGAGGACAGCGGCCAGACCTGGTTTCGGCAGGCCCGCAGGACGCCGGCGCTAGGCAGCGACCCCGCCGCGAACGAACGGCTCGCGGCGCGCGAGGCGGCGTCTCTCGGCCCCTACTCGATGTGGCTCGCGCCCTGGTACTACGTCAGCCTGATCGCCGTGGCGGCGCTGCTGGTTCCCGCGCTCAGGCCCGGACCCCCCGTTGTCCCGGAGCCGTCGGTCGCCGAGCGCCTGGTCTCCGACCGCGCGATCGACCGGCGCGAGGCCGATGCCTTCGACTTCAACGCCGTGGCCCTGGGACTCTCGCGCTTCCTGCGCAACGCCAAGACTCAGCCGCCGCTCACCATCGCCGTCACCGGCGAGTGGGGCAGCGGCAAGAGCTCGCTGATGAACCTGCTGCGGGTGGACCTGCGGCGCTACGGCTTCCGGCCGGTCTGGTTCAACGCCTGGCACCACCAGAAGGAGGACCACCTGCTCGCCTCGCTGCTCGCGGCGGTGCGAGCGCAGGGCGTGCCCCCATGGTGGAGACCCGAGGGGGCGCTGTTCAGGGCGAGGCTACTGCGCATCCGCGCCGCCCGCTACTGGTTCCTCGCCGCCCTGCTGCTCATCGCCTTCGCGTTCTCTGCGGGGTATCTGCGCGCCGCGCCCGGGCGCCTGGAGGCGGCGGAGACTGCGGCGGCCGGCCTGCTCGACAAGCTCAACGCGTTGTTTCCCGCCGCCGGCAAGACCGCGAAGACACCGGATGCGCCGCGGCTGGTCGCGCCGACGCCGCCCCCCGCGCCCGGCCCGGCGGCGAGTCCGGCGGGCGCGCCCGGGGAAGGCCCCGCGCACCTGCCGCTGGCGGCGCTGGCGCTCACCACCGGCGGCCTGCTCGCGGCCGGCGTGCGCGGCGCCAAGGCCTTCGGCGTGAACCCTGCCCGGCTCCTCGCACGGCGCTCCACCAAGGTCCGCGACCTCGAGGCGCTCACCGGCTTCCGCTATCGCTTCGCCGCCGAGTTCAGCGACGTGACCGCGGCCCTGAACCCGCGCACCATGTTGATCCTCATCGACGATCTGGACCGCTGCCGCCCCGAGATGGTGCTCGAGGTGCTCGAGGCGGTGAACTTCCTGGTGACCTCGGGCGAGTGCTTCGTGGTGCTGGGCATGGCGCGGGACCGCGTGCTGCGCTGCGTGGGGCTGGGCTTCAAGGACGTGGCAAGCGAGCTGCTGGACGCGCCGGCGACCCCGCCGGCCGGCCTGACCGAGGACGACCTCGCCCGCCAGCGCCGGCTCGAGTTCGCGCAGCAGTATCTCGAGAAGCTGGTCAACATCGAGGTGCCGGTGCCGACGCCGACGGACGAGCAGTCGCTGGGCCTGCTCGTCGCCGCGCGCGCCGCCGCGGCGGCCAAGGCGCCCCCGGTGAACCGCTGGCGGCAACTTCTCCGAGCGGCGCGCCGGGCGCTGCCGGCGGCGGCGGTCGTCCTCTTCCTGGTCGGCGGATTCGTCACCGGGCTCACGCGGCGGCCGGCGCCGCCGAAGGCAGGCGGGGCCTTGACGGGCCCGGCCGACGTGACTCGCCTGCCGCCGGTTCCCGCGCCGCCCACGATCTCCGTGCCGGGCGGGCAGGCCGCGAAGACCGGGCAGAAGCCGGCCGGCGACCTGCCGGCCCCGCCCCCGGTGCTCGCCGGTCCGATGCGCTGGCGGCGGCTGCCCTTCCTGGTCCTGGCGCTCGCGCTCGCCGGCCTCGGCGTCTGGCGCCTGTCGATGCCGCCCGACGTGGTCATCCACGACTCGCGGGAGTTCGAGGAGGCGCTGTCGCGGTGGCATCCGCTGATCTTCTCCTGGCGCAACACGCCGCGGGCGATCAAGCGTTACCTCAACCGCGTGCGCTACCTTGCCATGCTGCAGCGCGAACCGGCGGCAACGCCCTCGCTTTGGCAAGCGGTCTGGTTGAAGCTGATCGCCTTGTTGGGCAAGCACGCGCACCGGCAGGAGAGCGCCAAGGGGCCGGCGCCGATCCCGGAGGAAGTGCTCGTGGCCCTGAGCGCCCTCGAGCTACGCCACCCGGCCTGGATCACCGGCGACCGTCCGCTGTCCGCCCGTGCCGCGGAGCCCGGCGCCGACGCGCAGACCGCCGAGCTGCTGGCCGAGCGCGGCGACCTCGAGCGCTACCGCTACCGTTACCGCGAGCTGGCCAGCGGCATCCGCATGAGCGGCGAGGGCCGCGCGGCCTGACGAAGGAGCGCCGCGCCGGCAGGGGCCCCGGCGCCGGTGAGCGCGCCCCAGCCGGCCGGATCAATCCGTCCCCAGCGAGCACGGCGCCGGCATGGCGGGAGCCGGTGCCGCCACCCCCGGAGGGGCCGCCGTCCCGCCGCCTGGCTCCTCCTCGTCGACGCCGCCGCCGGCGAGGCCGCCAGGGCCCAAGTTCTGACCGGCGAGGCCGCCCGCTACTTCCGCCGCGCCTGGCGCCGGCCGCTCCCCTTCGCCGCCGGCCGGACCCCCGGCCGCTGAGCCCGCCAAGGGAGGACCACCCATCACCCACCCACCCCACAGGTCCCGGCGCCCCTGCCTCGACGACGCGGCGTTCGCCCGCCTCAACGCCGGCTCCCTCTCGAACGACGAGTGGGCGTGGACCGTGGCGCATCTCTTCGTCTGCGACAGCTGCTACCGGCGCTACACCGCGAGGCTCCCGAGCGCCCGAGCTCCTGAGCCTTCCGACCAGCCCGCCGGCCACGCTCGACGTTGAGGAGGACCGCCTGCCGGCAAACAACGCCCGCCATCCGCCAGGTCGCGGCTCGCCAGCGTCAGCTCCTGGGGAACCCTGCCTGGTCGAAGTCGAGTCGCCGAGCATCTGGTGGTGGCGATGATCCTCGGCACACCTTGTGGCCGTCTGGCACGACTTCACCAGGCGGCCTTCCCACAGGAGCTCACCCTCTTGGTGAGCCTCGACCTCGCCGAGACCTACCTCGCCCGCGGCAAGACCCGCCACGCCGTCCGCCTGCTGCGGCTCTTCCACCGCACCCTCGGCAGCTGGCGCATGCACTCCGAAGGCCTGGCCGCCTGGCTCCTCCTCGTCGAGGTCGCCGCCGGTGAGGGGGCGGCGATAGCGGCCAAGGGGCCGCAGAATTAGCCGGCAGGTCCGGAGGCGGTGGCGGTGGGTTCCTCGGCCTCGAGCACGACGGATACAGCATCTTTCCCGGCAAGGGTGGCCACCGGATCTCGAGTCCCGGCGACGCGGCCGGCGGCGCGGCTGGAGCTCCGGCTCGGGTGGTGGCGGCGGCGGCGGACCGTACAACGATACCTGGGCGGGAGCAGGCGGTATGGGCGGCAAACACAGCGGCGGCGGCGGCCAGGATGCCC
>DATDGZ010000368.1:0-1751 GCA_036521795.1 Thermoanaerobaculia bacterium | reverse complement strand
GAGGGCGCCCGGGGCGAGCGCCCCGCGCAGCTCGAGGAGGAGCGGCAGGTTGTACGCCGGGCTGGCCGGGTCGAGCCGCTGCAGGAACCAGAGCCGCTGCTGCGCGAAGGAAGCCTCGGCCGGCTCGCCGGCGGGGCGGCGCGGGATCGCCGCGGCGGGCGCCACGTCGAGGCCGCGCTCGGCGAGCAGGCGGCGGAAGCGCGCCAGCCGCTCGGGCGAGAACGCCCCTCCCGGACCGGCGGGAGCCGTGGTCATGGCGCGCCTGCTCCCGGCGCGTCCCCCGGCCGAGGGGCCATCGCGCCGGCCGCTGCCGCCGCGTCCCCCGGCGCCTCGCGCTCGAAGTCGAGGAAGGCGGCGGCGATCTCCTCGACGCGCGCGCGGTCTCCCGACAGGCGCGCGAGCTCCGCGACCAGGCCGGCCACCGTCGGGGTCGCGAACAGGCTGCGCAGCGGCACCTCGACCAGGAAGACGTCGCGCAGCCTGGCGAGCACCTGCACCGCCGGCAGGGAATGGCCGCCCAGCTCGAAGAAGCTGTCCTCCACCCCGACGCGGCCCACCCCGAGGACCTCCTGCCAGGCTGCGGCCACCACCTGCTCGGCCGCCGTGCGCGGGGCGGTCGCTGCCGCCGCCGCCGGCTCGGGCGCCGGCAGGGCGCGGCGGTCGATCTTGCCGTTGCGCGACAGCGGCAGCGCTGCCAGGAAGACCCAGTCGGCCGGCACCATCGGCTCGGGCAGCCTGCCCTGCAGGAACGCCCGCAGCTCGCCGGCTGTCGGCTGGTCCTCCCCCGAGCGGACCACGTAGGCGACCAGGCGCCGCGCCGCACCGCCGTCGGCGCGTCCCAGGACCGCCGCCTGGGCCACGGACGGATGCAGGAGCAGGACCGCCTCGACCTCGCCGGGCTCGATCCTCACCCCGCGCACCTTGACCTGGTGGTCGAGCCGTCCCAGGAACTCGAGGTTGCCGTCGGGCAGCCGGCGCGCCAGGTCGCCGGTGCGGTAGAGGCGTCCACCCGGCGCCGCGCCGAACGGATCGGGCACGAAGGCCGCCGCGGTGAGGTCGGGCCGGCCGCTGTAGCCGCGTGCGAGCGGCGCGCCGCCGACGTGCAGCTCGCCGGCCACCCCGATCGGCACCGGGCTGCCCGCGCGGTCGAGCAGATGGACGCTGACGTTGGCGATGGGGCGCCCGATCGGGGGCAGCGCCGGCCAGCCCGCCGGCGGTCCGGAGAGCGAGTAGCTGGTGACCATGTGCGTCTCCGACGGCCCGTACTGATGGTGCAGGCGGCGGTCCGGCCGTCCGGCGAACAGCTCGCGCAGGGCGGCGGTCGGGCGCAGCTGCTCGCCGGCGGTGAGCACCTCGCGCAGGGAGCCGGCCCCCGGACCGCGCGCCCGCAGCTCCTCCGCGAAGCGCTCCAGTACGACGGCCGGGAGCAGCAGCTGCTCGACGCCGCGCTCGACCACCCGCCGGCTGAGGGCGGCGAGGTCGCGCCGCAGCTCCTGGGAGACGAGCAGCAGCTCGCCTCCCGAGCAGAGCGCCGAGAAGATCTCGCGGAAGCTGGCGTCGAAGCCGAGCGCCGCGAACCCCAGGCGGCGGCCGCCGGCGGCCAGGCGTGGCTCGGCGATCTGCCAGGCGATCAGGTTGGCGAGCGCCGCGTGGCGCATCGCGATCCCTTTGGGCTGGCCGGTCGAGCCCGAGGTATAGACCACGTAGGCCAGGTTCTCGCCTGCCGCCGCGGGAGGCGGGTCCGCGGTGTC
>DATDGZ010000367.1:0-2882 GCA_036521795.1 Thermoanaerobaculia bacterium | reverse complement strand
CTCGAGCTCGCTCAAGATCGCGGCCGCCGGCGTCCCCGCGGCGCGCCGCTGCCCGATCCACTCCGCGGCGTCGCCGCCCGCGGGCAGCCCTTCCGGCGAGAAGATCCGGACCGTGGACGCCACGCCGGCAACCGCCGCGGCGAGGCGCTCCATGTGCCGCGCGCCGGCGGCATCGGCATCCGGCCACAGCACCGCCTCGCGGCCGCGGAGCGCCGCGAGCGGCCCGGCGCCCGGCGTCCCGCTGGCGCCGGTGACCGTACCGACCGCCTGGGCGCCGATGCCGTCCAGGCAAGCCGCCGCCTTCTCGCCCTCGGCCACGAACACCGGCCGCGAAGCGTCCCAGCCGGCGGCACGCTCGGCGCCGTAGAGCGGCAGCTCCGAGCTCCGCATCCCCCGGAGGCCCGGCCGCCCGTCGCGCCGCCAGAAGAAGCGCTTGCCGCCGCCGGCCAGGTCCTGGCGCACGTGCTCCGCGATCGGCCGGCCCACGGCATCGCGGACCAGGTACACCGTCTCTCGCGGCGCGCGGGCGGGCAAGGCGGGAAGCTCGACACCCAGCCGCTTGGCCAGCTCGAGCGCGCCGCCGCCGGCGCCGCACGCATCGCAGTGCCAGACGGCCTTGCCGGGGTGCCACCTGGCGGAGGGCTGATGGTCCTCATGGGCGGGGCAGAGGAAGCGGATCTCAGGCCCCACGCGCCGCCCCGCGCGCGCCAGGGCCGCGCGGCCCAGGGCAGCGAGCAGCTCCGGCGGGGGAGCGCTCACCGCACCCCCGCCCTCGCCGTTCCCTCCCAGCCGCCGGTCACGGCTCCTCCCGCGCCGGGTCCTCCCCCAAGTCGCTGGTGGACTCTCGGACCTGGCTGTCGACCCAGGCCACCAGATCGGAGAAGGTATAGAACACCCGCCCGGCGAGCTTCCGGTAGACCGGGCCGCCGCCGCGCACCCGCAGCCCTTCGAGAGTGCGCCGGCTGAGGCGCACGAGCTTGCTGGCTTGCTCCGTCGTCAACAACGTCAAGGATTCGGTGGACATCGCGATCGAGCCTCCGCTGGCCTGCGTGGCAGGAGCCGCCGTCGTGCCCCGGCGCTCCATCAGCCCCCGCACCTGGCGCCGCCGGTCCATTCCCGCGGCGAGTGCGAGCCCAGCGTAGTTCCTGCGACCATTCACGTCAATGGTCGAGTGATGGCAAAGACCATAAACACCATAAACACCATAAACACCAGCAACGCTGTCAACACCATAAACGCTGGTGTTTCCGACCTTACCGGCGAGCTGCAGTCGCTGGGCGGTCAGCGCAGGGCCCCGGCCGGACGGCGCCGGCCGACCGAGAGACCCGCCAACTACAGAAGCTTCTTGAACTGCTCGACCGTGAGGCCGGCGTCCCGCGCGATTCCGCCCATGGTGAACGCGTTGACCGGATTGGCGCGGGGAATGGTCAGCAGCCGCACGCCGTCGGACATCACGACGTGCCTGCCCTGCCGGACGACCTTGAAGCCAGCCTTCTCGAGAGCACGGACAGCGTGGAGGTGGGAAACGCCCGGAATGCTCGGCACGCCCTAGACGGCCACCTCGACCTCGCGCACTTCCGCGCCGCGCGTGAGATCGGTGATCGCGGCCAGGTACTCCCGGATGGCGTCCTCGATGTTGGCGAGCGCCTCCGCCTCGGTGGCGCCCTGCGACCAGCATCCAGGAAGACCCGGAGCGTGCACGCTGAACCCCTCTTCCGACCGCTCGAGCACGACCTTGTATCTCATGCCGGCCAGTATATCTTGCCGCCCGCGATGTTGGCGCCTGCGCAGGGTTGGAAAATCCTTTTTTTTCTGGGGCCCGTGCCCTCAGAACCCGCGGCGACTTCGCTGTATCCGCATGGCCCTGCGTGTCGCCGTCCAAAGCCCGCCCCGGTAGGGCAGTGCCTCGCCGCATCCCTCGTGGCCCCCGTGGCCGCCTGGACCTCGACGGGCCACAGGATCCGAGAAGAAGAAGCATTAGAGCAGGGGCCCCCCCTGCACCCCGGTGCCCCTGCCCGCCGACACCTGCCCCGGCCCCCACTCCAACGGTCTTCGTCCGCTCGGAGATGTCGGCGCGGTATCGACCGCCTTCGCCCCCGCGGAGAGCTGGCCGGGGAAGCTGTCGGCGGCCAGGGGCTCATTTTCGCGCGCCCGCACCGACGAGGCGGCGGCAGATCTCGCGGGGAAGGTCATCGCCAGCCGGTCGAGCGGTTTGACCTTGGGGCTGCGCTCGCCTTCGGCTCCCGCAGCCCAGCCCGCCCGCTTGACGGGGGCGCGATCTCGAGGAGCTCCCGCGGCACCCGGCGCCGCCGCGAACACCAGCGCCAATGGGTGGCCTCGAGCTAACCGGAACTTTCCAAAACCAAATCGAGTGTCGCAGCTTGCCCTGCGGCGCGCGCTCGCGCCAAGACCCATCGTGCCCTGCGTCGGCCGCAGCCTCGGCGACACCTGCGGCGTCGCCGTCGGCGCCGGCCGGGCGAACTCCTCGAGCCGCATCGCGCACACCTCGGCGGTCAGCACGCCCGAGGCTACCTGAGCGGCGTGGCTGAGATCGGCGCGTCGCTGACCTTCGGCCCGGTCCGGAAGAGGCGCGGTTGCACCCCGAACGGCTTGAGCAGCCGCGCCAGCTGGACCGTAGCGAGGGTGTGGGCAGTTCCAATCCCCGCAATCACGAGCAGGCCGCGCTGCCAGGAGGTCGCGACCGGCTGTCGGTCGGCGGCGAGGAGAGCCAAGACGAGCCGTGGCGCGCATCGAGCCGCTAGTCTGAATATAGCCTCGCCAACGCTTGCATCACATCTTCCTGCCCGACCGTTTCGCCCTTTTCGATTGCATTCCCTATTTCCTTACAAATCGCTTGCAGGTGATTGTCGTCATAAACAAAC
>DATDGZ010000366.1:0-10751 GCA_036521795.1 Thermoanaerobaculia bacterium | reverse complement strand
GCCGCCCTGGCAGGGCGGCGGCGGCATGATCGAGCAGGTGCTCTTCGAGGGCACCACCTATGCGCCGCCGCCGCAGCGCTTCGAGGCGGGGACTCCCAACATCGAGGGCGCCATCGGGCTTGCCGCCGCCCTCGACTACCTGACGACCCTGGGGCTGAACGCGGTCGCCGTCTGGGAAGGCCGGCTGCTGCAATGGGCGGCCGAGCGCCTGGGCGCCATCCCGGGCGTGCAGCTGGTGGGATCGTCGCGCGAGCGCGCCGGCCTGCTGTCGTTCCTGGTCGAAGGCGTTCACCCGCACGACGTCGGCACGGTGCTCGACGGCCTTGGCATCGCGGTGCGCGCCGGCCATCACTGCGCCCAGCCGCTGATGGAGGTGCTCGAGCTTCCCGCCACCACCCGCGCCTCGTTCGGCCTCTACAACACCCTCGACGAGGTGGACGCCCTGGCGGCGGCGGTCGAGCGCGTGCGGGAGGTGTTCGCGTGAGCGGCGGCTTCGGCGGGCTGCAGGACCTCTACGGCGAGGTCATCCTCGACCACAACCGGCGGCCGCGTAATTTCGGCCGCCTGCCCGGCGCGAGCCACAGCGCCGCCGGGTACAACCCTCTCTGCGGCGACCGGGTGGAGGTCTACCTGCGGGTCGAGCAGGGGCGGATCGAGGAGATCGCCTTCGAGGGCGTCGGCTGCGCCATCTCGACCGCCTCGGCCTCGATGATGACCGAGGCGCTGCGCGGCAAGTCGCTCGAGGAGGCGCGGCGCCTCTTCGGAAGCTTCCACGCCCTGGTCACCGGCGCGCCCGCCGGCGGCGGCTCCAGCCGCGGCGGCGCGGACACCGCCAGCGGCGGGGCCCCCGAGCTGGGCAAGCTCGCGGCCTTCTCCGGGGTGGGCGAGTATCCGATGCGGGTCAAGTGCGCCACCCTGGCCTGGCATGCCCTGCAATCGGCGCTTCAGTCCGGAGCGGCGGTGGAGCGGTCGGAGCCCGAGTCGACGCCAGGCTGGAAGGAGACCTCATGACGACAGAATCGAACGCACCCGTGGAGAGCGCACCCGTGGAGAGCGCGCCGCTGGAAAACGCCCCGCTGGAGGACGCCCCGCCGACCTCCGCCGAGGCGCGCGGCGCCGAACCGAGCATCGAGGACGCCATCGTCGAGGCGCTGAAGACCGTCTACGACCCGGAGATCCCGGTCAACATTTACGAGATGGGACTGATCTACGACCTCAACGTCGAGCCCGGCGGGCGGGTGCAGATCAAGATGACCCTGACCTCGCCCGGCTGTCCGGTCGCCGGCACGCTGCCGGGAGAGGTGAAGGACAAGGTCGAGAGCGTGGCCGGGGTCGCCGGGGCCGAGGTCGAGGTGGTCTGGGATCCGGTCTGGAATCCGTCGATGATGTCGGAAGCGGCACGCCTTCAGCTCGGCATGTTCTGATTCGGGCTCGAAGATATCCTGATTCAGACACCGGCGTCGCGTATTTCAGTGATAAGATAGCAGGTGTGGGACAGGGCCGGGATCGCCCGTGGCGCGGGCGGCCTGCGACCCGCCGCACCGGCCATGACCTCCTTGTCCAGCGTTGCCGTCGCCACGGAGCTCGAGCCGCTCGTCGAGAGGCTCCGCCCCCGGCTGAGGCGCATCCTGCGCGGCTACGGCATCCCCCCGCACGACGCCGAGGACCTGCTGCAGGAGACCTTCCTCGCCGTTCTGAGCAAGTGGGAGTCGATCGACAACAAGGAAGCCTGGGTGATCGGCACGCTGCGCCACCGCTGCGCGCGCTACTGGCGAGATCGCCGGTCGAGCGTCCTCGAAGCTGTCGACTCCGCCCTGCTCGACATCCTCTCCCGGCCGCAGCCGGCGCCGCAGGACCGGGCGGTGCTGTTCTGGGACCTCGAGAGCGTCTTCGAGACCCTCTCGGCGCGGCACCGGGCCGTGCTGTGGCTGCGCTTCGGCCTCGGGCTGACGACCGACGAGGTGGCCGACCGCCTCGGCTACTGCCCGGCGAGCATCCGCAAGCTCACCCTGAGGTCGCTGGCGCGCCTACGCCTGGCGGTGTCGCCGCAGCCTCCCATCGCGCCGGATCCGCGGTAGTGTCCTAGCCAGGACACTGATCCGCCTGGCGCTGTCCCGGCGGGCGCGGCTGTGGCATAGTGGACCCTCTCGCGCGGCACGTCCGGGCTACGACCGGCGACACCGCACCCCTGCCATGAGCCCTTATCCCCGTAAGCTGGTCGCGGCCGCGGGCCTGACGTGCGTCCTTCTCCTCCTGTTGCCGGCCTCTCGCGCCGGCGCCCAGCAGAGCGAGGACGAGGACTTCCACTATCACTGGCGCCTGGGCAACGTGGTCGGCACGCTCCTCGGCCTGTTCTTCCCGCAGCAGGGCGACGGCGAGCTGGCGTTCAAGTTGCAGAAGGACGGACACCTGAGAGGCGAGCTGTTGATCACCTCGCCGCAGAGCAAGCAGGGCGAGTATTGGCGCTATGGCTCCGAGATCGACCCGCGCACGCTGCAGCCGATCCGCGCCTGGAGCTCTTTTTTCTGGCGCGGGCGTTCCAAGTCCACGAGCGACGCGATCGAGCAGAAGGGGGTCTACGACATCTCCTGCGCCATCTACACCATCCGCCACGAGCCGTTCCAGAAGCCGCGCGACATGGAGATCTGGTCGGACGGCAAGATCTATCCGGTGACCGTGCTGCCGATGGGAGACGAGGTCCGCACGATCTCGAACCGGAAGATCGAGACCCGCCATTACGCCATCCGCGGCAGGGACCTGCCCGAGCGACGGAAATGGACCGCCAAGGTCGACTTCTGGCTGGCCAAGGACCAGGCGGCCACGCCAGTGGAAATCCAGATCTCCCGCCGCCTGGCGGACGTGACGCTGGAGCTGAGGCCCAACGTTACGGCAGGCTGATTCGCCAAGTGCAGTGCTCTCTTGAGGAGGAGGATCTCTCATGAAGCAAGCACGCATCGGTTGGGCCGCGGGCGCCGCGTCGGCGCTGCTCGTCCTCTCCATCTCGTCCTGCGCCACCACCACCGCCACCACGGCCGGCACCGACACCGCACCGGCAGGCGCCAAGCCGGCGGTGAAGATCTCCGACGAACCGATGAAGCCGGAGGAGATCGCGGCGGCGCAGGGCGGCGGGTCTGCAGCCGCGGGGGCGGCGCCCGCTGCGGCAGCCGCGGCGCCGGCCGGCGCTCCAGCGAGCGCCCAGGCCGTCCTGCAGCCGGCCAAGGACACTCCGGGTTTCTCCGGCAGGGTGATCTTCTACCAGGCCGGCAGCCAGGTCCGGGTGGTGGCGGACGTCACCGGCGTCTCCCCGCCCGGCAATCACGGCTTCCACGTCCACGAGAACGGCAAGTGTGAGCGCGACCCTGGCAAGGACTTCGCCACCGCCGGCGGGCACTTCAACCCGGCGGGGACGCCACACGCCTGTCCGGACGCGGCCAGCCATCATGCCGGCGATCTCGGGAACATCGTGATCAACGCCGACGGCACCGGCCACGTGGACGTCACCACCTCGGCGCTGTCGCTCTCCGGTGCCAGCTCGGTCGTGGGCAGGGCGATCATCCTGCACGCCGCACCCGACGACTGCACCACCCAGCCCACCGGCAACGCCGGGGGGCGCCTGGCCTGCGGAGTGATCGCGGCCAGCGGCGCGGACGGTCACTGAGCCGACCGCCCGGCGCGTCGATGAAGCGCTCGGCATCGTCAAGGGACCTCTGGGCGTCCCTGCTCCCGACCCTCGGGGCGGTGGTGGCGATGGCGGTCGCCGGGCGGTCCGAGACGCTGGCGGATCTCGATCTGCTCGGCGGCTCCTGGACCAGCTTTGGCGGTCCCTGGTGGTTCCTGGCGCTGCTCGCCGCGGGCGCCGCGGGCGCCTTCCACCGTCCCTTCAACCGCACCACCCTCGGCCTCGGCGCCGCCGTCGTGGCGCCGGCCGTGTTGCTGTTCGGCGCGGTCACCGCCGCGGGCCTGGCCGCCGTCTCCCTGCTGTTGGCCGAGATCGGCTGGCGCATGGTGCGCTCGGTCGGGGTGGTGCCGCTGCCGGAGCGGCGCAAGCTGCCGCGGGCCCTCGAAGCCGCGGGCATGGCGGCCTGCGCGGCGTTGGCGGGTGGGGCGATCTGGGCCTGGCTGCCACGCCTGCGGACCGGGGCGCAGCTGCCGGCGCGCGTGGCTGCCGCGGCCGCCGCCTACCTCGTGGTGTGGCTCGGGCTGCTGCTGGCGGAGCAGAAGATCCGCCGTCCCGAGCAGGGCCTGCGGCCGCGGGTGGCGCTGCCGCTGGTAACCGATCTCGCCGGCTGGATCGCCGGCGCCGGCCTGGCTCTCGCCGGCGCGGGCGCCGGCTGGGGTACCGCCGGAGTGGTGCTGGCCGCGCTGGTGCTGGCGGCGGTCGAGGCCGGGCGCAACGGCGTCCTGCTGGCCAAGGCGCGGCGCCGCGCCGGCGATCTCGAGCGCCTGCGCCGTGCCGGCACCCGCATGATCACGCCCGAGCAGGAGATGGTGGGCGTCGCCGAGCGCATCCTCGCCGAGTGCGAGGTGGTCAAGTTCCACTGGTTCCAGTTCGAGACTCTGACCCCCGGCAGCGAGTTCAAGAGCTGGTGGGCCGGCCCGCTGCACGAGCTGCAGGAGGGCGTGCCCGAGCCGGACCGCTTTCCGCCCGCGCTCCCCGGCTTCCACCGCCGCACCAGCTGGCAGCTGCTGGAGCGGCAGCTGCGCGACGAAGGGCGCGTGCTCGCCCGCCTGCGGCTGTGGTGCGATCCGCGCCTGGTCGAGCCGCAGAACCTGGTGATGCTCGACCGGCTGCTGCCCCAGATGACCGCCTCGGTGCGGCGCTGCCTGCTCGACCGCGAGGCCCGCGAGGATCCCCTGACCGGCGTCGCGGTCCGGCGGGTGCTCGAGCAGCGCATGCACGCGGCGCACGCCCGCTCGATCGAGGAGGGCGGCGTGATGTCCGTCATCCTCTGCGACCTCGACCACTTCAAGCGCATCAACGACACCCACGGCCACTCCGCCGGCGACGCCGCCCTGGTGGCGGTGGCCGGGATGCTGCGGGAAGAGCGGCGCGAGACCGACCTCTGCTGCCGCTACGGCGGCGAGGAGTTCGTGCTGCTGCTCGAGGACACCGCCGGCGAGGCCGCCCTCCTCGCCGCCGAGCGCCTCCGCGCCCGGGTCGAAGAGCTCGACTTCCGCGTCGAGGGCCGGCGCGTGCCGCTCACCCTGAGCGCCGGCGTCGCCTGCTTCCCCGAGCTCTACATCAAGACCGCCGCCGAGCTTCTCCTCTTCGCCGACGAAGCCCTCTACGAAGCCAAGCGCAGCGGCCGCAACCGCTGCCTCCTCGACCTCGGCCAGGGCCGCTACTTAGACGTCGACGGCGCCGTCCACGCCAGCGAAGAGGTCCCGCCGGCCCTGGAGCCCCCGCGCATCTTCGCCTGAGAGCCCGGGTCCGCAGGACGGCGCCAGGTCCCGCGAGGTCCGCGTCCGCGCGGTCCGCGCGGTCCGTCCTATAATTGACACGGCTCGACGCGCTGCCTTAGACTGCGATGCGCGTTTCCGTCGGGGCGTAGCGCAGCCTGGTAGCGCACCTGCCTTGGGCGCAGGGGGTCCCCAGTTCAAATCTGGGCGCCCCGATTACCTGACGGCGACCCGAGGTGATTCCCTGGCCGAGCCGAGTCGCTGCCTGTAGCTCAGTTGGATAGAGCGGCGGCCTTCTAAGCCGCGGGTCGGGGGTTCGAATCCCTCCAGGCAGGCCAACCCCCCTTTGAAAGCGCCACACCCCACCAAGCGCCCTTAGCTCAGCTGGATAGAGCGACAGCCTCCGGAGCTGTAGGTCAGAGGTTCGAATCCTCTAGGGCGCACCACGCAGAACCCCGCAAGCCCTACTCTCGGCTACGCTTACAAACCCTTACCTGATAGGCCTTTCTGCGCTACAATACTGGCGTCTAGCGGGGTTTTCGCTGCCGCAGGGTTCCCATAGGGTTCCCACGATTTTGGCTGATGGGAACCCTATGGGAACCCACCTGGGAACCCGATCGAAGCCCTCTAGACCGCCCAGGAGGGGCAATGTCACCCCGGCCTGGCCCGGAGGCTTGCTCCATGGCCGAGAAGCTCACCAAGCGCGTCGTCGACCGCCTCATTGCCCATGCTGACCCCGTCAAGGACACCCTGGTCTGGGACTCGGCGGTGCCGGGTCTCATCCTGCGACTGCGCGCCGGATCGGCACGCTTCGCTTTCCAGTACAAGCGCCGCGGTCGGACCCGGCGGGTCAGCATCGGGGCCTACGGGCCGCTCACTCTCGATCAGGCCCGAGACCTTGCCCGGAGCCTTTACTCACAGATAAGGAGTGGCCGCGATCCTGTGGAGACGAGGCGAACCGAGAGAGCCAAGCGCACGACCTTCGCCGAGGTGGCAGCTGCCTACCTGGCCGACCTTCGGGAGCGTGCCTCGCGCGGTGTGAAGCGCGGCAAGCTCTCGACCGCGGCCGAGTTCGAGCGGCTCCTCAAGCGCCTCATCCTGCCGGCACTCGGCGACCGGGAGGTGGAGGCGCTCGAGCTCAGCCATGTGCAGCTGTTCCATCGCTCGCTGGCCGACACTCCGGCGCAGGCGAACCGCTGCCTCACCGTCATCTCGGCGATCCTGGGCTACGCGGATCGCCATCGACATGTTCGCCCCGCCGGCGGCGATCCTGTTGCCGGCGTCGAGCCCTTCAGGGAGAAGGGCCACCGGGAACGACTGACGCTGCTCCAGTTGGAGAAGCTGGGAGAGGTTCTGAACGCCGCGCAGGTCGACGGCTCCCTGAATGCCGCGGCCCTGCTCGCCATCCAGCTGCTGGCTCTGACGGGGATGCGCAGGTCGGAGGTCACGGGGCACATGCAGAAGGTCCGGCGTACCGAGGAGTCGGGCCTCCGCTGGAGTGACGTCGACTTTGAATCCCGAGTGATCAGGCTCCGGGGAGGAAAGACGGGAGCGCGCATCGTGCCGCTCGGCCGTGCCGCCGTCGGCCTGCTGGCGGCCGCCAAGCCCGCTGCATCCTCTCCCGAAGACTACGTCTGCCCCGGTCAGAACGCCGGCGCTCCCTTCATTGGGATTGATAAGGTGCGCCGCAAGCTCTACCAGGATGCCGGGATCGATGGCGCGGGGAGGGATCTGCACTCGCTGCGGACCACGTTCAGCAGCATCGCCGCCGACGCCGGGTACTCGGAGATCATCGTCGCGGCGCTCCTCGGCCACCGGGTCGCGGATGGGGTCACGGCACGCTACATCCACCCCGACCGCGATCCGCTCCACCAGGCGGCCGACGTGACGAGCGCCACGATCGCGGCTGCCCTTCAGGGTCGAAAGGCGGCGGAGATCGTTCCTATCGACCGTTCACATCTACCGGTATCGCGTTGAAAGGAGGAACCAGGAAGGGAACTGCAACCTGGGAGGGAGCGCCTCTCCCTGACTACCAACCAGACGGCCCCGGCACGGGCGGACACCCGATGCCGGGACCTGACTCCGCAAAGGAACTACCCCGATGCGAAGCTCGCAAGAGTGTACCAAGCCACCCTCAGACTCCTCGTGTCTCGACCTCGACCACCGGCGCTGGACCTCCGACGACGTCGAGCGCCACCTGCACGCGCTCCTGGACGCCGAGCTGCTCGCCATGGTGCTGGCCGGCGGCTGCGTCCAGGAGAAGTCGGTCTGCCTCGCCCGCGAACTCCTTGCCGAAATAGGTGGCCTCTTCGGCTTGCCCGGAGCCTCCGCGGCGATGCTCCGGCACGGCGGCCTGGGCGACGCCCAGACCTCGGCGTTGCTGGCGTCCCGCGAGATCGCCAGCCGCCTGGCGCTGCAGAGCATCCCGAAACGGCGACCGCTCGACAGCCCCAGCAACGTCGCTCGGTACCTGCTGCTGCGCTACCAGGAGCGCGACCAAGAGGTCATGGGAGCGCTCTTCCTGAACGTCCGCCATCGTATCCTCGGCGACACAGAGATCTTCCGCGGCACCCTCCATCGCGCCGACGTCGAGCCGCGCGAGATCCTCAAGGAGTGCCTGTTGCGCGGCGCCGCCGGCGTCGTGATCTTCCACACTCACCCGAGCGGCGATCCGACGCCGAGCGACGCCGACATGCAGTTCACGCGGCGGATGGCCGCCGCCGCGGCGTTGGTCGGCGTCGACCTGGTCGACCATCTCGTGCTCGGGTCCATCGGGTGCTGGGTGTCGCTCAAGGCGCAAGGAGGATGGTGATGGCCCCGCGATCGGATCCAGAAGGCGCCGGCCCATCGGCTGATGCTGCCCTGGCGCAGCGGATCGAGGGTGAGCTGGCCCTGATGCGGCAGGTGCTGTCGAACCTCATCGAGTTCTCCGGGATGAGCCGACGAGAGGTGGAGCGGCGCCTGCTCGAGAGCGATTGCGGCACCGACCTGGGGCGTCTCCTCTCCGGCCGCTTGGACCTGAAGGTGAAACACGTCCTGGCGCTCTGCCGGGTGATCGACCTGGAACCCGTCGAGTTCGTCCAGATCGCGCTCAAGCCCCGAGCAGACCAGCGCAGCCCGCTACTCCGGAGGCTTGAGGCGCTGTTGCCTTACGCCAGGGCTGAAGCCGGCGCAGCCGCGCCCCCGCGCACAACTCCAGAGATAGCAGCTCTGCTGCGGCTAGCGCAGGACCTGACCGAGGAGCTCCAAGAGTTCATGCGCGAGGCGGCCCGCATCCCGACGCCAGCCGACGCGCATCGGCAGCCGCGGAGTGGGGTTTCGCGCCCCCGCGGCCGCTCAGCTCCCGACAAGGTAGGATAGGCGCGGGGGTGGCAGACGATGAGCACGATCCAAATCGAGGTTCCCGAGAGTGCCCTGCTCAGCACCGGCCAGTCACAGGAGGACTTCGTGCGTGAAGCAAAGCTCCTGCTCGCGCTCAAGCTTTTCGAGCTCGGCCGACTGTCGTCCGGAAAAGCGGCCGAGATGTGCGGTATGAACCGCGTCGACTTCATCCTGCTCGCCGGCCGCTCCGGCGTGCCGGTCGCTGATTTGGACGACGCCGAGCGCGAGCGAGAGTTCACGGCTTGACCGAGGGGCCGGTTGTCTGCAATGCCGGACCGCTGATCGCCCTCGCGGGTGTTGCTCAGCTCCCTCTCCTACGCGCGCTCTTTCCTCGTATCCTCGTGCCTGAGCCCGTCATCGAAGAGATCGTCGGATCCGGCGCCGGGCGAGCGGGTGCGATCGAGATCAGCTCCGCGCATTGGCTGGAGGTCGTCCCTCCACCCGGCGAAACTGACGCGCTGCTTGCGGCGGAACTAGGCACTGGAGAGAGCGCAATGCTCAGAGTCGCAGTGCATCTGCGTGCGCCGCTGGTACTGATCGATGAGCGTCGCGCTCGTCGCAACACGCCAGGACCTGAATCGTCTCGCCGTGCCCACAGCGCCACGCAGCTATGTCGAGCGGATCCTCGATGTCTACCGCCGCACGCCCGGCACCTCGGGAGTCGTCCCGCGCCGATCGCCACCTCGCTGCGCTCTATCACCGCCAGGTCCCCGCCGGCCTCGTCGCGACGGCGCTTCTGGTCGCCACCGCCCGTCGCACTCTTCGACCGGCCGACGCCCTGGAAATTAGGCCGATCGCCACCCTCCACTACTTTCTTCCGGTCATCGACGAGGTCCTCTCCGACCCCCTCGATCCCGGCTACCTCGACTGCCTCCGCTACCGCCGCGCCAGCCTCACACCCGATTTCGTCGCGGCGATCGGCCATCAACTATCGTGATCGGAGTGCCATCAAATAGCGTGACCGCTCTCAGCTCGCGCAGGTGGGGCTTGGCTGAGCCGCGCTCCTTCGCCTCAAGGCATGGTGAAGACGCCGCCCAGTGGCTCCCAGTCGCTCCAGTTCGAACCATCCCACCACTTGTGGAACATGCCCTTATCCTGGCCCATGCCGAAGATGTCCAGCCGGTTGGGACCCCACGAAACGACCGCCGGAGGGCTGGTGAAGACACCACCCAGTGGCTCCCAGTCGCCGGGGCCCCAGTTCGAACCATCCCACCACTTGTGGTACATGCCCTGATCCTGGCCCACGCCGAAGATGTCCAGCCGGTTGGGGCCCCACGAAACGGCGGCCGGAGCGTCTGGTGGAGAGAGGAAGAGACCACCCAAGTGCTCCCAGTCCAAGAGGCTGGGATTCCAGTTCGAACCATCCCACGACTTGTGGTACATGCGCTGCACCTGGCTGCGCTCACCTCGTCGGTGACCCAGGACGAAGATGTCCAGCCGGTTGGGGCCCCATGAAACGACCGCCGGAGGGCTGGTGAAGACCTGAGGCTGCCCACCCAGTTGCTGCCAGTCCGAGAGGCTGGGACCCCACGAACCGTTCCACCACTTGTGGAACATTTCCTCGTCCTGGCCCACGCCGAGGATGTCCAGGCGGCTGGGACCCCACGAAGCAACCCACTGGTTGTTGCTAGTCATGTGCCTCCCTTCAGTACCCTTGGACTATAGACATTGTGTATCACAGCATTAATAAAATGTAAAATTAGTCGGGCTATTGCCATGTTGCCATGCGTGTATTTGCCTTGGTGCCGCGCAGCACCTCATCGACCATCGTCAAAGGAGGCGCGGAAGTCAGCGTACTTCTTCGTCCGCAGTAGGGGAGGAATGTCGCAATCATCGAAGAGAACGGGGAGAAGGGCCACGGAATTGCTTTCGATCTCGTTCCAGTGTGCAGCGCGCCATTCTCGCTCGACCCAACTGGACGTCACCGCGTGGCGCGAAAGCAGCAAGACCATAAACGTTGCGTGATGTAG
>DATDGZ010000365.1:0-9148 GCA_036521795.1 Thermoanaerobaculia bacterium | reverse complement strand
GGACTCGATCACCGCCAACTGGTTGCGCATCGGCTCGATGGGCCTGCGGGCCTGCATCGAGGCGGTGGTGGCCGGCAGCGGCTTCCGCGAGCGCCACGGGCGGCTGCCGCGCGGGCGCGGCCTGGGGCTGGCCTGCGGCTCCTACCTGTGCGGCGCCGGCCTGCCGATCTACTGGAACCACATGCCGCAGTCGGCGGTGCAGCTCAAGCTCGACCGCTCCGGCGCCGTCGCGGTGTTCTGCGGCGAGGCCGAGATCGGCCAGGGCTCCGATTCGGTGCTCGCCGCGATCGTGGCGGAGGTGCTGGGGGTCGATCTTGCCGACATCCGGCTCTGCGTCGCCGACACCGACCTGACGCCTGTGGACCTCGGCAGCTACTCGTCGCGCGTCACCCTGATGGTCGGCAACGCCGCGCTCGAGGCCGCCGAGCGGGCCCGGACGCTGATCGCCGGCGCGGTGGCCGAACAGCTGTCGGTGCCGGCCGGGCGGTTGGTGTTCGCCGGCGGCAGGGTGTTCGACGCCGGGGACCCCGGGGTGGGCCTGAGCTTCGCCGAGGCGGTGGTGTGCGCCGAGGCGCGCCATGGCGCCCTCGGCACGGTCGGCAGCTACGTTCCGCCGCGCTCGCCCGGACGCTACCGCGGCGCCGGCGTCGGCCCGTCGCCCGCCTACTCCTACTCCGCGGCGGTGATCGAGGTCGAAGCCGACGAGGAGACGGGCGTCTGGCGGCCGCTGCACGTCTGGATCGCACACGACGTCGGCCGCTCGATCAACCCGGTGCTGGTGCTGGGGCAGGTGGAGGGCAGCGTGTACATGGGCCTGGGCGAGGTGATGATGGAGGAGCAGGCCTTCCGGCGGCTGCCGCGCCACCTGTCGGGCTCGCTGGTGCACAAGCACCCGTCGCTGCTCGAGTACAAGAGCCCGACCTTCCTCGACATGCCGCCGGTCACGACCTACCTGATCGAAGACCCCGACCCGAACGGGCCGTTCGGCGCCAAGGAGGTTGGCCAGGGGCCGCTGCTGCCGGTGATGCCGGCGGCGGCCAACGCCCTTTACGACGCGCTCGGCGTGCGCATCGACCAGGTGCCCATCCATCCCCACATGGTGCTGAAGGCGCTCGACGCCCAGGCCAAGGGCAAGGAGGCCCGCTTCGGCCCGGCAGCCTTCCCGGAGGTCGACTTCGGCGAGCGGCTGATCGTTCCGACCCGGGAGCAGGGGGGCGACGGCACCGCCATCAACGAGTTCCGCGAGCGGCTGCGCTCCGGCATGCGTTCCGCCTCGGGGACGATGACCACCCGCGAGGAGGCGCTGCGCCAGAAGCGGCGGGCGGCGCTGACCACCGGCATCCGGGAGACCCCGTAGACCATGCTGCGGTTACCGCCGTTCCGGCTGCTGCGGCCCCGGAGCCTCGCCGAGACCGCGCGCCTGCTGGTCGAGGAGGGCGCCGCCCACCGGGGATCGGCAGGGGCGGCAGGGACGGCAGGGGCGGGAGAGGAGGCGGGGCCGGTGCGGCTGGTCGCCGGCGGCACCGATCTCTGGCCGAACATGAAGCGCCGGCACCAGCGGGCCGGGACGGTGGTGAGCCTGATGGGCGTCTCCGAACTGGCAGTCATCCGCGAGGACGGCGCGAACGGCCATGACGGCACGGTCCGCATCGGCGCCACCACCCTGCTCGACGACGTGGCGCGCCATCCCCTGGTCGCCGCGCGCTATCCGGCGCTCGCCACGGCGGTGGCGTCGATCTCGTCGCCGCCGCTGCGCAACATGGGGACGCTGGGCGGCAACCTCTGCGTCGACACCCGCTGCACCTACTACAACCAGACCGAGGAGTGGCGGCGCGCCATCGACTACTGCATGAAGGCGGAGGGCAGCGTCTGCTGGGTCGCCACCAGCTCGCCGCGCTGCTGGGCGCACTCGGCCTCCGACTCGGCGCCGATGCTGTGCGCGCTGGACGCCGGCGTCCTCCTGGCCTCGGCGCGGGGCGAGCGCGTGGCGCCGGTCGCCGATCTCTATCGCGACGACGGCATCGACTACCTGGCACGCCGCCCCGACGAGGTCCTCGCCGAGATCGTGCTGCCGGCAGCGTCGGCCGGCGACCGCTGCCGCTCGGCCTTCTGGAAGCTGCGGCGGCGCGGCTCGATCGACTTCGCGGTGCTCTCGGTGGCCGCCGCGGTGTGGACCGACACGGCCGGGACCGTGACCCGCGCCCGCCTCTTCCTCGGGGCGGTGGGCAGCTCGCCGGTCGCGGCCACCGCCGCCGCGGAGCTGCTGGTCGGCCAGCCGCTGCGCGCCCTCGCCGAGGACCAGGAGCTCCTCGCTGCCGCCGGCCGCCTGGTGCGCCGGGTGGCGACGCCGATGGACAACACCGACTTCCAGGCCCAATGGCGAGGCGTCATGGCCGCCCGCTACACCGAAGCCGCCCTCCGTGAGCTGGCCGGCGGCGAGCCCCAGCGCCTGGCGCGACGCTGACCGGACATCTGGTTGCTGCCGTCAGGGCTGCCGATGCGATACTCACGCAACGGCCACCTCGCGACCATGAGCGACAGCGCCTCCCACTTCGCCACCGCCAGCGGCCCCCATCCATCGGCCGCCATCGTGCCCGCCGCCGGCGCCTCGCGGCGCATGGGGCGTCCGAAACTGCTGCTCCCCTACCGCGACAGCACGGTCTTGGGCACCCTGGTGGCGGCCTTGCGGGTCGCGGGGGTGTCGCCGATCGTGGTCGTCGCGGCCGCGGACGACTCCGAGATGCGCGCCTGGTGTGCCGCCACGATCGCCGCGGCAGCCACGACGGACGCCGCCGGCCTGACCGTCGCGGTGAACGCGGCGCCGGAGCGCGGTATGCTCTCGTCCATCCTGGCGGGGCTGGCGGCCCTCGGCGGCGCCGGCACGTTGGCGGGCGGCCGGGCGGCGCTGCTGGTCTGTCCCGGGGACCTGCCCGCGCTGCGTCCCGGCACGGTCGTTGAGTTGCTGCGCCGCCGCGAGGCCGCGGGCGCCGGGCTCGCCGTGCCGGTCCACCGCGGCCGCCGCGGGCATCCCCTGGCCGTCGCGCCGGCCCTGGTCCCCGAGATCGAGAACCTGGACCCCGGCCGCGGCCTGCGCCAGCTCCTCGATCTCCACCCTGACGATCTGTTGACCATCGAGGTCGACGACCCCGGCTGCGTCGCCGATCTCGACACGCCCGAGGACTACGAGCGCCTGCACGGCAGCGGCGGAATGCCCCGGGCCGATGGATCGGCCGGTCCCCGCGACGAGCCGAGAGGAGAGGACTGATGATCGGTTCGCAGTACTTCGCACTGCTGGCGGGATATGGCACGGCCATGATCGGGTGGCTGCTGCTCTGGCGAGCCATGCCCGGGCTCTGGGCCATGTCGCCACCCTTCGCGCCCCGGCACCCATGGCGAGAGGTAGGGTGGGCGCTGCTCGCGGCAGCGGCAGTATTGGGCATCGGCTGGCTGTGGGGTGCCGACATGCTGCTGCCGAGGACAGGCCCATCCGAGGCTGTCAATCAGCTGATTATCTACTCGCCCTTCTTGCTGCTGCTCGCGATCAGGCGGCAGCCTCTGTCGAGCGCCTGGCTGCCAATGCGGCGGGTCTGGCTGCGCATCCTGGTCGGGCTCGGCTTGGCCCTGGTCTCTCTTCTCGTCTTCACCCTCGCGCGCGCTGGCAGCGCCTCGTCGACGTCGGTGATCACTCAGGTGTACGCCCCTGACCACTTGGTCCATGCCGTGCAGGTCCTGCTCCAGGACGTGGCAATCGCCATCCTCTTCGTCCGGTGCGCCGCGGCCCTGGGAGCCCGCCGCGCGATCCTGCTGTTGCCGTCCTGTTTGCGCTCGCTCATGTTCCGGCGTTGGTGCAGGGCGGGGCCAACGCATCGAGTCTCGGGCATCTGGTCCTGGATGCCGCGCTGACGGTCGGCATCCTTGCGGTCTTACAGCGTTCTGCCGACGTCTGGTGGTTCTGGATGGTGCATTTCGCGATGGACATGACGCAGCTCGTGCGTCCATCTGCTTGAGGCCGAGGGGCGGGCTGCACAGGACAAGGGCGGATGACTTTGAATGCCTCGCCCAAAGGGAGGCAGAGGACACGGCGCCACTACCGGTCCAGGCGAGAGCGCTATCGCACCGCGACCGAGTAGACGTCGGGCTCCTTGGCCGGCGGGTCGATCGTCGAGGTGGCGAAGGTCGCGACCCAGAGCGGCAGGAAGTTGTGGCCGGCGGCGGCCAGGCCCTGGTAGTCGCCGAGGAAGAACTGGCCGTCGGCGATGGCGGCGGCGCGGATATCCCAGGAGCCGAAGCTCTGGCGGCGGCCGCGGCTGAAGGGACGGCCGCGCGGACCGCCGACGGTGAGGTACTCGTCGACCAGGTTACCGGCGCCCGAGGGATTGTTGCGCATCGAGTAGTAGGCCACGCCCACCTGCCCCAGGTCGTCGACCGCCACCGCGGGAGTGAAGTTGAAGGCGTTGGCGGGGCCGTCGGAGATCCGCCGTGGGAAGGTCCAGCCGCCGCGGCCGTCGGCCGAGGACGAGAGCACGACCTGGTCGATGCCCGGGGTGAAGCGCTGGTCCTGCCAGACCACGAACACGTTGCCGGTCGCGGGGTCGATGGCCGCGCCGGGAAGGCCGTCGCCGGTGCGGGAGCTCGGTACCGGCACGAGCGAGATGTCGGCGACCGCGACCGGCGGGCTCCAGGTGTCGCCGCCGTCGGTCGAGTAGGAGCTCTCGATGGTTCCCGACTGGAGGGTGCCGCCTTCGTAGTGCAGCCAGATGGCATGCACGACCCCCTCGGGATCCACCAGGGGAATGATGCCGATGTTGCCCTGCTGGTCGAAAATGGTGGCCGCCGAGCTGAAGGTGCGGCCCCCGTCCGCGGAGTGCGCCATGACCAGCGTCTGTGCCACGCCGGAGCTCGGCGAGATGTCCCACCCGACGTAGACGCGGCCGAAGTAAGGGCTGTGCGGGTTGTCGTCGACGGCCATCGCATCCTTGTCGTCGATCGCGTCGACCGACTGGGCGTGCACCTGCACCGGGTCGTCCCAGGTCTGGCCTCCGTCCCGCGAGGCAGAGACGTAGATCCCCCCCAGGGCGTCGGCGTCGTCGAAGGCCAGTCCGGAGCAGTAGACGGCGCCCCCGCGGCCGAAGGCGACCCAGGGATCGGAGGCGCGATCGAGGGTCCCTCCGGAGGCCGTGGTCAACTTCGGCAGCAGCCCCTCGTGCCAGTGCCGGCCGCCGTCGGTCGACAGGGCGAAGGTGAGGGCGCGAGCGCCGCCGACCGAGGGAAAGCGGTCCTCCTGGTAGAAGGCCAGCAGGCGGTTCGGGTCCTCGGGATCCACGGCGAGGTAGGGCTCCGCCTCGGTGCCCGGCTCGCCGGCGCTGGCGCTGTCCGGGGGGAGGATGTCGTAGCTCACCCGCGTGTCGGGCAGGCCCGGGGGAACCCCGCGCCCTCCCCGCCGCGGTTGCTCCTGCAGCTGCGCCTGCAGCAGCTCCTCGAGCTCCGGCGTCCGAGCACCGGGCATGATGCCGCCCGAGAAGCGCAACCCGCGGCGCATCCCCTCGGCGATCCAGCGGCTGCGCGAGTAGCCCTGCTGCGAGTGGAGCGGCACGAAGAGCAGCAGTGCGCCGGCGCCGGCGAGCACGGCGACCACGGCGAGAGGGACCCGAAGCGGCGGTTTCATGGCTGACCGTTCCTCCTGTGCCAACAGCTTTGCCAATTTTAACATACTTCCGCTCGCTGCCAACCGGCACCGGACCTACCTCGCTCGCCATTGACCCGCATTCCGCATCGGCGGCAGACCGGGCCGGCGCTTCCGAAGACGGCGGCGGCCACGCTACCATGGTCCGCCGGACTGGCCCCATGATCGCGCCGCCCTACGATGCGCCGCCCATCGCGCGCTGCTCGCGCTACCTGCGTGTCCTGCGCTTCGCGCGCGGACCCCTGCTGGCCGTGCTCGCGCTCCCTGTCCTGCTGGCCGGCTGGGCGCTATGGAAGGCGCTCACCTGGCCTGACGCCGCGGCCCTGGCCCACCGCCGCCCGGTGACCACGGCCTTCATCGAGCGCTATCGCCATGGCGGCTGGTTCCACTGGTTCCGGCCGCCACGGCCGGTCGAGTGGCGGTGGGTGCCCTACTCGCAGATCTCGCCCCACCTCAAGCGCGCGGTGCTCTGCGCCGAGGACCTGGGCTTCTTCTCCCACCACGGCTTCGAGCGCAGCGAGATGCAGGCCGCGCTCCACGATGCCTGGGAGGAGAAGCGCCTGCCGCGCGGCGCCTCGACGATCACCCAGCAGCTGGCCAGGAACCTCTGGCTGTCGCCCGCGCGCAACCCGCTGCGCAAGCTCGAGGAGGCGGCGCTCACCCGCCAGCTCGAGGCCCACCTCGGCAAGCGGCGCATCCTCGAGCTCTACCTCAACGTCGTCGAGCTCGGCCCCGGCATCTACGGCGCGGAGGCGGCGGCGCGCCACTACTTCGGCAAGCCGGCGCGCAGCCTGAGCGAGCACGAAGCCGCGCAGCTCGCCGCGAGCCTGCCCCTCCCCACCGAGTGGCACCCCGGCGCCGACAACCGCGCCTACCGCCGCCACGTGCAGACCGTCCTGCGCCGGATGAGCAGAGCCGGATGGCTCGAGCAGCTCATTTGAGCCCAACCGGCCGCCGTACGACCAGGTAGGACGGCCCTGGTGGCCTGAACGGCCCCTGATCCTCCCGGAACCCGCTTCCCGAGATAGGGCCCTCACCGCTCTCACTGCTTGCCCCTGGACCGGTGTGTTCCTTGCATCCTGTAACATGAGGCGGGCAGCCGCCGCCCATACGGAGAGACACCAGGATCCGGTCGGAGCGACGATGACCGTGACGTCCGCAGCCCAACCCCGATCGTTCTCGACAAGGAGAGAATCATGAAGACTCGTGCACTGTCCGCGCTCTGCGCGCTCCTGCTGCCGCTGTGCGGCGCGGCCGCTGCCACGCCCACGAAGTGGCAGCTGACCGCCGCCTGCGGTTTCAGGGGCGTGGGCGGCGATTTGACCGACCGCGGCATCTACTTGACCAACTACCCGGGGAGCAACCTCTCCCAGGTCGAGCTCGGCTACACGGCCGACACGGGCGACACCGGTCTGTGGGTCCTCTCGCTGACGGCGCGCCGCGGCAGCTTCGACGGGCCGATCATCGGTTCCACCCAGATCGCCACGCCCAACATCACCCACGACCTCAC
The DNA here is from genome assembly GCA_036521795.1 of Thermoanaerobaculia bacterium. Taxonomy (GTDB): domain Bacteria; phylum Acidobacteriota; class Thermoanaerobaculia; order Multivoradales; family UBA5704; genus JASLEW01. The sequence continues at coordinate 1,955 of DATDGZ010000365.1, read as the reverse complement.
CACCAACGGCGAGGACCTGGTGATCTTCGATTTCAACGGCGCGCCGGTGACGCCTGGGGACACCATCACCTTCACCCAGACGGCCCAGTACATCGGCGGCGCCAGCGGCCTACTCTACTTCGACACCGGCACCGGCCCTTGTAGCAACGTGACCGAGACGGACGAGACCACTCACCCGCCCCTGGACATGTTCCGGCGCCCAACCGTCGGCCTCGTGGTCACCGAGCAGACCCACACGGCTTCCTGCGTCGCCAGCGACAACGTGATGTGCATTGACGACCTCCCGGGAGACCAGCGGTTCAAGGTCACCGTGACCTACCACACCACTCAGGGCGGAGGCCTCTCAGGCACCGGGCAGGAGATCCCCATGGCGCCGTTGGGGGTCGCCCAGGGCGGCCTGTTCTGGTTCTTCAACCCCACCAATCCCGAGATGCTGGTGAAGATCATCGATGGCTGCGCCCTCAACCAGCGGATCTGGGTGTTCATCTCGGCGGGCACCAACGTCGGCTTCACCGTCACTGTCCACGACACCGCGTTCGGGGCCACCCACATCTACACCAACCAGGACTTGAATCCAGCCCCCCCGATCCAGGACACTTCTGCCCTGACGGGTTGCAGCTAGCAATCGACAAGGAGGGGACCATGAAGAGTCGTGTGCTTGCAGCGCTTGGCGCGGTCCTGCTCGCACTGTGCGGCGCCGCCGGCGGCCGCTCCGAGCCCATCGAGATGAGTTGCGCCTTCAGCGGCAGCGCGGGAGACACGGTGGATCGCGGCTTCTACGTGACGGGCTACCCGGGGCATACCCTGGGCAGGGTCGAGCTCGGCTACTCGGCCAACGTGTCCGGCCAATTTCTCATCTCGCTCACCGCGCATCGCATCGCCTACGACGGTCCGCGGCTGGGTGAGACCTCGTCCATCACCGCCATCGTCCCCAGCAGCGACGAGACGGGCGTGATCTTCGATTTCGGCGGCGTGCCGGTGACGCCGGGAGAGACGATCGCCTTCACCCAGAGCTTTGTCGGTCCGAGCGGCGCCAGCCTGTCTTTCGACACCGGCAACGGACTCCTCGGCGGCGGCGGCATGTCCTGCCCGGGCGTCTTCGAGACCGACGGTACGAGCCCTCCCCTGGACAAGTTCCGGCGGAACACGGTCGCGCTGACCATCAGCTCGTTCGAGCCCACCACCGCCTGCGTCGGCAGCGACACGACGCTGTGCATCGACAACAACCCCGGCGACCAGCGCTTCCAGGTCACGGTGCACTTCCACACCAGCCAAGGCGGCGGCATCAGCGGCGACGGGCAGGAGATCCCGCTGGCGCCGCTGGGCGTCACCCACGGCGGCCTGTTCTGGTTCTTCGGCGCCGACAACCCCGAGATGCTGTTCAAGATGGTCAACGGCTGCAGCCTCAACAACCACTTCTGGGTCTTCCTCTCGGCCGGCACCAACGTCGCCTTCACCGTCGACGTGCTCGACACCGCCACCGGCCACGGCACGAGCTATTCGAACCCGGACCTCAAGGCGGCGCTCCCGGTGCAGGACACCAGCGCCCTGCCCTGCCCGTAGACCCCTTGGGGCAGGGCATCGCAGCCCTCCGCCGGTGCAACCTGTAGAATAGGCGTAGTCGCGCGGTCGCGAGACTTCGGGGTCAGGGCTCCGGGGTGGTGATTCGTGTGAGGAGTTGCATGCGCCTATTTGCATTTGAGGGGCTGCGCTACGGGGCAGGAGCGGGCGACGCGGGCCGGCTGGCCGCACCCCCGTATGACCAGATCGACGATGCGGCCCGGGACCGCCTCCAGGCCGCTTCGCCGTACCACTTCGTCCACCTGACGCGGCCGGTGGCGACCGGCTCGCCGGTGGCGACTGCCGCACCGAGCGGCTCAGCCGAGGCGACCGGCGCCGGCGATCCGTACCGCCACGCCGCCGAGCTGCACCGCCGCTGGCTGCGCGACGGCATC
>DATDGZ010000364.1:0-6126 GCA_036521795.1 Thermoanaerobaculia bacterium | reverse complement strand
GACCAGCCGTCGGAGACGATGTGGTGCATGGTGAGCAGGGCCAGGTGCTCGGTCTCGGCGAGGCGCAGCAGGATGCAGCGCAGCAGCGGACCGGCCGCGAGATCGAACGGACGGCGCGCCGCCGCCGTGGCCAGGCGGTCCGCGGCGGTGTGTCGCCGAGGCGCCGTCAGCCGCCGCAAGTCGACCTGCGGCAGCGCCATCGCCAGCCGCGGCACGATGCGCTGCACCGGGTCGCCGCCGACGACGGCATAGACCGTCCGCAACACCTCGTGGCGGCGCACGACCTCATCGAGGGCGCACGTCAGCGCCGGCACGTTGAGCGTCCCGGAGAGCCGCAGCGCCGCGGGCACGTTGTAGGTCGCCGAGCCGGGGTCGAGCTGGTCGAGAAACCAGAGGCGCTGCTGGGCGAACGACAGCGGCGCCGGCTCCGGCTCGCCGGCGACCGAACGGCGCCGCGGCACGAGCGGCGGCACCGGCGCAGGCGCGGGCGCAGCGCGCGCCGCCTCCACCGCCGACGCCAGATCGGCGAGGGTGGGCAGCTCGAACAGCCGGCGCAACGCGAGCTCGACCCCGAGCACCTGGCGCAGGCGCGAGACCACCTGGGTGGCGAGCAGGGAGTGGCCGCCGAGGTCGAAGAAGCTCTGCCCCCTGCCGATCGGTCCGTCGACTCCTAGCACCTGCGACCAGATCCCGGCGACCAGCTCCTCGACCGGGGTGCGGGGACGCTCGCGGCCCTCCTCGTCCTGCCCGGCCAGCACCGGCGGCGCCAACCGCTCGAGAGCCAGCCGATCGACCTTGCCGTGGGGCGAGAGCGGCAGCGCCGGCAGGCTCACCGCGGCGACCGGCAGCATGTACCCGGGCAGGCTCTGGGCGGCATGCTGGCGGAGCGCGCGCAGGCTCGGGGCGGCGCCTCCCTGGCGTGCCACCACGTAGGCCACCAGCTGCCGGTCGCCCGCGCTCCCAGGCCGCGCCAGCACGGCCACCTCCCGCACTTGCGGATGACGCTCGAGCACCGCCTCGATCTCGGCGGGCTCGACGCGGAAGCCGCGCACCTTGACCTGGCGGTCCTGGCGGCCGAGGTAGTCGAGCTCCCCGGCCGGCCCCCAGCGCGCCAGGTCGCCGGTGAGATACAGGCGCGCCCCCGGCGGCGCCGCGAAGGGGTCGGGCCGGAACGCCGCGGCGGTGCGCGCCGGATCGCCGACGTAGCCCATGCCGACGCAGCCGCCGCCCACCGCCAGCTGGCCCGGCACGCCCTGGGGCACGAGCGCGAGATCGCCGCCGAGCACCCACAGCCGCGCGCCCGGCACCGGCCGGCCGATCGCCGCCGGCCGCTCCTCCGGCGCGGCGGGCTCGAGCCGGTGGAAGGCCACCACGTCGGTGCATTCGGTCGGCCCGTAGGTGTTGACCACCGCGGCGCGGCAGTGCCCCGAGCGCCACCACGGCGCGAGCCGCGCCCGCGCGATCGGCTCGCCGCCGAGAAACACCGTGCGCAGCGCGGCGAGCCTCGGCAACGAGGCCGCGTCGAGCAGCGGGTAGAGCGCGCTCGGAGTGCAGTTGAGCCGGGTGATCGCGCGCTCGGCGATGGTGGCCACCAGCGCCGCCGGCTCGTAGGCCGGCGCCAGGTGCAGCTCGCCGCCCAGCAGCAGCGGCGCGAAGAAGTTCTTCTGCGTCAGGTCGAAGCTCGGCGAGCTCACCACCAGGAAGCGGTCGGCGCCGCTCATCGCGAACTCGCTCACATACCAGCCCAGCAGGTCGAGGAAGGCGCCCTGGTAGACTCCGGCGCCCTTCGGCTGGCCGGTCGAGCCGGAGGTGTAGATGACGTAGAGCAGGTCGTCGGGCGAGGCGGCACAGGGCGGTGGCGCCGCGGCCGCGGCCGCGGCCGTAATGTCGCCGTCGCCGTCGCCGTCGCGGTCCAGGCACAGCACCGACGGCCGCGCCTGCGGCAACCCGGGCAGCAGGGCTTCCGTGGTGAGCAACAGGGCGATGCCGGCATCGGCGATCATCAGCGCCAGCCGCTCGGGCGGGTATGCGGGGTCGAGCGGCACGTAGGCGGCGCCGGCCTTGAGGATGCCGAGCAGACCGACCACCAGCTCGAGCGACGGAGCGAGCGCCAGGCCCACCCGCGCCCCGGGCCCGATGCCGTGCCGGCGCAGGCGGTGGGCGAGCTGGTTGGAGCGCCGCTCGAGCTCGCCGTAGCCGAGCCTCAGGCCGGCGCACTCGACGGCTAGGGCGTCGGGCCGCCGCCGCGCCTGCTCGGCGAGCAGCTCGGGCAGCGGGCCGAGCCGCGGCAGCGGGACGCCCCGCGCCCACTCGATCGCCAGCTGCTGGCGCTCGGCGGCGCTGAGCAGTGGCAGCTCCGACAGACGGCGCTCGGGGTCGGCGGCCGCCGCCTGCAGCAGGATGCGGAAGTGCTCGCCCAGCCGCCGCATGGTCACCGCGTCGAACAGGTCGCTGCTGTATTGCAGCGAGACGATCAGGCTGTCCGCGATCTCGGCGAGCCGCAAGGTGAGGTCGAACTGGGAGGTCTCCTCGGCCAGCGGCAGCGATTCGAGCGCGAGACCGCCGAGTGAGATCCGGACGCCAGGCTGCATGACGGCAAAGGCTGCCAGTCCCTCCTCCTCGGGCCGCGGTGCGCGCTGCAAGACCAACATTGCCTGGAAGACCGGCGAGCGGCTCGGGTCGCGTGCCGGCTGCAGGCGCTCGGCGAGCAGCGGGAAGGGGAGATCCTGATGCGCGAAGGCGCCGAGGACGGTGGCGCGGGTGCGGGCCAAGAACGCCGCAAAGCCGGGGTCGTCCAGAAGCCGCGAGCGCAGTGCGACCGGATTGACGAAGTAGCCCACCAAGCCCGTCAACCGGGCGCTGGCGCGGCCCGCGGTCGGCGCGCCCACGATCAGGTCCCGCTGTCCGGTGTGGCGGTGGAGAAGCGCCTGGAAGGCGGCGAGCAGCACCATGAACAGCGTCGACTCAGAGGCGCCGGCGAGGCTTCGCGCCGCCGCGGTCGCCGCCGCGCCCAGGCGCAGACCGACCGCCGCTCCGCGGTGCGTCTCGACCGCCGCACGGGGCCGGTCGGCGGGGAGCTCGAGCACGGGCAGGCCGCCGGCGAGCTGCTCGCGCCAGTAGGCGAAGAGACGCTCGCCGAGGCCGCCGGCCAGGCGGTCGCGCTGCCAGCGCACGTAGTCGCCGTAGCGCAGCGGCAGCGCGGCGAGCGGCGCCGGGGCCGCGCCGCTTTCCTGGGCATAGAGCTGGCCGAGCTCGCGAGCCACGACCGCCAGCGACCAGAAGTCGGCCACCAGGTGATGCACGACGAGCAGGATCCAGGCCTCGCCGCGCGGGCGGAGCAGGAGCGTCACGCGCAGCAGCGGGCCCGACTCCAGAGCGAAAGGCCGGTAGGCCTCCTCGCGCAGGTGTCGCGCGGTGACGGCGGCACTCGACGCCGTCGCGTCCACCACCCGAAACGCGATCTCGGCCTGGTCATGGATGCGTTGCAGGGGCGTGCCCCCGGGGGCGTGGAAGGTAGTGCGCAGGCTCGGGTGGCGAGCCACGAGGGCGGCCAGGGCGCGGCGCAGGGCGGCGGCGTCGGGAGCCGGGCGGAGGCAGGCCGCGGCGGCGATGTTGTAGGCCGCGCTCTCGGGCGCCAGGCGGTTGAGGAACCAGAGAGCTTCCTGGCCGTGGGACAGCGGGTGCTCGGTACCTGCGGCGGCCGCGGGCCGCGGGCCGTCGCTCGCCAGCTGGTCCGGGACCGCCGGCGACAAGTCTGCCGCCAGCGCGCGCAGCGAGGGGGCGGCGAGGATCGCCGCCAGCGGCACGGCGAAGCCGAGCCGCTCTTCGAGCGCCTGCTGCAGCTCGACCGAGGCCAGCGAGTCCAGGCCGAGCGCGGTCAAGGTCCGGGTGACGTCGATCGCCGAAACCGGCAGCCGCGCGGCGCGGGCCACGTCCGCGAGCAGCAGGCCTTCGAGCGCGGAGATGGGATCCGGCGACGGCGCCGCGGGCAGCTCGGGCGGCGCGACGGCGGCCGCTGCGCATCGCGCGGCCGCCGCAGCGGGGTCTTTTCGCCGCAGGTGGTACAGCACGTCGAGGGTGCCGCGCTGATAGGCGTCATGGCAGGCGTGACGCCGGATCTTGCCGCTCGAGGTCTTCGGGATCGTGCCCGCCTGCAGCAGCACCACCTCGTCGGCGCTCAGCTCGTGCTCGTCGGCCACCGCCCGGAGCACGGCCGCCGCGATGGCCGCCAGGTCGGTCTTGGCGCGCCGTGCCACCTCCTGCGCCACCACCAGGCGCTCCTCGCCGCCGCTGTCGACGGCGAAGGCCGCGCCGCCATTGGCCCGCAGCTCCGGATGGGACCGCGCGACCGTGGCTTCGATGTCTTGCGGGTAGTGATTGCGGCCGCGCACCACGATCAGGTCTTTCTGCCGGCCGGTGACAAAGAGCTGGCCGCGCTCGAGGAAGCCGAGGTCGCCGGTGCGCAGGAAGGGGCCGGAGCCCGGCTCACCGGCGAGGCGCGCGCCGAGCGCCTCCGCGCTGGCGCGCGGACGGCCCCAGTAGGCGGCGGCGACACTCGGCCCGCTGACCCAGATCTCGCCGATCCGGCCGGCGGCGGAGCGCTCGCCGGAGCGCGGGTCGGCGATCACCACCTGATGGTCGGGCGACGGCCGGCCACAGCCCACCAGCGACCGCACCGAGGGCGCGGCAGCACCGCGCCGGAGGGGACGAGCGACGCGGCCGGCGGCGAGCGCCGCGGCGTCGAGCTTCGCGACCGCCGGGCCGGCGGCGCGGGAGCCACCGGTGACGAAGAGGGTCGCTTCCGCGAGGCCGTAGCAGGGATGAAACGCACGCGCGCTGAAGCCCTGGCCGCCGAAGGTCTCGGCGAAGCGCGCCAGGGTGTCGGCGCGGACCGGCTCGGCGCCGTTGAACGCCACCTCCCAGCTGGAGAGGTCGAGCTCGGGCAGCGGCTGTCCTGCCGCCCGGGTCACGCACAGCTCGTAGGCGAAGTTGGGGCCACCGCTGGTCGTTGCCCGGTAACGGCTCACCGTCTCAAGCCAGCGCAGCGGCCGCTCGAGGAAGGCGAGCGGCGACATCAGGATGCAGCGGGCGCCGGCGTAGAGAGGCTGCAGCAGGCCGCCGATCAGGCCCATGTCGTGGTACGGCGGCAGCCAGCTCACCACCACCGAGCGCTCCGACTGGCGGAAGGCGCGCCGGATCACCTCCTGGTTGTTCCAGAGGTTGGCATGGCTCACCTTCACTCCCCTGGGAGAGCTGGTCGAGCCCGAGGTGTATTGCAGAAAGGCGAGGGTGCTGCCGTCGATGCCCGGTGTCCGCCAGGCCGCGGCGAGCTCGTCGGCGACGTCGCTGCTGGCCAGCCACTCGGCCTGCCGCAGCTCGGGCAGCTCCGCCGCCAGCGCCGGCAGCCTGGCAAGCATCGCCGGAGTCGTCAGCACCAGGCGCGGCCGAGCGTCGCGCAGGATCGACCGCAGCGCCGGCTGATCGCGGCCAGGCCGCGGCGGGTAGGCGGGCACGGCGATCACCCGAGCGTAGGGGCAGCCGAGGAAGCCGCAGAGGAAGTCGAGACCCGGTGGGTAGAGGAGCAGGGCCCGCTCGCCGCTCGCCCCGCGGCGCTGCAGCTCCGCGCCGAGCGCGCGGGCGCGGGTGTCCAGCTCGGCATAGCTCAGCCGATCGGCTTCGACTTCACCGCGAGTGAGGAAGAGGTAGCCAGGCCGCTCGGGCTGGGCCTCGGCTCGGGCGCGCGCGAGCGCGACGAGATTGGAGACCCCGCCGACGAGCGACGGCAGCGGCTGCCTTCGTTCTCGGCGTCTATGGTGAGGCGCTGCCATCATGATGTGCGTACGACCAATAGACTCATGCGCAAGAAGCTACGGGGAGGTGCTCTATGCGTTGGCGTCTATGGATTCCAACACAGACATCTGTACATCTATACTACTACGTTGGAGGGAGCAAATTCGTAACAGGCTCGCTGACAGTGTCGCGCGATCCGCCTCACGGCCTCTTGTCCTGGCCGCAACGCCGATGAGCCGGTGCAGGTCTGAATCTCGCAGCAGGACGAAGCCGACCGCGGAGAGGAGCGGATGAGCGGCATGGAGCTCAAGGGGTACCGGGCGTTCGTCCTGATCT
>DATDGZ010000363.1:0-7420 GCA_036521795.1 Thermoanaerobaculia bacterium | reverse complement strand
CGCGCCCGCCCGCCTGCGGGCAGGCTATCACCGCCACGCCGGGGAAAGAGAGGGACGCGGCGTCCAGGCGCCTGGCGGTCGCGGTGAGCTCGGCTACACCGCCGGCTTCACCCCCAGCGACCGGTAGATCTCGGCGGGGTCGTAGACGACGCCGCCCTTGACGGTGAGCACGACGCGGCGGATGTCGCCGATGCGCGCCGCCGGGTCGCCGTCGACCAGGATGAAGTCGGCGAGCTTGCCCGGCGCGATCGATCCCGACTCCTGGTCGCGCTTCATGATCCGCGCCGGCCCGAGCGTCGCGTCGAAGAGCGCCACCGGCGCCGGGATCCCCGCCGCGACGTAGAGCTCGAGCTCGCGGTGCAGTGCGAACCCGGCCCAGCCGTCGGTCCCGGCGACGATCGGAACGCGGTGGTCGTAGAGCGCCTTGACCATCGCCAGGCAGGCCTTGAACGACCGGCGGTACAGCTCGTCCTTGCCGGGCGGGACGGGCACGCCGCCCCCCGCCAGCAGGCCGCGGCGGACCTGCACCGGCAGGCGGTCGGCGACCGCGGCGTAGGCCTCGGGCATCGTCCCGGGCCGGGAGGTGAACAGCCCTTCGAAGACGTTGACCGTGGGATCGATGTCGATCCGCCGGCGCTCGAGCAGGGCCAGGAAGTTGCGCACCTCGGGCGAGCCCAGGTCGAGGTCCGCCGCGTGCTCGGCCACGGCGATGAAGCGCTGCGGCGTGCGGGTGTCGACGCCGGACAGGAAATTGAGGAACAGGAAGTTGACGTGCTGGATCTCGTCGAAGCCTGCCGCGACCGCCTGTTCGGCGATCATGCCGTTGGGGATGTGGCCCGACACCCGCAACCCGAGCTGGTGGGCGCGCGCGACGATCGGCGGCACCAGCTGCGGATCGAGGGAGCTGTAGAGCTTGATCTGGAGGTAGCCGAGCTGCTGGTAGCGGTCGACGGCCGCGATCGCCTGCTCGCGCGTGGTCACCAGCACCTTCGACGGCCCGGCGTACGGCCCCGGGCTGTCGATGAAGCCGGCCATCAGCACCCGCGGCCCCACCGCCTCGCCGCTGTCCCAGCGCCGGCGCATGTCCTGCAGCTGGTCGATGTCGTTGGCCATGTCGCGCACGGTGGTGACCCCCGCCGCGAGGTTCAGCCGGCCCTGCACCGGCGACAGGTGGACGTGGCTGTCCCAGAGGCCGGGCAGCAGCGCCTTGCCGCCGGCGTCGATCACCTCGGCGCCGGACGGGACCGCCGCCTCGCGGTCGCCCTGCACCTTCTCGATGCGGTCTCCCGCCACGATCACCGTCGTGGCCGGGCGGCTGGTCAACGTCTCGGGATCGAACAGGCGGGCATTGCGGATCACCAGCCGCCCCTCGGGCCGCCGCGCCAGCTGCGCCGCCAGCCGCCGGTCGCGCGCCACCGCGACCTGGTCCTGGATCTTGCGGAGGTCGGGGACGGCCCCTTCCCAGCCCTCGAGGACGATGGCCGACCAACCGTCGAAGAGCGCGAACAGCCCTTCCTGGTCGTCGAGCCAGACGTACGCCGGCTCGAGATCCAGCCCGGAGATGGCATAGAGGTTGACCGCGCGGGCGAAGCCTGGTCCCTGGGCGAGGGAGGTGGCGACCTTCTCGATCCCGGCCTCGCCGTCGGGCAGCAGCGGCAGCCTGCCGCCGGCCGCCAGCAGCGCCCGGGCGAGCAGGCCCAGCTCGAGCGGCGACCCTTCCATGTCGACGTAGAAGGCCCTGCCGTCGACGTCGCGCTGCCCCTGCTCGGCGGGGTTCTTCCAGCTCGCCTTGCCCTCGATCCATTCGAAATGCTCGGTGACCGGGTTCTTCTGGTAGTCGTTGCCGGAGACGTCGAGCCGCACCGGCAGGCCGCGGCGATCGAGCGCCGCCTGGACGGTGACCTTCGGGCCGCGGCCGCGATCGTTGAATTCGTAGCCGATGGTCCAGGCGCCGTCTTCGCCGGCCCGTGCCGTCGCCAGGCCGGCGCGATTGCCGGCGAGCTCGACCGTGTAGCGCTGCTCCGCATGGGTCGGGGCAGCCGGCGGCGCCGCCGTCGTGCAGGCGGCGACCGCCAGCGCCAGGCCGGCGCCGAGGCGGCTCGTCACGGTGGACGGCCGCGCCAGGCGCCGTCCGAAGAGATGTCGTCGCATGGGGTTTCCTCCGCTAGCGGAACAGTAACGCTACACGGCGGCGAGCTCCTCCTCGAGCAGCTGCCGCTGGTGGAGATCGGCGTAGAGGCCGCCGGCGGCGAGCAGCTGGGCGTGGGTGCCGCGCTCGAGCACCTCGCCGCCGTCGAGCACCAGGATGAGGTCGGCCTCCTTGACGGTCGAGATGCGGTGCGACACCAGGAAGACGGTGCGGCCGGCGAACCCGGCCATCGCTCCGTCGATCGCCGGGGTCGCCGGGGCCGCGGGCGGCGCCGGGGTCGCCGGCGGCCCCGGCATCGCCGGTCCCGGCCCCGCGCGCGGGTCGCGGCGCAGATTGCCCAGGATCAGCTCCTCGGTCTGCGTGTCCACCGCCGACAGGCAGTCGTCGAGCAGCAGGATGCGTGGCCGCCGCAGCAGCGCGCGCGCCAGCGCCACCCGTTGCTTCTGGCCGCCGGAGAGGGTCAGCCCCCGCTCCCCGACGATCGTGTCCAGCCCGTGGGTGAGCTCCGCCAGGTCCTGCTCGAGGCCGGCCAGCCGCGCCGCCTCGAGCACCTCCGCCGCGGCGGCGTCCGGCACGCCGAAGGCGATGTTGTCGCGCAAAGTGGTCGAGAACAGGAACGTCTCCTGCGGCACCATGGCGATCGCCGAGCGCAGGCGCGCCAGCGGCAGGCGGCGGACGTCGATGCCGTCCACGGCGAGGCTGCCCGGCGGCGGGTCGAGCAGGCGCGGGATGAGCGACAGCAGGGTGCTCTTGCCTGCGCCGGTGCGCCCGACCAGCGCCACCGTCTGGCCCGCCGCCACCTGCAAGTCGATGCCGCGCAGCACCGGCGGCAGCTCGGGCCGGTGGGAGAAGGTGAGCCCGTGCATGGCCACCTCGCCGCGCAGCTCCGGCACGTCGACCAGCGGCGGCTCGTCGCGGATGGCCGGCACCGTCTCGAGGACCGCCTGGATGCGCGCGAGAGAGCCGGCCGCGCGCTGCGCCAGGTTGATCACCCAGCCGATCGCGATCATCGGCCACACCAGCCTGGCCAGGAAGAAGTTGAAGGTCACGAACTGGCCGATGGTGATGGCGCCGCGCAGCACCAGCGAGCCGCCGTACCAGAGCACCGCCGCGGCCGCCAGGCCGATGATGGTCTGCAGCAGCGGGTGGAAGCTCACCGACCAGCCGATCAGCCGGCGGTTGCCGTCGACGTAGGCCTGGTTCAGGCGGCGGAACTCGGCCCGCTCGTGGTCTTCGCGGGCGTAGGCGCGCACCACCCGCATGCCGGCCAGGTTCTCCTGCGCCCGGCTGGTGAAGTCGGCGAACTGCTCCTGGATGCGCATGAAGAGCACGTGGATGCGGTAGCCGACGATCTTGGTGGTCAGCGCCACCAGCGGCATGACGAGGAGCGTGACGCCGGCCAGCCCGGCGTGGATGCGCAGCATGAAGAAGATCGCGCCGGTGCCGCCGAACAGGGTGTTGGCGGCGTACATGATCGCCGGTCCGCAGACCATGCGCACCGCCTGCAGGTCGTTGGTGGCGCGCGCCATGAGGTCGCCGGTCGAGTGTTCCTGGAAGAAGGCCGGCGGCTGGCGCTCCAGGCTGGCGAAGTAGTCGTTGCGGAGATCGAGCTCGATGTCCCGACTCATCCCCACCAGGATCATGCGCTCGGTGTAGCTGAACACCCCCTGGATCAGGGTGACGCCGAGGATCAACCCGGCATAGCCGAGCAGCGTGGAGCGGCTGATCTCGACCCGCAGGGCGTCGATCGCGTTGCCGAGGAGCAGCGGGCTGGCGAGGCCGACGGCGACCGCGGCGACGATCGCCAGCAGTCCGAGCCAGAGCTTGCGGCGGTAACGGGAGAGATAGGGCCAGAGGGCGGCGAGGCGCTTGAGCAAGGGCGGCGGGCTCCTGGCGCGGAGGATACCACCCGTGGCCGCGGTGCGTCCGATCGCGGACGGCGCGCCGGCGCGGCTGAAGCTCGCCGGCCGGCGCCCTAGTGCCTCGTGACGCGAATTGCGCCACGAGGCACTAGCTACCGCAACCTACCAGCGGCGCCAGTAACCGTGGTAGAAGAACCGGCCGCGCGCGCCGACGACGAAGCGGGGTGCCACCCAGGCGGCGCGGGGATAGGGCGGCCGCAGCCAGGCGCCGCCGACCCAGCGATAGCCGTAGGCCGGGTACCAGCCCCAGTGGCCGCCGACCCAGGCATAGCCGGGGCCGGGGCTGGCCACCACCACCTCGCGCGCCACCGGCACGGGCGGGGGGGCGACTCCGACGTTGATCCCGAGGCCGACGGCGACGCCGCCGAAAGCGGCGGCCGACGAAGACAACAGCAGGGCGAAAGTTGCGATCAGGGTAAGCTTTGCGAGCTCAGGGTGCCGCGTGGTCATGGTCTTGACCTCCTCGCACCTTGGAACCCGCGCCGCCGCTTTTCCCTGCGCCCCGCGTGGGTTGCCGCGTGGGTTGGTGTCTGCGCCCCTCCCGGCGCGCCTTCAGCTTGGCGCCGAGCCCGTCGCCGCCAGCACCGCGTCGTGGCCGAGCGGGTGGAGCGCCGGCGGCGCTTCGAGCCGGGCCTCGAGGCGCAGGATGGGCCGCCCTTGGGCGACGTACTTGGCCTCGTAGTTGGTGCGTGGACCCTCGTCCCAGGGACCTTCGCGGCGCGTCACCGCGAGCCCCGGATAGCCGGCCAGCAGCTCCAGCACGAGCTCGCCGTAGTCGAGGAAATCGGTGGCGAAGTAGAGCCGGCCCCCGGGCGCCAGCAGCCCGATGACCAGGTCGACGGTCTCGGCGTCGAAGAGGCGCCGCTTGTGGTGGCGGGCTTTCGGCCAGGGATCGGGAAAGTAGACGTGCACCGCCGCCGCGAAGCCGCGCGGCAGCACCGAGGCGAGCAGGTAGAGCGCCTCGCCGCGCAGCGCCAGCCAGTTCGGCGCCCCGCGCCGGCGCGCCCGGCTGACGAACAGGCGGTGGTACTCGGCGACCTGTTCGATGCCGGCGAAACGCCGCTCCGGATGCTCGAGGCAGCGGCGCAGCAAGTAACGCCCCTTGCCGAAGCCGATCTCGACCTCCCAGGGACCGCCGCCCGGGGTGAGGTCGGCGATCGGCAGCGGTGCCGCAAGCTGTGCCAGCGAGTAGTCGCCGCCCGGCGCCGACACCACCACCGGCTGGATCAGAGCAGCTCCTCGCGCCCCCGGTCGCCGAGCTCCCGCACCAGCCGGCGCACGTCCTGGGAACGGTGCTTGGGCATCACCAGCACGGCATCGCCGGTGCGCACCACCACCAGGCCCTCGACGCCGAGCACGGCGACGGTGCCGGCGTCCGAGAACAGCAGGTTGCCGGTGGCGTCGATCGCCAGGCAGTCGCCGCGCCCGGTGTTGCCGAGGGCATCGGCCGGCAGCACCTCCGCGAGCGCCTCCCACGACCCCAGGTCGCTCCAGCCACAATCGAGCGGCAGGGTCGCGAGCGCGTCGAGCTTCTCCATCACCGCGTAGTCGATGGAGCGCGCCGGCAGGCGCGGGTAGATCTCCGCCAGCCGCTCGGGGGCGGCGGCGATCTCCTCCAGGCCGCGGGCGAGCTCCGGCTCGTGGCGCGCCAACAACTCGAGCAGCCGGTCGCCGCGGAACAGGAAGATACCGGCGTTCCAGAGGTGGCGGCCGGAGGCGGCGAAGCGTGCCGCGTCCTCGGGGCTCGGCTTCTCCAAGAAGCGCCGCACCCGCCGCACGCCGTCGCCCTCCGCGAGCTCCTCGCCCTCCGCGGGCTGCCCGCCCTCCGCAAGCTCCAGGTAGCCGTAGCCGGTCTCGGCCCAGCGCGGCGTCACGCCGAGCGTCATCACCTCGTCGCGCGCCGCGACGACGCGCGCGGCGCCGGCGAGGGTGTCGCGGAAGCGCTCCGGCTCGCCGATCCGATGATCGGCGGGGAGCACCGCCACCACGCCGGCGCGCACGGCGACGGGCATCGAGCGCACCGACCAGCCGATCGCCGGCGCGGTGTTGCGCCCCTCGGGCTCGATCAGGATCTGCCCGGGCGGCACCTCCGGGAGCTCGTCGCGCACCGCGCCGGCGAGGTCGCGGGTGGTGCAGACCCAGATCGACCGCGCCTCCACCACCGGCGCCAGCCGCCTCACGGTCGCGCGCAGCAGGCTCTCCTCCCCGTCGCCCTCCAAGGCGAGCAGCTGCTTCGGCCGCCGCCGCCGCGACAGCGGCCAGAACCGGGTGCCGCTCCCTCCCGCCAGGATGAGGGCGTTCAGGGCGTGGAGGGCGGGATCAGTCTTCACCCAGCTCCATCCCCATCACGTGGAAGCCGGCGTCGACGTAGACGGTCTCGCCGGTGATGCCGGCGGCGAGCGGCGAGAGCAGGAACAGGCCGAGATTGCCGATCTCCTCGTGCGTCACGTTGCGGCCGAGCGGCGCGATGCCGGCGACCTTGTTGTACATCTTCAAGAAGCCGGGGATGCTGCGCGCGGCGACGGTGCGCGCCGGGCCGGCCGAGACGGCGTTGACCCGCACCCCGCGCTTGCCGAGCTCGAAGGCGAGATAACGGACGCTCGCCTCGAGCGCGCTCTTGGCGATGCCCATCACGTTGTAGCGCGGCACCACCTTCTCGGCGGCGTAGTAGGTCAGGGTGACGATGCCGCCGCCGGGCGCCAGCAGCGGCTCGGCGCCGCGCGCCACCGCCACCAGCGAGTAGGCCGAGATCTCGAGGGCGGTGAGCCAGTCCTCGCGGGTGGTGTCCAGGTAGCGGCCGTCCATCGCCGCCCGCGGCGCGAAGGCGATCGCGTGGACGAGGTAGTCGAGGCTGCCCCAGGCCGCCTGCAGGTCGGCGAACATCGCGGCGAGGTCCGCCTCGCTGCGCACGTCGCAGTCGTAGATGCGGCTGCCGGGCAGGCCGCCGGTGAGCTTCTCGAGGTCCCCGCGCAGCCGCTCCCCCTGGTAGCTGAAGGCGAGCTGCGCTCCCGCGTCGCGCAGCCGCTCGGCGATCGCCCAGCCGAGGCTGCGCGCGTTCGCCACTCCCATCACCAGGGCCCGCTTGCCCGTCAGGTCGATCTGGATCATGGGGCGTATGGTACGCGATAAACTACCCCGCCCATGCCGCCCTGCCGCGAATACCGCCCATGCCGCTCATGCTGCCGATGCCGCTAATATCGCCCATGCCGCCCATGCCGCCAACACCGCTGAGAACACCGGCCGAGATCTTTAGCCTCACCCGCGAGCTGGTGGACGTCGATTCGGTCACCGGGCGCGAGCGGCAGGTGGGCGAGCTGCTCGAGCAGCGGCTCCTCGAGCTGGCGGAATC
>DATDGZ010000362.1:0-12964 GCA_036521795.1 Thermoanaerobaculia bacterium | reverse complement strand
GCGGCCGAAGGTCTAAATGTGCTATTGGCCAGCCTGCCCGCGCTTCGAACGACGGGGTCAGCGCCGCGAGCTCGGCGCGCCGGAGCTTGTGGTAGACCTTCTGGGGGTCGCGGCGGGTGACACGATCGAGCGAAGCCTTCGCCAGGGAGGTCTCGACCTCGAGAACGGCGGCGGCGCCGGCGGCGGCGCTCGCCGGGGCCTCGCCGAGCAGCCCGAACATTCGCTGCAGGTGCTCGCGGTACTCGGCGCGCTGCTGGGTGGACTTCGCGTCGGTCTTCAGGTAGTAGTCGCGGTCGGGCAGCGCCAGCCCGCCCGCGTCGACGACGGCGATCACCGAGGTGGCGTCCTTGGAGTCCTGGGCGGAGTTGAAACGGAAGAGGGCACTGACGCCCGCCCGGTGGAGGCGCGCCAGCAGCGCGGGCAGCTCGGCGGCCGACCGCAGCGCCGCGATGCGCTCCAGCTCGGGCTGGATCGCCGCGACGCCGCGCTTCTCGACGCCGGCCTCGTCCATGCAGCTGCCGTAGAAGTCGCCCAGCTTCCGCTGGTCGGCGTCGCCGCCCGCGGGGTCGGCCGGCGTGGCGTCCGCCGACAAGATGTCACGCAGCTTGGCGCGGTTGGCATCGGTCAGCGCCGCGAAGCGGCTCCACGCCCGCTGGTCCGGCGGCACCGGGTGGTTCGCCATCCAGCCGCCGCAGGCATAGCGGTAGAAGTCGACGCACGGGTCGACCCGCGGCTCCATGTCCTCGCGGCTCACGCCGGCCGTGGAGGGCGCGGCCGTGGAGGGCGCGGCGGCGGAGGGCACGGCGGCGGAAGGCGCGGCCGCCGAGGGCAGGGCCGCGGCGGACCCGGCGGGCGGGCAGCACAGGGCGAGCGCCACGGCGAGGCTGGCGGGAGCTGCGAAGCGGATGGTCATGTCTCGGGTTCCTCTCGCGGGGCTGCAAGGCTGTGAGGGCTGCCGTCTGGTTGCGGGTCGAGGCTCAATTGCCTATTCTACTTGCGCCTCTTTCGGAAAGGAGCGGCATGGCTGTGGACGTCACGACGGCTGGCGACGCCGGCGACGCCGGCGCGCGGCGGCGCGGCGAGGACGCGCTGATCGGCTGGCTGCTGCTCGCGGGCTTGGTGGCGGTCGGGGCCGGGCTGCTGGCGGTCGCCGCCACGCGCGGCGCGGCCGCGTGGCCGGCGTGGGCGTTCACGGCCGCCGGCCTGGCGGCGATCGCGGCGCACGGCGCCTGGGTGTTCTGGCCCTTCCAGCGGCTCGAGCGGCGGCTGCCGGCGGAGGAGGAGCGTTTCCAGCGCCTCGACGCCAGCCTCGGCGCGACCTGCCTGCAGCTCGGCTCCGGCGACCTGGTGCGGGCCGCGGCGGCGAGCAGCGAGCTGCCGTCCCGGGTGGCCGCGGCGTTCACCGCCTCGACGGCGGCGCTGTCGCGGCTCGCGCAGCAGATCCAGGACAGCTCCGTGGAGGTGGCCTCGGCGGCGGACGCGGTGAACCGCATCGCTTCGGAGCTCGCGGCGGGTTCGTCCCAGCAGGCGGCGTCGGTGGTGGAGATCACCGCCGCCATGGAAGAGCTGGCGCGGACCGCGGCGCAGATCGCCGGCAACGCGTCGCGCCAGGCGGAGCTGGCGAGCCTGGCGGAGGACAGCGGCGATGCCGGCGCCGCCGCCGTGGACGAGGCGGTGGCCGGGGTCGAGGAGGTCAAGAAGCGGATCAGCGCCATCGCCAACCGCGCCGACGCCCTCGGCAGCCGCTCGAAAGAGATCTACCGGGTGCTCGACCTGATCACCGAGATCGCCCAGGAGACGCATATCCTGTCGCTCAACGCGGCGATCGAAGCGGTCGCCGCGGGAGCCGACGGCCGCCGCTTCTCGGTGGTGGCCGAGGAGGTGCGCCACCTCGCCCAGCGGTCGCAAGAGTCCGTCGAATCCGTGCGCACGCTCCTCGACGAGTTCGCGGGATCGATCCGCGCCACCATCGTCGCCACCGAAGAGGGCAGCAAGGAGGCGGTCCGGGTGTTCGAACGCTCGCGCGCCGCGGCGGCGTCCATCGCCGAGCTGCGGCACACTTCCGGCGATACGGCACGGGTGGCGCGCCAGATCTCGCTCGCCACCCAGCAGCAGAACGCCGCCTCCGACGAGGTGGTGATGACGCTGCGCGAGGTGAGCCTGGTGGTGCAGCGGATGACCGGCGGCCTGAAGGACCTCTCCGCCACCGCCGACCGTCTCAACGCGCTGGCCCTCGAGATCCAGCTCCTGGCGCAGTCGTTCCATCTCGATTCGGCGCGCTCGCTCAAGCACGTGGTCGAGAGCTGGGCGTCGCGCGCCGCGGCGGCGGCGCCGGCGTCGCGCCAGGAGCTGCTCGAGGAGCTGGTGCGCGGCACCCAGTTCGCCGACCTGGTCTACCTGGTCGACGAGCGCGGCACGATGAGCGCCCTGGCCGTCAACCCGGCGACCATCGGCGTCCACCCGTCGCTCGACCTGGCGCAGCTGCGCGACGTCGACATGCGCCGCCGCCCCTGGTTCCGCAACGCCGAGCGCGAGCGCCGGACCGGCATCACGCCGCCGTACCAGTCGATCCTCACCGGCGAGCAGTGCTTCACCGTCTGCGCCTGCGTCGGCAGCCCGGACGGCGGCTTCGGCGGCGTGCTGGCGGTGGACGTGAACGTCACCGGATGGACGCGGATCTAGTGGCGGGACACTAGCGTGGCTCCCGCCCCCGAGGTGCCGTTCGCGCCGGCGCCGGCAGCGACCGCCGGGCCCCAGGGCCGCATGGAGGCCACCCACCTGCTGGTGCGGGCCGGCGAGTACGTCTGCGCCCTGCCGCTGGGCGCGGTGCGGCAGGTGCTGCGGTCGCTGCCGCTGCATCCGCTGCCCGGCTCGGCGCCGGAGCTCAAGGGCCTGGCGGAATTCGCCGGCGATCCGCTGCCGGTGCTCGACCTGGCGCGGCTGGCGCGCGCGCCGCAGGGCGCCAACCCGGTCTTCCCGGTGACCGTGGTGGCCTGGGCCGGTCCGCCCGAGTCGCGGGAGCTGGTGGGCCTGGCCGCCGACGCGGCCCTCGACGTCGCGGCCCTGCCGGCGGCCGCGGTGGTGCCGGCGGCCCCGGGGAGCGGCGGCGCCGGCGGACTGGTCGCCGGCGAGGCGATCGTCGCCGGCCAGGTGGTCCGGGTGATCAATCTGCAAGCGCTGGGGCAGGCATCGTGAGCGGCGGCTTCCTGGTGGTGCGGCGCGGCGGCGCCACCTGGGCGGTGGCGCACCAGGAGGTGCGAGGCCTGGCGCGCCGCGGCGCCGGCGTCGAGGTGACCGTGGCGGCGGGCGCGCTGGCCGCCGACGAGGTCCTGGGAGTGATCGGGAACCTGCGCCTCCATCCGGCCGGCGGCGTGCTGCGCCGCTTCTGGCCCGAGGCGGCCCGCGGCCTCGCCGTCCACGGCACGCTGCCGCTGGTGCTGATCGATGGTTTGGCGCCGCCGCGGTCGCTGCTGGCCGGGCCGGCTCCCGCAGCGGGCCCGCCCATCCCCGAGGAAGGGGGCTCCTAAGAATGGGAATCGAGATGTCGGAAGGGCCTGCGCAACGCGCGATGGCGGGCTTGGCCCTGGTGGTCGCGGTGGCGGTCTCGGGGTACCTGCTGCTGGTGGTGGCGGACGAACAGGGCGCTCCGGGCTGGCTGCAGGACTTCTACCTGGTCGCCGCGGTCGCCGCCATCTGGATCTACTTCGCCCGGGTCTACCGGCCGCAGCTCGGGCTCCGGGACCGGGTGGCGGCGGTCGAGCGGCGCAACCGCGCGGTCGAGGAGGATCTCACCCAGGCGCTCGACCTGCTGCGCAGCGGCGACCTGGTCAACTCGCAGGCGTGCTCCGCGTCGCTCCCCGTCCAGCTACAGGCCGCCTTCAGCGGCGCCACCGCCGCTCTCGACATGTTGGCGCAGCAGATCCAGGAGAGCTCGATCGAGGTCGCCGCGGCCGCCAACTCGGTGAACCAGATCGCCTCGGACCTGGCGTCGGGGTCCTCGGAGCAGGCCGCCTCGGTGGTCGAGATCACCGCTGCCATGGAGGAGCTGGCCCGCACCGCCTCGCAGATCGCCGACAACGCCGCGAGCCAGGCGGAGCTCACCGGCAAGGCCGAGGAGAGCGGCGACAAGGGTGCGGCCGCGGTCGAGGAGGCGGTCGCCGGCATCGAGGAGGTCAAGAAGCGGATCAGCGGCATCGCCAACCGCGCCGAGACCCTGGGAGCACGCTCCAAGGAGATCTATCGCGTCCTCGACCTGATCACCGACATCGCCCACGAGACCCACATCCTGTCACTCAACGCGGCGATCGAAGCGGCGGCCGCCGGCGATCATCACCGCCGCTTCTCGGTCGTCGCCGACGAGGTGCGGCGGCTGGCGCAGCGCTCGCAGGAGTCGGTCGAATCGGTGCGCTACCTGCTCGAGGAGTTCGCCGACTCGATCCGCGCCACGGTGGTCGCCACGGAGGAGGGGAACGCCGAGGCCGCCGGCGTGCTCGACCGGGCGCGGGCGGCGGCGGCGTCCATCGAGCAGCTGCGCGGCGCCTCCGGCGACACCGCCCGCGTGGCGCGCGAGATCTCGCTCGCCACCCAGCAGCAGAACGCCGCCTCCGACGAGGTGGTGCTGACCTTGAAGGAGGTCAGCCAGGTGGTGCAGCGCATGGCGGACGGGCTCAAGCAGTTCTCCGACACCGCCGAGAGCCTGAACCGCCTGGGGTTGGCCATCCAGATGCTGGCCCAGTCGTTCCACCTCGAATCGCCGCACTCGCTCAAGCATCTCTCCGAGACCTGGGCGCGGCAGGTGCGGCGGCGGTTCGGCAACTGGGACGCCATCGAGCGGCTGCTGGCCGAGCTGGTCGAGCAGCAACCGTACGTCGAGTGCCTGTACTTCTTCGACGGCAAGGCGGGGCAGGTGGCGCTGAGCGTCAACCGGCGGCTCATCGGCGACCGCGAGGTGCCGGTCGGGGTCAGGGCGGGCGAGGGCTTCGGCGACCGCCCCTGGTACAAGGCGGCGGTGCGCGAGGGGCGCACCGTGCTGACGCCGCTGTTCGACTCGCTGATCTCCGGGCAGCCGATCTTCACCGCCGCCACCCCGCTCTACGACGGCGGCGGCCAGCTCACCGGCGTGCTCGGCCTGGACGTCAACGTCGACAGCTGGACCAAGATCTGACGCCGATGGAAGAGGAGTTCGCCGACCTCGTACCGCTGTTCGTCGAGGAGTCCCGCGAGCGCCTCGAGAAGCTGGCGCTCTGCCTGCCGCGGCTGGCCGGCGACCCGCAGGCGGCGGTCGAGGCGCGCCGCGAGCTGCACACCTTGAAGGGCGCCGGACGCATGATGCGGCTCGGTGCCTTCGCCGAGCTCTGCCACGCCGCCGAGGAGCTGCTGCACGGCCTGCGGCCGGGCGCGCCGGCGACCGCCGGCCTGATCCCGCTGCTGACGCGCGTGCTCGACCGCCTGAGCGACATGGTCGACGTGGTGCGGCGCGGCGCCGATCCGGAGGCGGACGCCGAGCTGGTGGCGCTGGTGGCGGGGGCGATGCCTGGGGGCGGGGGCGCGGGTGCAGCCGCTGGGGCGGCGGCTCCCGCTGCAACGGCTCCGGTGGGTGCGGCTGCTCCCGAACCTCCTGCCGGTGCGTCTCCCGTAGTGTCTGGGGCGGCTCCCGCAGCGGCGCCTTCATCCCGGGATGCACCATCGCCGCTACCCGCGGCTCCCGCGGCTCGCGTCGACTCGCGCGCCCTCGACACCGTGGCCGAGCGCGCCATGGAGTTGCGCATCCTGGCCCTCGCCGCGCGGCCCGCGGCAGAGCGCCTGTACGAGCTGGCGCGGTTGGCGGAGGAGGGGGTGCGCGAGCCCCAGCCGGGGCAGGTGCTGAGCGTTCTCGCCGCCATGCTGCGCCGCGCCGCCATGGACGTCGAGAGCGGGCAGCGCCGGCTGCTGCATGCCGCCGAGGAGCAGCTCGATCGCATGCTGAAGCTGCAGCTGCAGCCGTTGCGCGGCTCGCTGCTGGCGCTCGCCCGCTATGCGCGGGAGATCGGGCGCTCGCTCAAGCGCGAGGTCGAGGTGGCGGTGGAGGGCGAGGAGACACGGTTGGACCGCCGCATCGCGCGCGAGCTCGAGGAGGCGCTGCTCCACCTGGTGCGCAACGCCGTCGACCACGGCATCGAGGCGCCGGAGGTGCGCGAGGGGCGCGGCAAGCCGCGCGCCGGGCGCATCCGCCTGCGCGCCACTGCCGCCGGGCCCAGGGTCCGGCTCGAGATCGCCGACGACGGCGCCGGCATCGACGTCAAGCGGGTGCGCCAGCAGGCGGTGCAGGCCGGCCTGCTCGACGAGGCGGCCGCCGCCGCGCTGGGCCACGACGAGGTCCTGCGGCTGCTCTTCGCGCCCGGCTTCTCGACCCGCAAGCGGGTGTCGGAGACCTCCGGCCGGGGCGTCGGGCTGGACGTGGTGGCGGCGGCGGTCAGCCGTGCCGGCGGCGAGGTCTTCCTCTCCTCCGAGCCGCGCCGCGGCACGACGGTGGCGGTCGAGGTGCCGGTGGCGCGGCGCGGCGAGCACGTGCTGCTGCTCGCGGTCGGAGCGCTGCGCCTGGCGCTGCCGTCGGCGGTGGTGCGGCGGGCCACCCGGCTCGACGACGCGACGGTGGTGGAGCGCGACGGCCGCAGCTTCGCGCGGCTCCCCGGTCTCCCGAAGGACCCGCTGGTGCCGCCGGGGCCGCACCTGCTTCCAGGCCGCGCTGCGGACGCCGGCGAAGATGCGTCCGGCGCCGAGGAGCGGCTGGTGGCCTTCGTGCCGCTGGCGCGCCTCTACGGCCAGACGCCGGGCGAGCACCAGGTGCTGCTCGAGGGCCAGGTCTCCGGGCAGCCGCTGGCCCTGGTGGTCGACGACGTGCTGCGCGAGCAGGAGGTGCTGGTGCGGCCGCTCACCCGCAAGGTGGCCACCGACCACCTGCTCGAGGGGGTGGCGCTGCTCGCCTCGGGCGAGCCGGTCGGCGTGCTGTCGCCGGCCGTGCTGGCGCAGCGCGAGTACCTGCGCGCCCTGCCGGTGGCCGCCGCGCGGGCGGTGGGCCGGCGGGTGAGGGTGCTGCTGGTGGAGGATTCGCTGGTGACCCGCGAGATGGAGCGGCGGCTGCTCGAGGACGCCGGCTTCGAGGTGGCAGCGGCGGCCGATGCCGCCGAGGCGCTCTCGCGCCTCGGGGAGGAGACGTTCGACTGCGTCGTGACCGACATCGAGATGGCGGACATGGACGGCTTCGAGCTCACCAGCCACCTGCGTGGCATGGAGCACTTCGCCCATCTCCCGATCGTCGTGGTCTCGACCCGCGACCGGCCCGAGGACCGCCTGCGCGGCCTCAAGGCCGGGGCCGACGCCTATCTCACCAAGCAGAGCCTCGACGCCGGCGAGCTGGTCCAGCTGGTGCGGCGCCTGAGCGTTCAGAACTGAGCCCGAGCCGGTGGAGAAGGTCCCCTGATCCGCGTGCTGCTGGTCGACGATTCGCCGTCGGTGCGGGCGGTGCTGCGGCGCTTCCTGGCCCGCACGGGCGACATCTCGGTGGTGGCGGAGGCCGCCGACGGCGCGCAGGCGGTGCAGGCGGTGCTCGATCACCTGCCGCAGGTGGTGGTGATGGACCTGCAGATGCCGGTGATGGACGGCTACGGCGCCATCGAGCGCATCATGACGCTGCGCCCGACCCCGATCCTCGTGCTCTCGTCGCGGGCCAACCGCAACCAGATGCAGACCGCCTTCGAGGCCATCCGCCGCGGTGCCATCGAGGTGCTGCCGAAGCCCGAGGACACCGGCAGCTGGGAGGTGCTCGCCGCCAGCCTGCCGCGGACCGTGCGGGTGGTGGCGGCGGCGCGCCCGCGCGCCCTGCCGCCGCCGGCCAAGGTGCGGCGGGGGACCGGCGGGACCGGCGCCGGCGCCCGGCCGGCGAGCGCCGCGGGCGCAGCGAGCATCGCGGGCGCCCGGGGAGGCGGCGGGCTGCGCTGGGTGGCGATCGGCGCCTCGACCGGCGGGCCGGCGGCGATCCGCGAGCTGCTGGACGAGGTCCCGCCGGAGCCGCCGGTCAGCTTCCTGATCGTGCAGCACATCGCCGCCGGCTTCGAGGCGGCAATGGCCGAATGGCTGAACAAGGAGCTGCCGCTCGACGTGCGGCTGGCCCGCGATGCGGAATCGCCGCGCCGCGGCGCCGTCCGCCTGGCGCCCGCCGGCGCCCACCTGCGCCTCGACGCCGGCGGCGTGCTGCGCCTCGACGCCGAGACCCCGGCCCGCCGCGGCCATCGCCCCTCGGTCGACGACCTCTTCCGGTCCTGCGCCGAGAGCTTCCCCCGCCAGTCGGCGGGGGTGCTGCTCACCGGCATGGGCGCCGACGGCGTCGAGGGGCTCGCGGCCCTGCGCAGCGCCGGCGCCCTCACCCTGGTGCAGGACGAGGCGAGCTCGGTGGTCTTCGGCATGCCGCGGGTCGCCCTCGAGCGCGGCGCCGCGGAGCGAGCGCTGCCGCCGCGCGATCTGGCGCGCGCCCTGGCGCAGGCCTGGCAGCGGCGGCGCGAAGGCTAGTGGTCCGAGGCGGGACAGGAAGCCGATGACCGGCAAGCACGTCGCCGTGGCGCAGCTCGCCGCGCTGGTCACCGAGAGCACCGGCAACCTGGTGCCGCCGCCGCGGCTGGCCTTTCTCGCGGAAGTGGCGCAGCGGCGGGCGCAGGCGCTCGGCCTGGCGACCATCGCCGAGTACGTGCGTGCCTTGACGGCGGGGGAGCTGCCGCGCGAGTGGCAGAGCCTGGTGCCGCTGGTCACCGTCAAGGAGTCGTACTTCTTTCGCGCGCCGCAGCAGTTCGAGGCCATCGAGCGCCAGCTGCTGCCGCGCCTGCTGCGCGCCCGCGCCGGCAGCCGCCGGCTGCGCATCTGGTCGGCGGCGTGCGCCCGCGGCGAGGAGCCGGCGACGCTGGCCATGCTGCTCGCCGACCAGCCGGCGCTGGCCGGCTGGGAGTGGAGCATCCTGGCCACCGACCTCGACGAGGAGGCCCTGGCCGGCGCCCGCCGCGGTCTCTACGGCGAGCGCGCGGTGGCGCCGGTGCCCCAGGCGCTGCTGGCGCGCTGGTTCAGCCGCCGCGGCAAGCTCTTCGAGCTGTCGCCGGAGCTGCGCTCCCGCATCGATTACCGCACCCTCAACCTCGCCCAGCCGCCGTTCGCCCTGCCGGCCGACGAGTACGACCTCATCCTGCTGCGCAACGTGCTGATCTACTTCGGCCGCCCGCTGCAGAGCTGGGTGATGGCGCACGTGACGCAGCTGCTGAGCCGCCGGGGAGCGCTTTTCCTCGGCGCCTCCGAGACGCTCTGGCAGATCCAGGACGAGCTCGAGGCGGTCGACCTGGGCGCCTGCTACTGCTACCGCCACCGCCGCGCCCGGCCGGGCGGCGTGGCGGGCGCGGCGGCGGCTCCGGGGCCTCCGCCAGGCGCGGCGGCCGAGCCGGCGTCTCCGCAGGGCGCCACGGTGGCGCGCCCACCCCGCCGGCGCCCGCCCGCCATCGCGGCACCGGCAGCAGCAACGGCGGCAGAGGCTGCCGCCGCCGAGGATGCTGCCGCGCCGCGGGCGCGGAGCGCGCTCGAGATGTTGCTCGCCGCTGCTAGCGAGCTGGTAGCCAACCGTCCCGACGCCGCGCGGCGGGCGGTGGAGGAGGCCCTCGCCGCGGACCCCTCGGAGCCCGCCGG
The DNA here is from genome assembly GCA_036521795.1 of Thermoanaerobaculia bacterium. Taxonomy (GTDB): domain Bacteria; phylum Acidobacteriota; class Thermoanaerobaculia; order Multivoradales; family UBA5704; genus JASLEW01. The sequence continues at coordinate 3,268 of DATDGZ010000362.1, read as the reverse complement.
TCATCTGCTGGACGGCTTCCTCCACGACCTCGGCGGCCGGACCGAGGAAGCGGCCGCGTCCTATCGCGCCGCGCTCTATCTCGACCCCTCGCTCTTCCAGGCGCGCCTGCTGCTCGCCGACTGCCTGCTGCGCCTCGATCAGCGCGGCCGCGCCGAGCACCAGTACCGCGAGGTCCTCGCCGCCCTGGAAGCCGGCCGCGAGCGCCCGGTCGGGCTCTTCGACGGCCTGCCGCTGCCCGACCGCGAGCGCGCCCTGCGCCGCTGCCGGCAGGCGCTACAGCAGGGCTCGAGCGCTTCCGTCATGACGAAGCCTCCGCATCAGTAGTAGTTGCCGTGGCGTCACGCCAGTTCGTGCTTTCTCCTTGGCTCTTCTCGCGGCTGTCGGCAGTGCCTTGCGAGCTCTGAATCCAGCGGTCTGGGTCGTTGGCGCGCGTCATAGATAGAGGAGGGAATCCTTCTGGGCCGTCATCCAGCTAGCACAGAGTGAAGCTATAGCTTGTATCGTCGTTGATTTTGTCGAAACTGATCTTACTTTCAAAGTGCGTTGCTGTTGGTCCACAACTAATTGTCGTGAAAGAGGTCGAGCGGCCTTAAGGTGTAACCGGGATGGGTGGCAGTAAGGCGGAGGTTGCGCGCGTGCGGGAGGCACTGAGTAGCCTCATCGATCTGTCCGATTTGAGCCGCCGGGAGATCGAAAGACGTCTGGCAGGCCAGGGTTCTGGCGTGGACCTCAACCGGCTCCTCGCCGGGAAATTTGAGCTCAAGCTTTTTCAGCTCCTCGACGTTCTTCAGGTACTCGACATCCACCCCCTGGAGTTCTTCCGCCTGATCTTCAAAGACCCGGAGAAGCGCAATCCCCTTCTTGAACGAATGCAGGCACTCTTCGCCTCATTGAGGCTTCCTGCCGCCGAGCGGCTCCCAAGCGGCCGTCCAGCATACACTGAAGTAGTGTAAGGACGCAATAACTGCTTACTCGCAAGAACTGTTCAGCAACCTTGGGCAGCAACCGCGGCGGATCGCGAAGGCCCTCCTCGGGCGGGTGCGGGGCCGCCCTGTTGCGGCCCTGCCCTGGCCCCTTGGCACGACGGTGCTCCTGGGTCTCCCAGGCGCCGATTCGCGACGTCGCCGTGGCCGCCTTGACGAAGGGTCGAGCCGACGACCTGCCGCCGGCACTGCGGGCGCTGGTGGCGAAGCTCGACCCCGAGCTGCCGATCACTCACGCGCAGTCGCTCGCCGACCTCGTCGCCGAGGCCACGGCCGAGCCGCGCCTCGAGACGGAGCTTCTGGCCGGGCTCGCGGGAGCCGCAGCGATCCTCACCGGGATTGGCATTTTCGGAGTCATGAGCGTCTCGCTCGCACTGCGCCGGCGCGAGCTGGCCATCCGCCAGGTGCTCGGAGCCTCCCGCCCGACGCTTCTCGGCCTCGTGCTGCGCGCCGCCTTCCTGCCGGTCGCCGGAGGCCTCGCTGTGGGCCTCGGTCTCACCTGGTACCTGGCTCGCTCGGGCGGGCAGCTGCCGCTGTCGCTCGGCACCTGGAGCGCCGCAGTCCTCATCGGCAACGTCGCCTTCGTCGTGCTCATCGTCGCGGCAGCGTGCCTCTCACCGATGCGCGCCGCAGTCGGCATTCATCCGGCGACTATCCTGCGCGGCGATGGCCGTGGCCAAGACTGACGGCGCGACGCGGCCGCGGGCTCGGCCCACGGCGGCGCGGCCCGTGCCGGATCCGCCACCGCGCTCCGCCCCGCGACCGGCTATGGAGGCTTGACTCCAACGTTCGAGCTGAAGAGGCAAGCGACCACGTCGAACTGCTTCCCCAGCTTCATTGTCAACATGTCTCCATGCACCAGCCGTGCCTGTCTCACCCTCTTTCTTGCGATGCGAAGCATTGCCGGATTCAGGTCCAGGCCGGTGCAAGTAAAGCTCTGCACAAAGAATTCCAGGTATCTGCCGGTGCCACAGGCTATCTCCAGGAAATCCCTCCCGGATGACCTCTTGTGCTTCTTGATCAATTGGACTTGGTAGCGGGCTTCGCCCTCATAATCTTTGGCTGCGTAGATGAGGTCATAGTAGGGCGACAATTTATTGTAGAGGAGGTATCTCATCGCTCGAGCATACCAAGACCGCAGGCCCGTGATCCATGTTCTCGAGAGGCCACGGGGAGGGCCGTGCCGCTTCCTCCGCTGCGGTCGCCGCTCGGGGAGCGCAGCGCGCCCCCTTGCGAAAAGCCGGCGACGGCACTAGCCTCTGTGGGGGAGGCGCCCCGAGGAGGCCGCCCCGTCATGGCACCTCAGATCCGCGTTCGCCCCGCTGCCGTTGCCGGGCTCTTCTATCCCGACGATCCTGTCGCGCTCCGCTCGACCGTCATTTCCCTCCTCGCGGCGCGGTCGCGCGGCGCGGCAGGCGCCCCGGCCCGGCGGCCGCCGAAGGCGGTCATCGCGCCGCACGCCGGGTACTCGTACTCGGGGCCGATCGCCGCCAGCGCCTTCGCGGCGCTGGCTTCAGGCGTTGCGAGCGCAGCGGGCGCTGCCGGCACGGCCGGCGATGCCTCCGCTCCCGAGGTGCGGCGGGTGGTGCTGCTGGGACCTTCGCACCAGGTGCCGCTCCGCGGACTCGGGCTCCCGGGAGCGGAGCGGTTCGCGACGCCGCTCGGCATGGTGCCGGTCGACCTCGAGGCCGCCGCCGCGGTCGATCGCCTGCCACAGGTGGCGGTGCGCCCCGACGCCCACGCGGCCGAGCATTCGCTCGAGGTCGAGCTGCCGTTCCTGCAGGTGATGCTCGGGCCCTTCGAGGTGCTGCCGCTGGTGGTCGGCCAGGCCGGCGCCGAGGAGGTCGCCGAGGTGTTGGAGCTGGTGTGGGGCGGCGACGACACCGTGCTGGTGATCAGCTCCGACCTGTCGCACTACCTGCCCGCGGCGGCCGCCGAACGCATGGACCGCGAGACGGCCGCCCAGATCCTCGCCCTCGCCGGCCCGCTCACCTCGCGGCAGGCCTGCGGCGCGGTGCCGATCAACGGCCTGCTGGCCGCCGCGCGGCGCCAGGGCCTGGTGCCGCGGCAGCTCGACCTCCGCCACTCCGGCGACACCTCCGGCGACCGCAGCCGCGTCGTGGGCTACGGCGCCTGGGCCTTCGACGCCCATGCCGCCTGAGGCCCAGCCACCCGCCGATCCGGGCAATCCCGGCAATCCCGGCGAAGCCGCCGGCCTCGAGCGCGGTCGCGTGCTGCTGGCGCTCGCCCGCGAGGCGATCGCCGCCGCGCTCTACGTGCCGCC
>DATDGZ010000361.1:0-15547 GCA_036521795.1 Thermoanaerobaculia bacterium | reverse complement strand
GCTTCTCCCAGAGGCCCAGACCCTGCAGCACCTGCCGCGCCGCCGCGCCGTAGGGAGCGAGCTCGGGATTCGGGATCGCGAGATGGCGGAAGCGGCCGCCGGCGAGCACGGCGCCTGCCGGATCGACGAGGCCCGGGTCGCTGCTCCACAGCACGAGCTTGCCGAGCGCGTAGGTGAAGCGGGTCCCGGCCACCGCCGCGCCCTCCTTCTCGAGGCGCATCGGCCGCTCGGCGTCGGCCGACAGCATCACCTCGAAGGGAGCGCCGGCGGTGATCTGGACGTAGAGCTTGCCGGAGGAGCCGGAGCTGATCACGAGATGGTGGCCGGACGCCTTCTCGAAAGCGGCGGCAAGCGTATCCAGCGGCGCCGTGAAGTTGGCGGCCACCGCGACCTTGACCTCCGCGGCCTGCGCGGGGCGCATCGCGCCGGCCACCAGCGTGACCAGGGCCAGGGCGACGGCCACGCGCCAGCGGGCCGGCGCCTGGCGGGGCAGAGGGGCTGCGTCTCGACTCATGCCAGACCTATCTTCGCACGGTCGGGCGCACCGCTGCTCGCTCGGCCGAGCCTCTGGAGCATCGGTCAGCAAGAGCAGCCGATGTGCTCCGGCGAAGCCGCCGCCGGCCGCGGACCTTCTGCCTCAGAGCGGCCGGTGGAGCAGGCTGGCGGAGACGATCAGGAGCTCGATGGGGTCGATCGGCTTGGCGGTGTGCATCTGGTAGCCGACCGAGAGGGCGCGCATGCGGTCCTCGGCCCGGGCGTGCGCGGTGAGGGCCAGGGCGGGGGTCTGGCGGCCGTCCTCGGGGGAGAGGGCGCGCACCCGCTTCATCAGGGAGTAGCCGTCCTCGCCCGGCATGCCGACGTCCGAGATCAGCAGGTCCGGGCGCCAGCTCCGCATCGCCTCGAGGCCGTCGGCGGCCGACGCCGCGGTGCGCACCTCGGCGCCCGCCGCGCGCAGGAGCTCGGCGACCCACTCGGCGGCGTCGTGCTCGTCGTCGACCACCAGGATGCGCGCGCCGCCGAGCACCCGGCGCCCCAGCAGCGGGCCGCCCAACGGCACGGCGACGCCGTCCTCGGCCGCCGTCGCCGTCCAGCGGGCGGAGGCGGCCGCCGCCGCGGCGGCTTCCCGCGGGACGCGCAACGGGATCTCGACGGTGAAGGTCGCGCCGTGGCCTTCCCCGGGGCTGGCGGCGGTCACGCGGCCGCCGTGCATCTCGGCCAGGTGGCGGACGATGGCGAGCCCGAGGCCGAGGCCGCCATGGCGCCGCGTCGAGGTGGTGTCGGCCTGCCAGAAGCGCTCGAAGACGTGCGGCAGCCGCTGCGGATCGATGCCGACGCCCTCGTCGCGGACCTCGATCCGCAGCCGGTCGCCGGCGGGACCCACGGCCACTGTCACCCGGCCGCCCCGGCTACTGAACTTGATGGCGTTGGCGAGCAGGTTCCAGACGATCTGCTGCAGGCGCTCGGGGTCGGCGACGACCGGACCCGGCACGGGCTCGACGGTGAGCGCGAGGGAGACTCCCTTCTCCTCGGCGGCGGGGCGCAGCGATTCGACCGCCGCGCCCACCACCCGGCCGGGATCGATCTCGGCCGGCTCGATCTGGAACTTGCCGGAGACGATGCGCGAGATGTCCAGCATGTCGTCGATCAGCTTGGCCTGGGCGCGGGCGTTGCGTTCGACGATCTCGGCGGCGCGCGCGACGGTCGGCGCGTCGGCTTTGCCGGCGCGCAGGATGCCGGCCCATCCCAGGATGACGCCGAGCGGCGTGCGCAGCTCGTGCGAGACGGTGGCCAGGAAGCTGTCCTTGGCGCGGCTGGCGCTCTCGGCGGCGTAGCGGCTCTCCCGCTCCCGCTCGAGCAGATGCTCGCGCTCGCGGTCGACCTGGTTGCGCTCGGTGACGTCGCGGAACACCAGCACCACCCCCAGCGTCCTGCCGTCCTGCGACCGGATCGGCGCGGCGCTGTCGTCGATCGGGGTCACCGTGCCGCGGCGCGAGATCAGCAGCGTGTGATTGGCCATGCCGACGACCAGCCCCTCGCGCAGCGCCCTCGCCACGGGGTTCTCGACCGCGGCGCCGGTGTGCTCGTTGACGATGCGGAAGACCTCGCCGATCGGCCGGCCCACCGCCTCCGCGGCGCTCCAGCCGGTCAGCCGCTCGGTGACCGAGCTCATGAACTGGACGTTGCCCTGCGAGTCGGTCGCCAGCACCCCGTCGCCGATGCTCCCCAGGGTCGTGGCCAGCCACTCGCGCTGGTTGACCAGCTCCTCCTCGTGGCGGCGGCGTTCCGCGGCGGCGGCGCGCGACTGGGCCCAGATGGTGAACAGGAAGGCCGCCGCCAGCAGGTTCGCCAGCACGAACGCGAGGCTCGCCGCGCGCTCGCTGGCGCGCGAGCGGCCGGCGCGCGCGGCCAGCAGGCGGAGCTCCTCGCGCTCGAGCCCCTGCAGCTGCTCGCCGACCCGCGCCACCACCGGGTCGTTCCGGCGGTCCAGGAAGAGGCGCACGGCGGGTTCCAGGCCCTCGCGCTGCCGCGCCGCGATCGCCTCGTCGGCCAGCGCCAGGCGGACGCCGATCGCCTGGTGGAGCAGGGCGATCCGGTCCTCCTGGACGGGGTTGTCGACGACCAGCTGCTGCACCCGCGTCGAGGCCTGGTGGAAGCGGTCGATCGCGGCGTGGTAGCTGGCCAGGTAGGCGCCGTCGCCGGTCAGCAGGTAGCCGCGCACCGCGGCGGTGGCCTCGGCGATCGTCGCGCGCACCCCTTCGACCTGGGCGATGACCTCGTTGGTGTGCGAGTACCAGCCGGCGTCCTCGACCAACGTCCGCAGCGCGGCGCCGGCCCCGAGGCCATTCAGCACCAGGACCGCGACGGCGATCATCAAGGTGATCAGCAGACGGCGTTCGTGCCTTTCCACTCCGGACCCCCTTTGACCCGCCCTGGCTCAGCTCCCCTGCCGCCGAGCCGCGATGACAGCTTCGGCCTGGCGTGCTTCAAGAAACGCGCCAGGAGTCGGGGCGCAGACGCGTGAAATACACAGTTGCGCATCTGTAAATCATTTTGAATTAGGCCTTTGCGATCGCCGGTGCCGAATCTGCGGGCGCTGTTCTTGCAGTGCTCCCGAGCCTGTCACAGATGGTCCCGGCCGGGAGCCCGGGCCAGGGGCCCGGGCCAGAAAAAAATAGGGGGAGGTATGGCGCCACTCGGCAGGCCGGTTCTTCGCGCTGCTCTCGACGCTCTCGCTCTCGCAGGTCTCGCGGTCAGGACGGCGATGCCGGCGACGCTCACGGTGCTCACGGTGCTCGCGGCGCTCGCGGCGCTTGCCTGGGGTGCCGCGCCGGCGGCCGCCGCGACCCCGCCCAGCGGCACCCTGACCGACGCCGGCGGCCCGGTCAGCTACACCGCCGGTCCCTTCTTCGCCAGCAATGCCTCCGCCCAGGCCAACGGCACGCCGATCTGCAACACCGCGCTGCAGTGCGACCAGTTCGCGCTCACCGTCACGCTGTCGCCGGCCGTCGCCGCGGCGAACAAGGTCAAGATCCAGATCCAGTGGTCGTTCACCACCGCCGACTTCGACCTCTACGTCTTCGACTCCAGCAACACGCTGGTCGGCCAGTCGGCGACCAGCAACGATCCGGAGACGGTGATCCTGCCGGCGGTCAACGGCGCCTACACGGTGCTCGTGGCGCCCTTCGATCCGGCGGGGCAGAGCTTCACCGGCACCATCAGCCTGGTGCCGATCCCGGTGGCGCCGCCGCCTCCTCCCGGCATCGCGCCGCGTTACCAGAGCTACGCCGCGCCGGCCGGCGTCGCCGAGTCCTCGGGCGAGCCTTCGATCAGCATCGACTGGAACCCGAACAACGGCGCCCTGCGCCACGGCACGGTCAACACCGGCGGCGTCGACTTCTTCACCGCCAACGAGAACGAGCTGCGGGTGAGCTTCGACGACTGCTCGTCGCCGGCCCACAGCCTCTGGGAGGACGTCACCAGCCCCACCGAGGGGGTGACGACGCTCGACCCGATCGGCTTCGGCGACCACGCCACCGGCCGCGTCTATCAATGCCAGCTCTCGGGCGGCCAGAGCCGCATCGCGTTCTCCGACGACGACGGCGGCACCTGGACCCAGGGGCAGGGCGGGCCGGCCGACCAGGGGCCCGACCACGAGACGCTGGGCGGCGGACCGTTCGCCGCCGGGGCGCCGCCCCATCCGCTCTATCCGCGCGCCGTCTACTACTGCTCGCAGAACGTCGCCGGCGGCGCCGAGTGCGGCCTCAGCCTGGACGGCGGCAGGACCTACCTGCCCGGTGTGGACATCTTCACCGTGACGCAGTGCACCGGCGGCATCCACGGCCACGTCAAGGTGGCCCCGGACGACGGCACGGTCTACGTGCCGAACTCTTCGTGCGCGACCGGCGGCGGCACACAGGGGGTGGCGGTGTCGCGGGACAACGGCGTCACCTGGACCGACTTCACCGTGCCGGGCAGCAGTGGCGCCGGCGACCCGTCGGTCGGGATCGGGGCCAACGGCACCATCTACCTCGGTTGGCAGAACGGCGACGGCCATCCCCACGTCGCGGTCTCGCACGATCACGGCCAGACCTGGCAGAACAACACCGACGCCGGCGCCGCCCTGGGCATCCAGAGCTCGGTCTTCCCGGTGGCCGTGGCGGGCGACGACAACCGCGCGGCGTTCGGCTTCCTGGGCACGCCCACGGGCGGCAACTACCAGGACAGCACGAATTTCCAAGGCATCTGGCATTTCTACGTCGCGACCACGTTCGACGGCGGCAACTCCTGGTACCTGGTGGATGCGACGCCCGACGATCCGGTGCAGGTGGGCTCGATCTGCACCGCCGGCACCACCTGCGGCGCCGACCGCAACATGCTCGACTTCAACGACATCACGATCGATCGCGAGGGCCGGGTGGTGGCGGCGTTCGCCGACGGCTGCGTGGCGCCGGGATGCAACGCCGGCTCGCCCTCGTCGTCGTCGCGCAGCGCCAAGGGCACGGTGCTGCGGCAATCCGGCGGCCGGCGCCTGCTGGCTGCCTTCGATCCGCCGGAGCCGGCGCGGCCGCCGGCGCCGCTGCTGCTGGCGGCCGTCCGGCAGGCGGGCGTCGTGACGGTCTCCTGGGAGGTGCCGGACAACGGCGGCACGCCGCTCACCGGTTACAAGGTCTACCGCGGCACGGCGAGCGGCGGCGAGACGCTGCTCGCGACCATCGGGCCCGGCAAGCCGGCGTACCTGGACACCACGGCCGGTCCGAACACGCAGTACTTCTACCGCGTCACCGCGGTCAACGCCCAGGGTGAGGGGCCGTTCTGCGGCGAGATCAGCGTGGTGGCCGGGAGCGTCCAGAGCGCCTGCACGCTGCCCGGGATCACCGTCATCACCGATCCCTCGGGCGATCAGACCGGCGCGCCGGCCAACACCGAGCTCGACATCCTGTCGGTCTCGCTGGCCGAGCCGTGGCTGAATTCCTGCTCGAACCAGCTGGTCTTCACGATGAAGGTCAGCGACCTGAGCGTCGTGCCGCCGCAGGCGCAGTGGACGATCTTCTTCAGCCGCGCCAACGGCACCGAGTACTTCGTCGCCATGGTCTCCAACGGCTCCGGCAACCCGACCGGCGTGCAGTTCGTCTACGGCCACACCTCGACCGGGAGCGGCGGCGTGCGGCAGCAGACCACCGACGGCACCGCCGACACCGGCAGCGGCTTCACCTCCGACGGCACCATCACCATCGTGTTGTCGCTCGCGAAGCTCACCTTCAATCTCAATCCGCCGCCGGCCACGCTGCCGCCGCCGGCGCCGGGCGCGGCCTTCGGCAACATCAACGCCCTCACCCAGCAGACGGTCGGCGTGCTGCTCTTGACCATCGATTCGACCGCCAGCGCCGGCTACACCCTGGCCGGGAACCAGGCGTGCGAGCCCAGCGTGCCGCCGGTCGCGCAGCTGGCGGCGACGCCGAACGGCGGCCCGGCGCCGTTGGACGTCATGTTCGACGGCTCCGGCTCGAGCGAGCCCGACCTGTGCGACACGATCACCTCGTACACGTTCGATTTCGGCGACGGCTCGCCGCCGGTCACCCAGGCCGCGGCGACGATCGCTCACACCTACGTGCTCGACGGCGAGTTCCCGGCGCGGCTCGAGGTGACGGACTCGCGCGGCACGGCGAGCGCCAACACCGCGCAGCAGCTGGTGACGGTCGAGGGCGGCACGCCATTGTGCGGCGCCGGCGGCGGCCTCTGCTATTACACGGTGACGCCCTGCCGGGCTCTCGACTCGCGCACCGGCAGCCCGCTCGCTTCCGGCACCCAGGTCGCGGTGCAGGCCGGCGGCACCTGCGGCGTGCCGATGAGCGCCAGGGCGGTGTCGGTGAACCTCACCGTGGTGGGGCCGGCGGGCAACGGCTTCCTCAGCGTCTATCCGGACGCAATGGGGGGGCCTCCCACGACCAGCACGATCGATTTCGTCTCCGGCCAGACGCGGGCGAACAACGTGGTCAGCGGGCTGGCGGCGGGCGGCCAGGGGACGTTCGTCGTGCGCCCGTCGGTGGGCGGCGGCGCCACGGTGAACGTGGTCGTCGACGTCAACGGCTATTTCCAGTAGTGCCCAGGGGCACTACTCATTTCCAGTGAGCGCCTCGACGCGGCGGGCGAGGGCGTCGAGGCGGGCGGCCAAGAGGTCGAGCTCCTCGGCGGTGTCGCCGAGACGGCGGCCCTCGGCGCGCACGAAGCGGGTGTAGGGAGCGATGGCCTCGGCGATGCGGCGCAGCCCGCGCTCGAGCTCGCGGTCGAACTGTCCGGTGAGCGCCGCCATGAGCTGCTGGCGCAGGGCGGCGATCTTGGCGCGCAACTCGCGCTTGGCAGCCTGCCTCCTGCTGGGGATGATGAACAGCCCGAGCACCGCCACGACGCTCGCCGCCAGCACGCCGGTGGCGTCGGCGGCGGCGCCGGCGAGGACGTGGGCGACCAGCGCTCCGAGGCCGATCGCTCCCACCTCGACCAGGGCGGTCGAGGCGACCGCGCCCTGCACCGCCTCGGCGAGGCGCGTCGACTCGCCCTCCTGGTCGTAGCGCTCGACCGCGTCCTGCGCGGCGCGGCCGACGCTCGCGAGCAGGCGCTCGCGGTCGAGCTCGAAGGCGCCGCCGACCTGGCCGACGATGCGGTCGTCGTGCTCGCGGCGCCGCCGGCCGACGTGCTCCATCACCGCCTGCCACTGGCGGAGGTCGGCGGCGATCATCCAGTCGATCACCTCCTGGACGCGGCGGTCGATGAGCCGCGGCGCGTCGCCGACCACCTGCTTGCCGAACTCGGCCTTGACGCGCGCCTTGTTGAGCAAGTCGAAGACGCGCCCGAGGCGCAGGGTGTCGTCGAAGAACTGCATGCCCCGGGCCTCGAATTCCTGCAGCACGCCGGCGACGTCGGCGAGCCGGAAGCGGAACTCGCGCGCCATGTCCTCGCGGTAGAGCGCCAGCTGGCGCTCGACGTCGTCGATGGCGGCAACGTCGCCGGCGAGCAGCGCCAGGCGGGTCGCCGCCATCTCGCGGTAGCGGGCGGCGAGGCGGCCGGCGATGCCGATCGGGTTCAGCAGCTTCAGGCGCAGGCGCTGCCGCTCGTCGAGGGTCGAGGCGATGTAGTCCTCGAGCGCCGCGAAGCGGCTAGCGGCGGCGAGCGCGGTGTTCGCCGCGGGACCGGCCGCCTTGGCGCGCTGCGCCAGGCGCGCCGAGACCGGGAAGACGTCGGGGGCGGCGCCGAGCAGCGCGGCGGCGTGCTCGGCGACGAAGGCGCGCACCTCGTCCACCGCGGCCGGCGAGTCGAGGATGTCGATCTTGTTGATCGCCAGCACGACCTTCTTGCCCCACTCGCGGATGCCTTGCAGGAAGGCGCGCTCGCTCTCGGTGAACGGGCGGTCGGCGGAGGTCACGAACAGCACCAGGTCCGAGCGCGGCACGAAGTCGCGGGTGATCGCCTCGTGCTCGCGGTGGATGGCGTTGGTGCCCGGCGTGTCCACGATGTGGATCTCGCGCAGCAGCTCGAGCGGCGCGGTCACGACGTCGAGGGCGGCGGGGTCGCCGGGGAGGGTGGGGAGGGCGGCGGGGGGCGGCGCGGCGACGGGGGGCGCGGCGGCGGGCGGCGCGGTGACGGGGGGCGCGGTGGAGGCGGGCGCGGCGGGGGCGGCTGGCGGCGCCGGGGCGGGACCGTAGCGCAGGACCTGGATGCGGGTGGTGGTCGGCGTCACCCCTTCGGCGAGGAGCGGGCTCCCGACGAGGGCGTTGATGAAGGCGCTCTTACCCGAGTTGAACTCGCCGGCCACCACGAGCAGGAAGAGCTCGTCGAGCTGGAGTGCCGCGCGCCGCAGGATCTTGCGGTCGTCGGTGGCCTCCTCGAAGCGGGCCAGCGCCTCGTCGAGAGCGGCCAGCAGCCGCCGCTCCTCGGCCAGCAACTCCTCCTGCGCATCGTCGAGGACCCGCCTCAGCATGGCGCCAGCGCGCTCTCCGCGGGGACGTTAGCACAGGGAAGGGAAGAACCTCTCCCACCCTTGGCTCGGCGGCAACGCGGCCGGGCCGGTGAGCTCCGGGCTCGTGAGGCGCTGGTCGCCGTCGCGCTCGAGGGCCTCCTCCGGCCAACGGCCGTCAGGGTCTCGTCTGGAACGCGATCAGATAGGGCACTGCCGGCCTGTTTCCGAGGTCACGGAAGCTGTTGAAGCGCTCCGAATTGACCCAGATCGCATAGCTCTTCCCCGGCTCCAGATGCACCGGAAGCACGCAGGTGCGCTTGTCGCTCAGGAAGCGCGGTTTCCCAGCGAGCTTCGGGAAGGAGGCCGCATCGATCTGGGCCCAGGACCACATCTCATGGGTCATCATGTCCTTGCTGAAGGTGACGGTGATCTCCTTGAGCGTCGGGTCCACAGCGAGGTCACCGCTCTGCGGGACCGTCTTGACGGCAATCGGAGGCAGGTCGGCGACGGAAGTGCTCACCTGGGCGAGAACGGGCGATCCGAGCCATACGAGCATGGCTAGAGCAGAGCATAGTGGCTTCATCGTCTCCTCCTGTAGGACCGTCGCCGACGGTTTCACCGGCCAGTCTAGCAGCCCGTGGCGCCAACGCTGAATTCGGTTGGTGGTAGCAAGGTCAGTGGCGGGGAGGAGCGGTCCTTCATGCCCAGAGGATCTCGAGGTCATAGGGTTCCAGGAGCCGATCATGGGTAACCAGCGTCAAGCCTTCGGCCTGCGCCTGGGCGACCAGCATGCGGTCGAACGGGTCCCGGTGGTGAGAAGGAAGCGCCGCGGCGCGCTCGGCGTGGGAGAAGCTGATGAGGAGCTGTTGGAAGCCGCTGGCGAGCACCCCTTCCTCCACGGTGTCGGGTAGATCCAGGCGACCCAGGGAACGCTTGATGGCGGCCTCCCAGGCCGATGCCACGCTCACGAAGACCAGGTCCGCGGTCGCGATGCGGCTCGCCACGGCCGGGATCAGCCGGGACGGCTCGCCGCGCCACCAGAGGAAGATGTGGGTATCGAGCAGCAGGTGGCGCGCCGCACGCGCCGGGGTCACTCGCGCCCCTCGAAGGCGGACTGGATCTCCGGCGGCAGCGGAGCGTCGAAGTCTTCCGAGATGCGCACACGGCCCTCCCAACCGCCAGGCTGGCGAGGGAGGGAAGGCTGATGGAAAGGCACCAGCTTGGCGAGAGGCTTGCCCGCCTTGGCCAGGATGATCTCCTCGCCGCGAGCGGCGCGATCGACCAGCCGCGACAAGGCGGTCTTCGCTTCGTAGAGGTTGTAGATGGTCTCGGACATCGACGCGACCCTCGGTTGACCAACCTTGGTCAAGGATAGGCCGAGGCGGCGATTGCTGTCAAGCGGGCGGCGCCGGTCGGGCCGCGGCGCCGACCAGCACGATCGCCAGCGCCGTGGCTCGAAGACCAGCGGCAGTATGTCGAGCGCGAGATTCGGATGGGGGTCGGCGGGCGGCTTCACGACCGGCAGCTCGATTCGGAATCCGATGCCCGGACGCGGAGCATCGACTCCGCCCTGGAGCTCCTCGGTCCACTCATCCGCCCGCGCCGCCGGCCTGGCGCAGCGTGGCGGAGCAGGCTTGCACCGCCTTCTCGACGCGTTCCATCTCGGAGCGGTCGGCGGGCTTGATGCCGCCGTGTTGCTGGATGTCGGTCCAGAGAGACAGCGCATGCTGGTAGAGCCCGAGCGCTTCGCGCCACTGGGCGCGGCGCTCGGCGGGCGCGGTGCCGGGAGCCTGCGCCAGGCGCTGGTGGACCTCCGCGAGATTGGCGTAGGAGATGGCGGGGTCGCGGCGGGCGAAGACGTCCTGTGGATCGCGGGCGACCAGCCACTCGCGCAGGCGCAGGCCCTGGCCGAGGCTGTCCGCGGCGTCTCGCGGACGGCCCTCGGCGAGCAGCGCTTCGCCGATGCGGTTGTAGGTGTTGGCGAGGTCGCGGCGATACTCGATATTGGCCGGATCGCGGTCGGCGAGCGCGCTTTGCAGGGCGAGCGCGGCGCGATAGCGGGCCTGCGCCTCGGCGAAGCGCCGCTGGGTGGCCAGGGCGTCGCCGAGCTTGTTGTGGGCAATGGAGAGGGTGCGCTGGGCGAAGGCGTTGCGCGGGTCGGCGGCGACCAGCCGCTCGGCGACGGCGAGGGTCTTCTCGCCGGCGGCGAGGCGGCCGGCGGCGTCGTTCAGGCCCTCCATCGCCTCTCCCAGCTTGAGGTAGGCGGTGAGCAGCGCGTGCAGCGTGTCCGCGTCGTTCGGATGGGCGCTGGACAGGGACTCGAGGGCCGCGATCGCCCGGGTGTGCCAGGCCAGCGCTTCGCGGCAGCGGTCCTGCCAGCAGAGGGCGTCGCCGGTCTTGGTCTCGGTCATGGCCAGCACGCGCTCGACCTCGACAGTGGCGGACGCATTCAAACGGCCGCCCGCGGTGGCGGGAGCGACGGGAGGCCGGGCGCCGCTGACGCCGGGACCGCCACGGCCGGGCGCGGTGGCGGCCTCCTGGAGGCGCAGGCCCGCTAGGATGCGGCGCGCGGTGGCGAACTCGGCGAGGCCGCCTGCCAGGTCGCTGTTCCAAGCCTCCAGGTCGCCGAGCGAGACGTGGCTGCGGGCGAGCTCGAGCGCCCGCGCGGGATCGCCGGGGGCCTCGGCGGCGAGCGCGGCTTGCAGCGCCACCGCGCGCCGGTAGTGGTCGAGGGCGGCGCCGACCGTGCCGCTCGAGTCGAGGACGTTGGCGATGCGGCGCTCGCAGCGTGCCGTCTCGGCGCGCACGGCCGGGCTCGCCGGCGACCGGAGCAGCAGCCGGCCGAGGATCTGGCGGGCCTTCTGGTAGGCCGCGAGCGCGCCGGCGATGTCGCCCAGGTTGGGCTGGTTCGGGTTGCCCTGCACGTCGCCCACTCTCTGGTAGGCCGCCGCCAGGTCCAGCTCGAGCGCGGGGTCGCCGCCGGTCTCGGCGGCCAGGCGGTCGAGGTAGGCGAGGCCGTTGCGCACCAGCAGCTGCCGCGCGGGGGTCGAGCCGGGGAGCGGCGCGATGGCGTCGTGAACCTCGAACAGCAAGGAGTCGGCGAGCGCGCGCACGTCCTGGAACCGGCGCTCGGCGATGCGTGCCTGGCGCATGGTCGTGAGCAGGCCGCCGAGCAGGCTGGCGGCGATCAGGGCCGCCGCGGCGATGCCGAGGCGGTGGCGGCGCGCGAACTTGGTGGCGCGGTAGCCCGGCGTGTCCGGGCGCGCCCGCACCGGCAGCTGCTCGAGGTGGCGGCGCACGTCCTCGGCGAGCGCTTCCACCGAGGCGTAGCGGCGCTCCGGCTCTTTGCGCAGCGCCTTCAGCACGATGTTGTCGAGGTCCCCGCGCAGGCGGCGGCGTAGCGCCGGCAAGCCGAGCCCCGCCGCCCCGGCGGCGGCGGCGACGCTCGGCCGCGGCGGCGGCTGATCGCAGACCACGCGCACCACCTCGACCGGGCTCTCGGTCGCGAACCGGTACGGATGAGCGCCGACCAGCAGCCGGAAGAGCAGCAGGCCCAGCGCGTAGACGTCGGTGGCGGTGGTGACGGGCTCGCCGCGGACCTGCTCGGGACTGGCGAAGAGCGGCGTCAGCAGCAGCCTGCCGGCGAGGGTGAGCGGCAGGGTCTCGTCGGTCTCGGCCCCGGGCAGCAGCTTGGCGATGCCGAAGTCGAGCAGCTTCACGACGCCGTCGGCGGTGACCAGGATGTTGCCCGGCTTCAGGTCGCGGTGGACGACCAGGTTGCGGTGCGCGTGCGCGACCGCGCCGCAGACCTCGCGGAAGAGCCGCAGGCGCCGCACGAGATCGAGGTCCTGCCGCTGGCAGAACTGATCGATCGGCTCGCCGTCCACGTACTCCATGACCAGGTAGGGAAGGCCGTCCGCGGTCTCGCCGCCGTCGAGCAGGCGGGCGATGTGGAGATGCTCGAGCCTGGCCAGGGTCTGGCGCTCGAGCTGGAAGCGATGGCGGGCCTCCGCCGTCGCCAGGGCCCAGGGCAGCAGCTTGATCGCGACGCGCTGGCGGAAGGCCTCGTCGGCGCGCTCCGCCAGGTAGACGGCGCCCATGCCGCCTCGCCCCAGGAGCCGCACCAGCCGGTAGGCGCCGATCCGCCTGCCCAGGAGGTCGGGCTCCGGCCCGCCGCCCAGCGCCCGCTCGGCCTGCTCCACCGCCGCCTGCAGGAAGTCGCCGCCGCGGTCGTGCGCGGCCAGCAGCGAGCGCAGCTCGGCGGCCAGTGGCTGGTCCTCGGGCGACAGGGCGTTCAGCCACGCCTCGCGGTCCGGTGCGGGGACCTCGCTCGCCTCGCCGAAGAGCTGGTCGAGACGCCGCCAGAGCCGGGCGGCGCGGTCGGAGTCAGGAGCGCTCGAGCTCACGGAACAGCCAGGCCTTGGCCATGGCCGCGTCGCGCTTGACGGTCGGCACGGACAGGCCGAGGACCTCGGCCACCTCGTCGAGGGTGAGGCCGGCGAGATAGCGCATCTCGACGATGCGCACCTTGCGCTCGTCGAAGGACGCCAGGCGGTCGAGCGCCGCGTGCAGCGCCAGCAGGTCCACCGCCGGCGGCGGCGTGGCGCCGAGGTCGTCGGCGAGCTCGACGCGAATGCCGCCGTCGCCGCGCTTCGCCGCCGCCTTGCCGCGCGCATGGTCGACCAGGATCTGGCGCATCGCGCGGGCGGCCAGGCCGAGGAAGCGCGCCTGGTCGCTGGCGTCGAGACCCGGCGAGCGCGACAGCTTGAGGTAGGCCTCGTGCACCAGCGCCGTGGGCTCGAGCGTGTGCTCCGGGCCCTGGCCGCGCATCGAGCGGCGCGCCAGCCGGCGCAGCTCCTCGTAGACCTGCGGCCAGAGGGCGTCGAGCGTGGCGGCGGACCCGCGGTGGGCGCGCGCATCCGGCGGTTCCGACGGATGTTCGCCGTCCTCCTGGGATGATGCCATGTCGACGATCAGTATACCGTGCTCGCGGATGGCGCGCGCGGTGTGTACGCCGGCTGACGGCACGCGGGCGGAATGGATCATTGCTCATCATGATCGCAGCCGCTGGGACGCTGAATACGCAAAAAAACTGATCGGTTGAGCGCTTGCGGGAAGCGCCGAGCGCGGGGAGGCGACCGCCCGCGTCCCGGCCGCGGCTCCGCCTGTCGCCCGTCGCGGCACTTCTTGCTGGACGCGGCGGGTGAAACAGTCGGCCGCCTCCCGGCGTAGTCTCGCTCGGGAGCGGAGCGCGCCGCCGTCGCCCGCCGCCTGCTGCGCCCGTCGCCCGCCGTCAGCCGCCATCCGGCGGGGGCACGAAGAACCCGCGAGGAGAGCCGCCCATGCTGAGCCTGCGTGCGCTGATCAAGATCTACCCGGGGCCGGTCACCGCCCTGGCCGGCATCGACCTGGACGTACCGCCCGGGATGTTCGGGCTGCTCGGGCCGAACGGCGCCGGCAAGACGACGCTGATGCGCATCCTGGCGGGTCTCTTGGAGCCCACCTCGGGCAGCGTCACCCTGGACGGCGAGGACGTCGTGGCCGACCCGCGCCGCGTGCGCCGGCGGCTGGGCTACCTGCCGCAGGAGTTCGGCTTCTACCCCCATCTCACCGGCGAGAAGATGCTGGTCTACCTGCTGCGCCTCAAGGGTGTGGAGGCGCCCGGCGGCCTCGACCGGCTGGCCGCCGAGCTGCTCGAGCGGGTGAACTTGACCAGCGCCGCGCGGCGCAAGCTGAAGAGCTACTCGGGGGGGATGCGGCAGCGCCTGGGCATCGCGCAAGCGATCGCCGGCGATCCGCGCATCCTCATCGTCGACGAGCCCACCGCCGGCCTCGACCCGGAGGAGCGCATGCGCTTCTACCGGTTGCTCGCCGAGCTCGCGGCGGACCGCATCGTGCTGCTCTCGACCCATATCGTCGAGGACGTGGCCGTGCTCTGCCCGCGCTTCGCCATCATCCGCGCCGGGCGGCTGGTGGCGGAGACCTCTCCCAGCGCGGCGCGCGCCGCCATCGACGGCAGGATCTTCGAGGGGCGGGTGGCGAGCGGCGACCTCGCGGCGCTGCGCCGGGAGCGGCAGGTCATCCAGGCGGTGCTGGTCGAGGGCGAGAACCGGGTGCGCGTCCACCTGCCGGAGGGCGAGCCGCCGGCCGGCTTCCGGCCGGTCGCCGCCACCCTCGAGGACGCCTACCTGCTGCGCATGGGACAAGGACAGGCGGCGTGAAGCGAGGACAGGCGGCGTGAAGCGAGGTCATGGGCGGGAGGCACGGAGAGAGTGACCCGCTCCCTGAAGCGGGCGGCGGCCGTCTTCCGCCTCGAGCTCGCGCACACCCTGTCGCGGCCGCTGTTCCTGTTCCTGGTGGCCCTGCTGCTGCTGCTGAGCTTCGGCCTGTCCCGCGGCAACGTCACGATCGCCTCCGGCGACGCCTCGGTGGGCGGCACCAAGGCCTGGATCACCTCCGAGTTCGCGTTCGCGTTCGTGCTGTCGATCCTGATGGGCGTGGTCTACCCCTTCTTCCTCGCCATCGCCAGCGGCCTCGCCGTCGTCCAGGACGACGAATGGAACGTCTCCGAGCTGCTCCAATCGACGCCGCTGTCGCCGCACGAGTACGCCTGGGGGAAGTTCCTGGCGGTGCTCGGCGGCTTCGGCGCCGCGCTCGGCCTCCACCTGCTGTTCGCGATGTTCTTCAACCAGCTGGTGCCGAACCCGCACACGGCCGAGATCCGCGGCCCCTTCGAGCTCGCCAACTACCTGCGCCCGGCGCTGGTCTTCGCGGCGCCGGCGCTGGTCTTCTTCGGCGGCGTGGCCTTCTACCTGGGCGAGCGCACGCGGCGGCCGCTGCTGGTGTTCCTGTTCCCGCTGGCGGTGTTCCTGCTGTCGATCTTCTTCCTCTGGGAATGGTCGCCGAGCTGGCTCGACCCGCGGCTGAACCGCGCCCTGATGCTGGTCGATCCCAGCGGCTTCCGCTGGCTCAACGAGACCTGGCTCAGGCTGGACCGCGGCGCCCGCTTCTACAACACGGCGCGCATCTCCCTGGACGCCGGCTTCCTGGCCAGCCGCGCGGTGTTCCTCGGGCTCGGCCTGGGAGCGGTCTGGC
>DATDGZ010000360.1:0-2302 GCA_036521795.1 Thermoanaerobaculia bacterium | reverse complement strand
GGGCGGCGCCACGGGCGCCGGTGCCGCCGCCTTCGCCGCCGCCGGCGCCGCCGCCGGCCTGGCCACGACCCACGCCGGCGCGGCCGGCGCCGCCGAGGCGCGCGAGCGGACCGCGGTCCGCGACGCCGGCTGGGCCGCCGGCGCCGCTCATGCCGCCCCCGCCGGCACCGTGCAACCCCTCGCCGCCAGCCAGTCCGCCGCGAGCGACCGCAAACCGCTGTGGATCGCCCGCGCCGCCACGGTGCTGCTGGCGATCGTGGCGGGCGGCTACTTCCTGTTCGGGCGCGGCGGAGCGGCCGCGAAGCCGGCGACGCAGCCCGGCGCGGCGGCAGCCGCGACCGCGGCCGTCTCGGCGGCCGAGAGCGCCCGCACCGCCGCGGCGCTGCAGGCGCAGATCCAGCAGATGATCGAGGCCCGCAGCAAGGACATCGAGAGCAAGCTGAAGAGCCAGTACGACGACAACATCAAGCAGCTGCAGAAGAAGCTGGAAGAGAGCCGCAAGGCCGCGGCCGGCGGCCCGGACAAGGACAAGACGCGGGGCGAGCGGCCGGCAGGCGCCTCCGGATCGCAGGAGAGCGCGGGGCAGGCCGCCTCGGACGGCCGCCTGGCGCGGGCCGAACGAGGCGAGAAGGCCGACCGCCCCGACGCAGGGTCATCGACATCGGCATCCGGCACCACGGCCGGCTCACGCCCGGCGGGGTCCTCGCCGGCCCCGCCGCCGGTCCCCGGATCGGCGGCTGGCGCGGCGGGCGCGGCGGGCACGGCCACCCCGGCGTCGACGTCGGCCGCCACCCTGCCGGTCACGCTCCCGCCTGCCGCGGACACCGGCGGCGGGCAGCAGCCGCAGGTCCAGACCGGCGACCTGGTCCAGGCCGGACCCGGGGTGGTGTCACCCAAGATCGTCTACCGGCCGGAGACGCGCTATCCCCCCGCCGCCCGGCGCATGAACCGGTCGGCCGAGGTCACGGTGAGGGCGCTGGTGGACGAGAAGGGGAGGGTCGAGAAGGCCGAGCGCGTGGGCGGCCCCGTGGGCATGGGCTTCGACGAGGCGGCGCTCGAGGTCGCGCGCCTCAGCGCCTACAACCCGGCGACCAAGGACGGGGTCCGGGTCAAGATGTGGGTCAGCATGAAGGTGACCTTCCTGCCATAGCCTGCGGTGCCGTTGAGGCCGGGCTGCTGGAGACGATCTCACTCCGGTTGGTGGAAAGGCACCGGAGCACTCCTGCCTGACGAGCGCCGAAGGTGAGGATGGGGAGGGCCGTGGCGAGGGAGGTGAAGGGAGATCCACCGCCACGGCCCGGCCGGAGCACTGCCCCCCTACAGGTCCGAGGACTTGAGGCTGGCCACCAGCTCCTGGATGATCGGCTTCAGGACCTTGTCGAACATCCGGTCGTCGTGGACGCCGCCGCCGAAGCCACCGACGGAGACGCTGGAGCTGCTCTCTTCCTTCCGCGCCTCGTCGGCCCAGACGATCTCGCCGGTCGAGACGTTGAAGACGCGGGCGTTCAGCGCCGCGACGAAGACGCGCTTGTGGACGCCGAAGCTCGGCAGGTTGCCCACGCCCGGACCGTGGGCGTTGGTGTCGGTGTTGCCGTACTCGGTCAGCGCGCCGGTCAGCATGTAATTGACGCCCAGCAGCTTGCCGATCTGCATCGCGGTCTTGGCATCGACGTCGCCGCTCAGGGTGAGCCCCTTCTCCTGCATGATCGAGTTGATCTTCTCGCGCTCGATGACCACGAACTTGCGGCTCTTGACCAGCTCGGTGACGAAGACGTCCTGAGCGGCGAGAGCCCCGTTCTGGAACCACCACTGGTTGTTCGCCTTGTTGCTGAACTCGAGCACCGCGATCCGCGGCTTGCCGCTGCTGCCGCCTTCGGCAGCCCCCAGCGAGGCGCTCAGGACGGGTGCCAGGACGGCACAGAGAACCAACGTGAGAACGCGCTTCATGGTAGATCTCCTAAGGCTGTGGGGGTCCCGCCCCCGTTTTTCTTAGAGCAAGAGCTATAAATTATACCGCGCGGGCGCCCTCCCGGGTAGTCGTCGCCGGCCGCTGCGCCGGTGGCCGGTCCGCCGGCCGGCCGGCAGGGTCCCCTTCCCCTCGATGCGCGCTCGAGCGGCAAAGCGGGACAGCAGGCGGTCAAGACGGGCTCGCGGCACTGCGGTAGACTGGCAGCCGACTCCCCAGGAACGTCATGGACTCGCCGGACCAGCCACGGGAGCCGTTGCCCCTGGAGACGTCCACGTCCACGTCCACGTCCACGTCCACGTCCACGTCCACGTCCACGTCCACGTCCACGTCCAC
>DATDGZ010000359.1:0-1546 GCA_036521795.1 Thermoanaerobaculia bacterium | reverse complement strand
AAGCGCACGGTGGCGATCAGCAGGATCAGCGCGGTGGCGGCGCCGATCTCGGCACGGGCCGTGAGAGCCAGGGCGAGGCCGGCGGCCACCAGCACGCGGCGCCGCCAGCCTGGCTGCTGCAGGCTGGCAATCAGCGCCAGCAGGCTGCCCGCGAGCGCGTAGAGACTCGAGGCGGAATAGGGAAAGATGAACGCGCCGCCGTGCGGCGCGCCGAGACAGAAGGCGGCGGCGAGGGCGGTGGCGGCAAGCGCCGAGCGAGGCCCGCCAGCGGCGGCGGCCAGCCGGTACAGCAGGAACAGGATCGCGGCGGCGAGCGCCAGGCAGGCGACCTCGAGCGGCAGCCAGGAAGGACCGGCAGCGAGCGCCGCGGCAGGCGCCGCGCCAGGTGACAGACTCCGCGGCCGAGCCGCAACCCGGGCGGCGCCGCCCGACGCGCGCAGCACCAGCGCCTGCAGCCAGGGCCCGGCGGGGCCGTAATAGAAGACGATGTCGCGGTACAGCCTCTCGCCTGCGGCCAGCCGCGCCGGCACGTTCATCTCGCGCCCGGAATCGACGAACGGATTGATCCAGCGCAGCCAATTGGCGGCGAGCGAGGCGGCCGCCGCCATCGTGACCAGCGCGACCTTCGCCAGCGCCGGCCAGGGCGGGCGCCGCGCCCCATGGGCAGGAAGGGCCGGCGGTCTCGGCGATCCCGGCGCTCCCGGCAGCTGCGCGGGTGCCGGCGCTGCCGGCACGAGCGGCGGACGGTCCAAGGGCGGCGGCTGATCGGGCATCGCGGGCCGGGCGGGTCTGGGCGCTTCGGGAGCGGGAAGCATTGTAGCTCTCGGCCTGGTTGGCAGGCTCGGGCGGCCATGTTCGGCCATGTGGCCATGTGGGCAATGTCCCAGGTTGCCCTCCCCCCTCCGCCTCGCTTTGGGCGAGGGTCCAAGCTCGTACGGCGGGGGCGGAGGACCGCGAAGCGGCGAAGCGGCCGAAGCGGCCGAAGCGGCGAAGCGGCGGGTAGTGCTCTATTAGCTGTGTTGCTGCTCCCGCCCCATTCCCGCCCGACCTGAGTTGCGCTAGCTTCCCTTCAAGAGGGGAGGGGATCGCCCCCTCCCGAGCCACAGCAAGCGGCCCCGGCGCAGGGACCCACCCTGACACCGGAGCCTAACCCGACAAGGGAGACTGCCCCATGCCGAGCTGGGAAGAGCTTACCCCGCAGGACTGGAACGAGGGCGACTCGTTCCTCGAAACCGCCTTTCTTCACATCCAGGACCACGAGGACCGCGAGGCCCTCCGCCGCGTCGGCCGGCTGATCTACAACATGTCCCTGGAGGTGAGGATCGACCAGACCCTCGCCGACGACGAGGAGTCACAGACACGCGCCGAGCTGCGCGCCGTCCTAGCGGACCTCCGCCACGTGCAAGGCTTCCTCGCCTGCGTGCTGCGCGAGTCGGTCGAGTCCTCCCTCGACGCCGACGAACAGGCCCTCTCCGTCCTGGCCGGCAGCTTCGCCGGCCGCGTCGCCGCCATCGCGGATGCCCTTGAGGAGGAGCTGCGATGAGAC
>DATDGZ010000358.1:0-11888 GCA_036521795.1 Thermoanaerobaculia bacterium | reverse complement strand
GACGCCTACCTGGGCTCACGCCTGCGGCAGCCGGCCAACCGCGAGACGATCGCCGCGGCGGTGGCCAAGGTCTGGGGCTCCGAGGCCGGCTGGGACTTCGCCGAGGGCCCCGCCGGTGCGGCGGCCGGATCCGCCGCACCGGTCGCATGCTCCACCACCGGCGGCTTGCCGCCGGCGCCGGCCGGCTCGGCAGCCACCGAGCTCGCGGCCGGTCCGCTGGGAGCGTCGCGATCGGCGACCGCCGGAGCCGCGGCCGCCGCGGTGCTGAATCCAGCGGTGCAGACCCTCCTGGACATCTTCCAAGGCAAGGTCGAGGCCGTCGAAGAGCATCGCGGCTCGAGAGAGGAATGACATGAGCAGTATGCAGAAACTGATGAAGCAGGCGCAGCAGATGCAGGAGCGGCTGCAACGCGAGCTGGCGGAGACCGTGGTCGAGGCAAGCGTCGGCGGCGGCATGGTCGCGGTCAAGATGAGCGGCCACAAGCAGCTGGTCTCGGTCAAGATCGATCCCGAGGTGATGGACAAGGACGACCCCTCGATGCTCGAGGATCTCATCGTGGCGGCCGTCAACGAGGCCGGCCGCAAGGTCGAAGAGACCATGCAGGGCCGGATGGGGGCCCTCGCCGCCGGGATGCCCGGCCTGTTCTGAGCTCGCCCGCGGTGCCCGCCAACTCCCCGCGCCAACCTGCCGATCCGCTCGCGCGCCTGGTCGGCGAGCTCTCCCGGCTACCCGGGATCGGTCCCAAGACCGCCTCCCGCCTCGCCCACCACCTGCTGAAGGTCACCACCGCCGAGGCGCAGGCGCTCGCCCGGGCCATCGTGGAGGTGAAAGAGAAGCTCTTCCATTGCTCGCGCTGCAACTCCATCACCGCCGTCGACCCCTGCCGCTTCTGCTCGGACATGCAACGTGACCGCGGCCAGATCTGCGTCGTCGAGGAGCCCTTCAATATCGCGCCGATCGAGCGCACCGGCGAGTATCACGGCCTCTATCACGTGCTGCTCGGCGCCCTCTCGCCGCATCGCGGGATCGGACCTGACCGCCTGGCGATCCCCGGCCTGTTCCTCCGGCTCGAGGGAGTCGCCGAGATCGTGCTCGCCACCAATCCCAACGTCGAAGGCGAGGCGACGGCCCTCTACCTGGCGCGGCTGCTCAAGCCGCGCGGCCTGCGCGTGACCCGCCTGGCGTTCGGCATGCCGGTCGGGGGCGACATCGAGTACACCGACGAGGTGACGCTGGGACGCTCGCTGGCCGGCCGGCGGGAGATGTGAGCGCCGGCGACCAACTCCCCAGGATCGTCCACCCGCCCCCGGGGCCCCGCTCCCGCGCCCTGGCGCGCGACCTCGAACGGCTCGAAGCGCCCGGCGTCAACACCGTCGCCGGAGGCGCCGGAGGCGCCGGAGCCGAGCCGCCGATCCTCTGGGACACGGCGCGCGGCGCCAATGTCCATGACGTCGACGGCAACCGCTACGTCGACCTCACCTCGGGCTTCGGCGTCGCCGCCGTCGGCCACCGGCATCCGCGCGTGGTCGCCGCGGTCCGCCGTCAGGCCGGCCGCCTGCTTCACGGCCTGGGCGACGTCCATGCGCACCCGCTGCGGATCGAGCTCGCCGCTCGGCTCGTCAGCCTGGCGCCGGTCGACGAGCCGCAGGTCTTCTTCGCCGCCTCCGGCGCCGAGGCGGTCGAGATCGCGCTCGAGACGGCGCTCGCCGCCACCGGCCGGCCGGGCATCGTCGCCTTCGAACCCTCCTATCACGGGCTTACGCTCGGCGCGCTCGCGGTCACCTCCCGGCCCGCGTTCCGAGCCCCCTTCGCTCCTTACCTCCACCGGCACGTGCGGCGCATTCCCTTTGGCTGCCCACTTGAGACGGTCGCATCGGCGCTGGCCACGACCTCTGGGAGCGCGACGAGCGTGACGAGCACGAAGCGCGCGGCGAGCGCCGGCAGCACCGCGGGCGGCCCCGCCGGCGCCGTGCTGGTCGAACCGATCGTCGGCCGCGAGGGAGTGCTGCCACCGCCGCCCGGCTGGCTCGCCGGGATCGCGCGGCTCTGCCGGGAAGCTGGCGCGCTGCTGATCGCCGACGAGATCTTCACCGGCTTCGGCAGGACCGGCCGGCTCTTCGCCGTCGAGGCCGAAGGGGTCCGGCCCGACGTCCTCTGCTGCGGCAAGGCGCTCGGCGGCGGCCTGCCGATCGCGGCAGTGCTGGCCAGGAGATCCCTGTTTCAGGTTTGGAGCACCCCCGGCGAAGCCCTCCGCACCTCGACCTTCCTCGCCAATCCCGTGGCCTGCGCCGCTGCCCTCGCGGTGCTTGACGTGCTGGCGCAGGACCGGCTGCCGGCGCGCGCTGCCCGGCTGGGCGCGCAGGTGGCAGCCCGCCTCGCCGGCTGGCGCGATCGCCTGCCGGTCGTCGCCGCCGTCCGCGGCCGCGGCCTGCTCTGGGGCATCGAGCTGCGTTCGCGCCAGGCTGCAGGCGCCTGGGTGGCCGCCGCTCGCCGCCGCGGCGTCCTCATCCTGGCCGGCGGTCCGGAGGGAACGGTGGCGCAGCTCGTGCCGCCGCTCACGATCGCCGAGCCGCAGCTGACCGGCGCCCTCGACCTGCTCGAGGAGGCCCTCGCCGGGCTACCCCTCGCCGACGCATCGTCGGGTACAATGATCGGATCTTGAGCACCGAGTTCCTGTTGCGGCACTGGGAGCTGCTGTCCCATTTCACCGAGGCCCAGCTCGAGCAGCTCGGCACCGTCGCCGAGCATCGCCGCGCGGCTGCCGGCGAGCACATCCTGCACGAGGGCGAGCCGGCGGCAGACGCTTATCTCGTCGAGAGCGGCAGCGTGCGCATCCAGCGGCGCACGCCGTACGGCTCGTTCACTCTTGCCACCTTGAGCCCGGGCCAGCTGTTCGGCGAGACCAGCTTCGTGGATGGCAACGCGCGCTCCGGCGACGCCCTGGCGGTCACCGACTCCGAGCTCCTGGCGCTCAACGGGCAGACCCTGGCCGGCGCCATGGAGAACGATCCGCGCTTCAGCGTCGCGCTCTACTGGACGTTCTGGAAGAGCCTCTCTTCCAAGTTGCGCCAGACCAACGAACAGCTCACCCGCTTCTTCTCCCAATCGGGAAAGCCGGCGAGCGCCCAGGAGCCTCCCGCCGCCGCCGTCGCCGACGATTTCCACGTCGACCTCGCGTCGAAACGCAAGCTCTTCCAGGAGCAGAAGCTCTCGAGCCTGGAGATCAACTTCCTCGCCTCGCTGTCGCGAGAGAAGAAGTTCGCTCCCCATCAGCAGATCTTCCGTGAAGGTGAGCCCGGCGACGAGATGTACGTGCTGCTCGAGGGAAGGGTGATGATCAGCAAGTTCATCCCCGGTGCCGGCGAGGAAGCCCTCGCCTTCCTCGAGCGCGGGGACTACTTCGGCGAGATGGCGCTGATCGACAACGTGCAGCGCTCGGCGGATGCCACCGCCTCCGACCGCGGGGCGGTGGTGCTGGCCATTCCCCGGGAGGTTCTGGAGGGCATCCTCGACATCAACCGCGTCTCGTCCCTACGCCTGCTGCGCTTGCTGTGCACCATGGTGGCTGGCCGCCTGCGCGAGCTCGACGACAAGATCATCGGCTGGTTCATCCTGGCGGGCGGCTCCGCGACGGGCTGGCCCGGCAGCCGCTAGTGCCTAGCCCTGGGCGGCGGCCCGGGCCCGCAGGACCTTGCCGACCAGCGCCGACATGGGCAGCGACGCGCGCTCGCCGGCATCGAACCAGCCGCTGTCGACCCCCTCCCGCACCTCGTCCGCCCGGGTGGAGAGCAGCTCCGCGCCATGGATGGCGACCCGCAGGTCCCGGTAGGTGATGCCGTGCCGCACCGCCGCGAGCGCGGGTCCCAGCCGCCAGTCGCCGCCGTACTTCTCTGCGAGGCCGCGGTTATGCCGGTCGCCCGCCGCGGCCCTCGTCGCCGGTTGGACCCGCGGCGGCGGCTCGTCCCGCAGCTCCATCCAGGGCAGCTCCCAGGCGCCGGCCGGCAGCCCTACCGAGGGTGACGTGCCCGGCGCCTCCGGCGGCACCGGCGGCGATCGCCGGAAGAGCAGCACGCGGTCGGGATTCTCCCTGGATGCCACCACCGCCACGAGCAGCTGCCGGATCTCGGTCCGGCGCCGGCGCCGTGGCGGCGGATACATCTCCGGCCGGCCCTCTCCCGCCGCGATGCAGCCCGGACGCAAGGGACAGAGCTGGCACCGCGGCTGGCGCGGCAGGCAGAGCGTCGCCCCGAGCTCCATCAGCGCCTGGTTGCCGTCCCCGGGGCGGGAAGGATCGAGCAACGCCGCGGCGGCAGCCACCAGGCGCGCTCGTGACGCGCCGCGTTTCGGGTCCTCCGCCAGTGCCAGCCGGCGTGCCATCACCCGCTCGACATTGCCGTCGAGCACCGGCACGGCCAGGCCGAAGGCGATGCTCCCCACCGCCGCGGCGGTATAGGACCCGACGCCCGGGAGCTCGAGCAGGCGATCGAGGGTGCGGGGGAACTCCCCCGCGTCGGCGATGCGCCGGGCGGCGGCGTGGAGTTGCCGTGCCCGCCGGTAGTAGCCGAGGCCGGACCAGAGTGCCAGCACCTCGTCGATGGGCGCGCTTGCGAGGTCGTCTACGTTCGGGAAACGAGCCAGAAAGCGCTCGTAATAGGGGAGCACGGCTTCCACCCGGGTCTGCTGCAGCATGACCTCGGAGACCCATATGCGATACGGATCGCGTGTGCGGCGCCAGGGCAGATCACGCCGGTGGCGGTCGAACCAGGAGAGCAGGTCGCGTCGAAGGGAGGCCTGGGACGGTGTCACCGTGACAAACTATACACCGTACAGGCCAAACTGGCAGGGGCGGGCAAGGGGCCCTGGCGGGACCAGGAACGGGCGCTTCAGCTCATTCCTGCATGGCCAGCTTTACCTTTTTGCAATCAGGAAAGTGCCCCTGGCGTTTCCGCCAGGGGCACCAGAGGGGGGAGATCCCGTTCAGTTGGTGGGCCGTTTGTGGCTGTACCCCTGTAATTGGAGGGGATTTTGGCTGGGTTCGATTGGAGTTGAGACCACTGAGGATCTCGAAAGTTGGTGGGACTTTGTGTGGTTGGTGGAATCTCCCCCTCGTAGTTTCCTTGTGTTGCCCCGTATAACGTGCAATCGCCGTGCCTGCATTCCCGGTGGCCTGAGGACCGGGGCGCCCGGGCAGCCGACCCGTTGCGCAACGACCTTCAGTTCAGACGGACCGCCCTCTTGGGGAGACGAGGGGCGCCACGGGCGGAGCAGCCGGGTCGCGCGGGGAAGACGAAGCGCCGACTTGGCAGGGGAGGGGGCGCGAGTGGCGCCGGCGGCCTGGCGGTACTGCCCGCTCAGGCCGCTTGGGGGAGGTCCCTGGATGATTGGATGTGTGGCTCTACCCTTGGAAAAGGGGATGGGGTGTGGAATTTGGGGGTGAGATCAGTTACGATCTCGTTACCAGGTAGGAAACAGACGGATGGAGGGACCTCCCCCTCGCGCGTTCGGTGCTTCTCATACCCAGCACCAGATGCAACTTGTGTGCCCGGGCCCTGCCTGCTGGCCCTGACGCCAAGCATCGCTGAGCAGTCGCCGGTCGCCCCCAGGGCGCCTTCCCCGGCAAAGTCGTCACACCTAACCCGCCGCAGGCGTTGAATAATGGGGGCCGCATGCCCCCTTCTCGCGCACCGGCCCCGCCGCCGCCGATCCGTATCGGCTGGAAGGAATACCTCGACCTGCCGGATCTCGGCTTGCGGCGGTTGAAGGGCAAAATCGACACGGGCGCCCGCACGTCAACCCTGCACGTGCACGATCTGGTCTACCTCGAGCGCCCTGCCGCCGGCGGCCAGGCCGCCGAGGTCACCCTAGCCCCGGATCGGCGCGATGCCACCCGCCTGGTCACCGCCAGGGTGCGGGTCCTGCGTCACGTGCAGGTGACCGATTCGGGCGGTCATCGCGAGCTGCGGCCGCTCATCGAGACCGAGCTGGTCCTCGGTCCGGTGCGCAAGCGCATCTATCTCACGCTGACCGATCGCTCGGGCATGCTCTTTCGTATGATCCTGGGCCGCAAGGCGGTGGAAGGCGACTTCTGCGTCGACCCTGCCGCCAAGTACCTGCTGCGGGCCTGGCATCGCCGGCGAGTCGAGCTGAATCGAGAACGACGTTGAAGATCACCGTCCTGTCCCGCGGCCCCGGCCTGTACTCGACCGCGCGCCTCGTCGAAGCCAGCCGCGCGCGTCATGCCGAGGCCTCGGTGCTGAACCCGCTGCACTGCGTGGTCAAGCTCTCCCGCAAGCGCCCGGAGGTCCATCACAACGGCGAGCGCATCACCGGCCTCGACGGCGTCGTGCCGCGCATCGGCGCCTCGATCACCTTCTATGGGCTCGCGGTGCTGCGCCAGTTCGAGATGATGGGCGTCTTCCCGGCCAACGACAGCCAGGCGATCGCCAAGAGCCGCGACAAGCTCCGCGCGCTGCAGCTGCTGTCGCGTCACGACATCGGGATCCCTCCCACCGCCTTCGCCAGGCGCCGGGAGGACGTGCGCTCGGCGATCCGCAAGGTCGGCGGCACGCCGGTCATCCTCAAGCTGCTCGAGGGGAGCCAGGGCACCGGCGTCATCCTCGCCGAGTCGGTGAAGTCCGCGGAGTCGGTGCTCGAGGCGATGCACTCGTTGAAGCAGAACATCCTCATCCAGGCCTTCATCGAGGAGTCCCGCGGCACCGACTTCCGCGCCATCGTGGTCGGCCGGAAGGTGGTCGCCGCGATGTCCCGCCAGGCAGTCGAGGGGGAGTTCCGCAGCAATCTCCACCGCGGCGGCTCGGCCCGCGGCGTGACGCTCGAGCCGCAGTTCGCGGCGACCGCCATCCACGCCGCGGAGGTGCTCGGGCTCAACATCGCCGGCGTCGACATGATCGCCTCGCGCGAGGGTCCGATGGTGCTGGAGGTGAACAGCTCGCCGGGCCTCGAGGGGGTCGAGACCGCCACCGGCATCGACGTCGCGGGCGCCATGATCGACTTCGTCATCGAGCACGCTCCTCACGGGTATCCTGGTGACCGCGGCTGATCGTGGCGGCGGCGGACCGCGGCGGGCGGTCAGCCCACGGCGAGCGGGAATCCGGCGACGAGAGGCTTCCGGCGTGCGGCCTGCCCTGCGCTTCGCCGGCACCCTCGTCGGTGAAGGCGAGACCGTCGACATCAAGCTCAAGGTCGCCGAGTCGTACACGGCGGAGCCGGTGTCCATCCCCCTCACGGTGGTGCGCGGCGGCGCCGGGCCGACGGTCTTCATCACCGCCACGGTGCACGGCGACGAGCTGATCGGCGTCGGCATCCTGCGCTCGCTGCTCAACGAATGCTCGTTCGCGGATCTTGCCGGCACGATCGTCGCCGTCCCGGTCGCCAACGTCCCCGGCTTTCTCGTCCTCGACCGCCGGCTGCCGGACCGCCGCGACCTCAACCGCAGCTTCCCGGGCAGCCGCGGCGGCTCCCTCGCGTCGCGCCTGGCCGAGGTGCTGTTCCGCGAGGTGGTCGCCAAGAGCGACTTCGGGATCGACCTCCACACGGCGGGCGCCGAGCGCACCAACTACCCGCAGGTCCGCGCCGACCTCACGCAGCCGCACGTCGCCTCCCTGGCTGCCGCGTTCGGCTGCCCGTTGATCGTCGACTCTCCGGGACCCGAGCGGTCCCTCCGCCGCACCGCCGTCGCCGCCGGCGTGCCGACCATCGTCTACGAAGCCGGCAGCCCGCTGCGCTTCGAGCGCCCCTTCATCCAGATCGGAGTGGCGGGCATCCTCAACGTCCTGCGGTCGCTGGGCATGTTGCCGGGCGCCGTCCAGCAACCGCCGGTACGCCTGGTCCTGCGGCGGACGCGCTGGGTGCGCGCCAAGGTCGGCGGCATCGTCGACCTGATGGTCGAGCTCGGCCAGCCGCTGCGCCGGGGCGACCCGATCTCCGTGCACACCAACCCGTTCGGCCGCGGCCAGAGCGTGCTCGGCAGCCCCCACGGCGGGCTGGTCCTCGGCCTGACCCAGATCCCCCTCGTTCATCCCGGCGATGCGGTCTGCCACCTCGCCTCGCTCGGCGCGCGTGACCTCGCGTCCTGGACACGTTTCTACCAGTCGCCGCAGAGGGTAGGATGGGGAGGTGGGGATGCGACATTCAGGTGACGGCGGACCGAAGATCGGGCTTGCGCGGCCGGGAAGCTGTGGTATGATGGTCGTCTGTTGTAGCCAAGCACGTCAGCTTCGCTGGACCCCCGAGCCTCGAGATTTCCACAGGTTGTGGAATTGTTGTGGATTTTGTCGTCCTGCGATCTGACGCGCGCCAGCTGAAGTTGCCGAGGCTTCCATGTCGCCATCCCTCTGGTCACTGCTGCAGAAGCAACTTCGTCAGCACCTCGATCCCGAGGAGTTCGCGACCTGGTTCCGCCCGCTGAAGGTGCGGGACGACGGTGGCAAGAAGCTGGTCCTGCTCGCTCCGAACTCGCGCTTCCTGCATACCCTCGAGGAGAGCTACCGTCCGACGGTCGACCGCGCGCTCGCCGGTCTCGACGGGCCAGGCTTCGAGGTGCTGTTCTCGCTCGCCGAGGAAGGGGGAGAGCCCGCCGAGGCGCCGGTGGTGCTCTCGGACTTCAATCCGAAGTACCTGTTCCAGACCTTCGTCGTGGGCAAGTCGAACGAGTTCGCTCACGCCGCGGCGGAGGCGGTGGCGAAGAACCCGTCGCAGAGCTACAACCCGCTCTTCCTTTACGGCGGCGTCGGGCTCGGCAAGACCCACCTGCTGCATGCCATCGGCCACGAGATCCTGCGCCACCAGCCGCACATCCGGGTGCTGTACCTGGCGGCCGAGCAGTTCGTCAACGAGCTCATCAACTCGATCCGCTTCGACCGCATGCCCGCCTTCCGGGAGCGCTACCGGACGATCGACGTGATGATGATCGACGATGTGCAATTCCTGGCCAACAAGGAGCGCACCCAGGAGGAGTTCTTCCACACCTTCAACACGCTCTACACCAGCCAGAAGCAGATCATCCTGTCCTCGGACTCGTCGCCCCGTAACATCCCGACGCTCGAGGAACGGCTGCGCAGCCGGTTCGAGTGGGGCCTGATCGCCGACATCCAGCCCCCCGATCTCGAGACGAAGGTGGCCATCCTGCAGCGCAAGGCCTTCAGCGAGAACATTCAGCTTCCCGAGGAGGTGGCCGAGTTCATCGCCCAGCAGGTGCGGTCGAACATCCGCGAGCTCGAGGGCCTGCTGAACCGGGTCATCGCGTTCTGCTCGCTGACCGGCAAGCCGATCTCGCTGGCGCTTGCCCGCGAGACACTGAAGGACATCCTGCCGGAGGAAGGGCGCAAGCCGACGCATCAGCAGATCATCAAGACGGTGGCCCGCCACTACGACCTCAAGATCCAGGAGATCAAGAGCAAGAATAACTCCCGCCAGGTGGTGATCCCCCGCCAGGTGGCGATGTACCTCTGCAAGAAGCTCACGACCCTCTCCTACCCAGAGATCGGCAAGCTCTTCAACGACAAGCACCACTCCACGGTCATGTACTCGGTGGACAAGGTGACTCAGACCATGGCAGCCGATCCCGACTTCGACCGCACGGTCCAAGCGCTCGAGCAGCAACTGACGTAGGTGGTAGGGGCGCCTCGTTGGAGGCGCTTGATTCAGCTTTTATAGATATAGTATACCAATGCCTCACTGGCCTTCGCAGACATCGACAGTCGGAGGGGAGGAAGACGGAGGGTTCCATGGAGGCGTTCTGCGAGGCACTGCAGACCTCTGCGGAAACCAAGCCGAAAATCCCTGCGGGGCAGCTGTGGAAATCTCTCGTGGCCCAGGATCTTCCCCTGGCGGTCAACAGGCTCTCCACAGCTTACCCACTGGGTAACGCGGCTGGTGCCTTACCTCTAAGCATCTTTACCACAATAACTTACGTTGCTTTTCCTCTTTTCCACAGGGGCCTTCTACGACTACGGCTATGCTATATTCAGGTGTCTGGCTTGAAGAAGAAGAGCGGGAGAGAGAATGGAAATCCGTCTCAAGAGGAACGACTTCCTGGGCGAATTGGTCCCCATGCAGGGGATCGTCGAGCGCAAGACCACGATCCCTGTTCTGTCGCACATACTGCTGAACGCCCGTGACTCGAACGACTCCAAGGACGGCAGGCTCCACCTGGCGGCGACCGATCTCGATGTCTCCCTGACCTCGCGCTGCGAGGCCGAGATCCGGGAGGGCGGCGCGATCGCCGTGCAGGCCAAGAAGCTGATCGAGATCATCCGCTCGCTCTCCGCTTCCGAGGTCCTGCTGGTGCAGGAGGAGCCGCGAGTGCTGAGCATCCGCGCCGGCAGCTCCCGGTTCAAGATCCACGGCCTCGCGGCCGACGACTTCCCGACCTTGCCGACCGTGCCGGCGTCCGCGGGCGCCAAGGTCGAGATCCCGTTCGTGGACTTCCGCCGCATGGTGGCCAAGATCCTCTTCGCGGTCTCGGCCGAGGAGTCGCGCTTCCAGCTCAACGGTGCCCTGTTCAAGATCAAGGACGGCGCGCTCGAGATCGTGGCCACCGACGGCCACCGCCTGGCCCTGGTCGAGAAGCGTGAAGAGTCTTTGCGCAACGTCCCCGGGAATGCCGGCGAGGATTCTGTGCTGGTGCCGCGCAAGGCCTTGCAGGAGTTGCAGCGGCTCGAAGGCGACGCGGCGGCGACCGCGCTCGAGTTCCGCCGCGGCGAGCATCACCTCTCCTTCCGGCTCGGGCAGCGCGAGCTGATCTGCCGCATCCTCGAAGGCACCTTCCCGGATTATGAACGGGTGATCGCCAAGGACAACGACAAGCGGGTGCTCTTCGACCGCAAGGCCCTGGCGGAAGCGGTCCAGCGGGCGGCGCTCATGACCAGCGACCGTGCGCGCGCCGTGCGCCTGCAGTTCTCCACCCACCAACTGGTGATCTCGGCGGTGAACGCCGACTTGGGCGAGGCGGTCGAAGAGGTGGCCTGCGAGTACGACGGACCCGAGTTCCGGCTCGGCATCAACCCCGACTACCTGTCGCAGTT
Organism: Thermoanaerobaculia bacterium; assembly: GCA_036521795.1. GTDB lineage: Bacteria > Acidobacteriota > Thermoanaerobaculia > Multivoradales > UBA5704 > JASLEW01. The sequence continues at coordinate 842 of DATDGZ010000358.1, read as the reverse complement.
CCTCGCTGCGGTGGACACCGACCGCGTCCGGCTCGAGCTCAAGGACGAGAACACGCAGTGCGTCGGCTACCCGCAGGAATCGCTGCCCGGCGATGGCGCCGGAACCCGTGCGGGCGACACGGCCGAGGCCTCGGTGGGAGAGTCGAGCGCGGCCGAGAGCTCCGATGCCGCAGGCGGGTCCGGGCACCCGGCTGGCGCCGACGGCCGTTATCTCTGCGTCATCATGCCGATGCGGATCTAAATCGAGGCGCGGGCGGACCCTCCCGGTCCCCTGAAGCCTCCCCCTCCGGACGTGCTGTCGCACTTCACAGCGCGCGGTTTCCGCAACCTCCAACCCCTGGACCTCGCGCCGTCCCCGGGCTCGCACCTGCTCCTCGGCGGCAACGGCGCGGGCAAGACCAGCCTGCTCGAAGCGATCTACGTGCTCGCCACGACCCGCAGCTTTCGCGCCGGCCAGGTGGTCGATTGCGTGGCGCATGGCGCCAACGAGCTGGAGCTCTGGGGAGAGGTGGAGACCGACCGTCGAGCCGCCCTGGCGGTGAGCGTGCGGGAGGGGGTCCGCCAGCGCAGCGTCAACGGCAAACCGACCTCCCTGGCGGATCACCTGGCGGTGCTGCCGGTGGTGGCCTGGGCAGCGGTGGAGACCGGGGTGCTGGTCGGCGCGCCGGGGGCACGGCGCCGCTTCATGGACCGCGGCGTCGTCGCCACCCGCCCGGCGGCGCTCGAGACGCTCGGCCGCTACCGCGAGGCACTGCGGCAGAAGCGCGAGCTGCTGGCGCGGAACGGCACCGGGATCGAGATCTGGAACGAGCTCCTGGCCGCCACCGCTGCCGAGGTCATCC
>DATDGZ010000357.1:0-18777 GCA_036521795.1 Thermoanaerobaculia bacterium | reverse complement strand
GGGTGGCCGCCACACGCCGTTCTTCAACGGTTACCGGCCGCAGTTCTACTTCCGGACGACGGACGTCACCGGGGTGGCGAACCTGCCGGCGGGCACGGAGATGGTGATGCCGGGCGACAACGTCAACCTCGAGGTCGAGCTGATCGCGCCGATCGCCATGGAGCAGGGCGTGCGCTTCGCCATCCGCGAGGGTGGCCGCACGGTCGGCGCCGGCACCGTTACTGACATCGTGAAGTAGGTGGCCGAAGGGGCGAGACTTTGAAGGGGACAGGCAGGTAAGAGGGGCAGGTTTGGGAGACTCGAGATCATGGTCAACGAGAAGATTCGGATTCGGCTCAAGGCGTTCGACTACCGCATCCTGGACACGTCGACGCACGAGATCCTGGACACGGCGCGCCGCACCGGGGCGCGGGTGGTGGGTCCGATCCCGCTGCCGACGCACATCTCGCGCTACACGGTGAACCGCTCGCCGCACGTCGACAAGAAGTCGCGCGAGCAGTTCGAGATCCGGACGCACAAGCGGCTGCTCGACATCTTCGAGCCCACCAGCCAGACGGTCGACGCGCTGATGAAGCTCGAGCTGCCGGCCGGCGTGGACGTCGAGATCAAGGCTTTCGGGAAGTAACTTCGAGGGGTACGGCCATGGAAGGCATGCTGGGACGGAAGCTGGGGATGACGCAGATTTACGCCGAGGACGGCTCGGTGGTGCCGGTGACCGTGGTCAAGGCGGGTCCCTGCCTGGTCGTGCAGAGGAAGACCCGCGTAACCGACGGCTACGAGGCCGTGCAGCTCGGCCTGGTCGAAGACCGCCCGCCGAAGAAGGTGACCAAGCCACGGCTGGGCCACTTCGCCAAGGCCGGGGTGGCGGCGCTCAGCCGGCTGATGGAGTTCCGCCTCTCCGACGGCGAAGAGGTCAAGCCGGGCGACGAGGTCAAGGCCACCATCTTCGAGGAGAAGCAGTACGTGGACGTGGTCGCGACCAGCAAGGGCAAAGGTTTCCAGGGCGTGGTCAAGCGCCACGGCTTCGCCGGCGGCCGCGCCACCCACGGCTCGATGTTCCACCGTGCGCCGGGCTCGATCGGCGCCTCGGCCTTCCCGTCGCGCGTCTTCCCCGGCATGCGGGCAGGCGGGCGGATGGGGGGCGAGCGGGTGACGGTCAAGAACCTGCAGGTGATCAAGGTGGACGCGGAGCAGAACCTGATCTACCTGCGCGGCGCGGTGCCGGGCCCGCGCCATGCCTACGTGGCGATCAAGCGGGCGAGGCGCGGCTGAAGAGCCGGCGTCTCCAACCATAGGATGAGGATCTGGCGATGAAGATCAAGGTCAAGAACTTCGACAACCGGGAGCTGCGCGAGATCGAGCTGCCGGAGACGATCTTCGGCTACCCCTACAACGAGCACCTGATCCACGAGGCGGTGCAGGCGTATCTCGCCGGGCGCCGCCGCGGCACGCACAAGACCAAGACCCGCGCCGAGGTCTCCGGCTCGGGCAAGAAGCTGTGGCGGCAGAAGGGCACCGGGCGGGCGCGCACCGGCGACATCCGTAACCCGAAGTGGCGCCACGGCGGCATCGTCTGGGGTCCGGTGCCGCGCGACTACGGCAAGAGCCTCTCGGTGCGGGAGAAGAAGAACGCGCTCAAGTCGGCGCTGTCGCGCAAGGCCGCCGAGCAGCAGATCGTCGTGCTGGAGAGCCTGGACCTCCCGAGCCACCGGACGCGCGAGCTGATCGCGCACCTGCACGGCGTCGGCATCGCGGGCAAGGCCCTGCTCGTCGACGTCCACGACAACCACAACCTGGAGCTGGCGGCGCGCAACAACCGCGCCCTGAAGACCGTCGACGCGCTGGCGGTCAACGTCTACGACGTGGTGGACCGGCCGTTCCTGGTGCTCAGCGAGCTGGCGCTGAACCGGCTGGTGGAGGTGCTGGCGAGATGAGGACCCAGGACGTGATCCGGCGGCCGCTGATCACCGAGAAGTCGGCGGTGCAGCGCGAGACCGGCAACATCATCGCTTTCGAGGTGCACCGGCAGGCCAACAAGATCGACGTGCTGCGCGCCGTGCAGGCGCAGTTCAAGGTCAAGGTGGCCGAGGTGCGCATCGCCAACTGCCACGGCAAGGCCCGCCGCCAGGGGAAGTTCGCGGGCCGGCGCCCCGATTGGAAGAAGGCCTACGTCAGGCTCGCGGCCGGCGAGAAGCCGATCGAGTTCTTCGAGGGGATGTAAGACGATGGCGATCAAGCAGAGAAAGCCGACCAACGCGGCAAGCCGTTTCCAGACCTATCTCAGCTGCGACGAGATCACCGCCGGGAAGCCGCACAAGCCGCTCACCGAGGGCAAGAGCAGCAGCGGCGGGCGGAACAACCGCGGCGAGCTGACCTCGTGGTGGCGGGGCGGCGGCCACAAGCGGCGCTACCGGGTGATCGACTTCCGCCGCGGCAAGCACGGCATCCCGGCGCGCGTCGCCACCATCGAATATGATCCTAACCGCTCGGCGCGCATCGCCCTGCTGAGCTACGCCGACGGCGAGAAGCGCTACATCCTCTGGCCGAACGGCCTCGAGGTCGGGGCCCTGGTGATGTCGGGCGAGAAGGCGGAGGTCAACGTCGGCAACGCGCTGCCGCTGCGCCTGATCCCGCTCGGCACGGTGATCCACAACATCGAGCTGAAGCTCGGCAAGGGCGGCCAGATGGTGCGCAGCGCCGGCGCCGGCGCGCAGCTGATGGCGCGCGACGGCGGCTGGGCGCAGGTCAAGCTGCCCTCGGGCGAGGTGCGGCGGGTGCACGTCGAGTGCTACGCCACCGTCGGCCAGGTCGGCAACCTCGAGCACGAGAACATCTCCTTCGGCAAGGCGGGACGGAAGCGCTGGCTGGGCCGGCGCCCGCACAACCGCGGCGTGTCGATGAACCCGGTCGACCACCCGATGGGCGGCGGCGAGGGGCGGACCTCGGGCGGACGCCATCCGACGACGCCCTGGGGCGTGCCGACCAAGGGCTACAAGACCCGTAACAACAAGCGCACGGACCAGATGATCGTCCGCCGCCGGAACCAGAGATAGGAGGCAGAGCTCGCCATGCCGCGTTCAGTGCAGAAGGGCGCTTTCGTCGACGAGCACCTGGCGAACAAGGTGGAGACCGCGCGCTCGCGCGGCGACAACCGGGTGATCAAGACCTGGTCCCGCCGCTCGACGGTGGTCCCGGACATGGTGAACCTGACCATCGCCGTGCACAACGGCGCCAAGTTCATCCCGGTGTACGTCACCGAGAACATGGTCGGCCACAAGCTTGGCGAGTTCGCCATGACCCGCACCTTCCGGGGCCACAGCGGCAAGAAGGTGGAGAAGGGGGCCCGCCCCCGCTAGACGGAGGGTTGACGACCATGGAAGTCACAGCGCGACTTCGTTACGTGCATGGCTCGGCGCAGAAGATGCGCCTGGTGGCCGACCTCATCCGCGGCAAGGCGGTGCAGGAAGCGGTGAACCTGCTCGGGGTGACCCACAAGACGGCGGCGCGGCACGTCCAGAAGTGCTTGAAGTCGGCGATCGCCAACGCCGAGAACCGCGAGGACCACGTCGACGTCGACCGGCTCTACGTCAAGGAGATCTTCGTCGACGGCGGGCCGATGGCGAAGCGCATCCGGCCGGCGCCGATGGGCCGGGCGTTCCGGGTGCTCAAGCGGCAGAGCCACATCACGATCAAGCTCGACACCCGCAAGGGCCCAGAGCCAGAGAGGTAATCGAATCGTGGGTCAGAAAACACATCCCTACGGGTTCCGGCTGGTCTACAACAAGACCTGGCACTCGCGCTGGTACGGCGACAGCCACTACGCCGACACGCTGCACGAGGACTTGAAGCTCCGCCGCAAGCTGAAGGAGCGGCTGGCGCACGCCGGCGTCTCCGAGGTGGACATCGAGCGCGCCGCCGACAAGCTGCGGGTGACCATCTACACCTCGCGGCCCGGTATCATCATCGGCCGGCGCGGCGCCGAGGTGGACAAGCTGCGCGACGACCTGCAGAAGGAGATGGGCCGCGAGGTGCACATCAACATCCAGGAGATCCAGCGCCCCGAGCTCGACGCCCAGCTGGTGGCGGAGTCGATCGCCGGCCAGCTGGTGCGGCGCGTCTCCTTCCGCCGGGCGATGAAGAAGGCCATGGAATCGGCCTTCCGCTTCGGCGCCAAGGGGGTCAAGATCATGGTCTCCGGCCGCCTGGGCGGCGCCGAGATCGCGCGCTCCGAGTGGTACCAGGAAGGGCGGCTGCCGCTGCACACCCTCAAGGCCGACATCGATTACGGCCTCGGCGAGGCGCGCACCACCTACGGCGTGATCGGCGTCAAGGTCTGGGTGTACAAGGGCGACCTGCTGAAGGAGAAGAGCAGGCGGGCAACCGCGTGAACAGGGTGTCGCAGCAAGGACGGAGCATTCGATCATGCTAATGCCGAAGAAGGTCAAGTTCAGGAAGCAGCAGCGCGGCCGGCGCAAGGGCATGGCGAAGGGCGGTGCCTACATGGCCTTCGGCGACTATGGCTTGCAGGCGCTCGAGGCCGGCTGGGTGACGGCGCGGCAGATCGAGGCCGCCCGTATCGCCATCACCCGCCACGTCAAGCGCGGCGGCAAGGTGTGGATCAGGGTCTTCCCCGACAAGCCGATCACCAAGAAGCCGCTCGAGACCCGCATGGGCAAGGGCAAGGGCAACCCGGAGGAATGGGTCGCGGTGGTGAAGCCGGCGCGTATCCTCTACGAGCTCGAAGGGGTGCCGGCCGACGTGGCGGAGCAGGCGATGCGCCTGGCCTCGCACAAGCTGGGGATCAAGACCAAGTTCATCACCCGTCATCACGAGCCGAGGTAAACCGATGAAAGCGTCGCAAATGCGTGACCAGACGGTCGAGGACTTGCGGGACAAGGAGCGCGACCTGTGCGAGCAGCTGTTCGCCCTGCGGCTGCAGAAGGTGACCGGCCAGCTCGAGAAGCCGTCGCGAGTGCGCGAGCTGCGCAAGGACCTGGCGCGGGTGCTGACCGTGCTGCGTGAGAAGCAGGGATAGGAGAGGCCATGGCTGGTACCAGTGAGACGAAGCAGCAGGCAGACGGCACCGGCGAGGCCGGCCAGGGCGTCGCGGTAGAGTCGAAGCCCAGGCCGGGCCGCCGCGTCCAGGTGAAGGTGGGCAAGGTGGTGAGCAACAAGATGCAGAAGACGGTGATCGTCACCGTCGAGAACACCACCACTCACCGGCTGTATCACCGTTACATGAAGAGGACCAGCAAGTTCGCCGCGCACGATGCGGAGAACCGCTGCCAGGTGGGCGACCTGGTGGAGATCGTCTCCAGCCGGCCCCTGTCCCACAGCAAGAGATGGCGTGTCCGCGAGGTCCTGAAGCGGGCCGAGTAGCGGCCCCGGCGGCAAGTACATGGCTAGCCAGGGGCAAGCAGGCGACAGAGGCGACAGAGGCGACAGAGGGCCAAGACGATGATCCAGATGGGAACCATGCTCGACGTGGCGGACAATTCGGGGGCGAAGAAGATCGCCTGCATTCACCTGCGCGGCGGCTCGGCGGGCCAGTACGGGCGGCTGGGCGACGTGATCACCGCCTCGGTCAAGGAGGCGTCGCCGGACGGCACCGTCAAGAAGGGGCAGGTGGTCAGGGCGGTGATCGTGCGCACCGTCAAGGAGCAGCGGCGCAAGGACGGCAGCTACATCCGCTTCGACACCAACTCCGCGGTGCTGGTCAGCGACACCGGCGAGCCGATCGGCACCCGCGTCTTCGGGCCGGTGGCGCGCGAGCTGCGGGAGCGGCGGTTCATGAAGATCGTGTCGCTGGCGCCCGAGGTCATCTGACGGCGCCAGGCGTCGGCAGAGAGCGAAGGAGCAAGGCATGGAGAAGCTGAAGATTCGGAAGAACGACCAGGTGCTGGTCACCGCCGGCAAGAGCCGCGGCGCCCGCGGCCGCGTGCTGCGCGTGCTGTCCGCCAGCGGCAGGGCGATCGTCGAGCACGTGAACATGATCAAGCGCCACACCAAGCCGAACCCCCAGAAGGGCATCCAGGGCGGCATCCTCGAGCGCGAGGCGCCGGTGCAGGTGTCCAACCTCAAGTTGATCTGCCCGGAGTGCGGCGAGCCGTCGCGGGTCGGGCGCAAGCGCCTGGAGGACGGGCGCGGCGTGCGGGTCTGCAAGCACTGCGGCGCCACCTTCAACTAGCGACCAGGCAGCGCGAGGACATCATGGCGAAGAACAGCGAATCGAAACCCGCGGGGGGTGGTGGCAAGGGCGCGACCGGTGCCAAGGCCACTACAGCCAAGGGCGGTGAGAACAAGAAAGTGGCTGCGAAGGGCTCTCCGGCGGCTGCGGTCCCGGCTTCGGCAGAGGGCGGAAAGCCGGCGTCGCCGCCGAAGAAGACCTACGTGCCGCGCTTGCGCCACCGTTACCTCGAGGAGGTGGTGCCGAAGCTCAAGCGGGAGTTCGGCATCGAGAACGCGATGGCGGTGCCGCGGCTCGAGCGGATCTCGCTCAACATGGGCATGGGCGAGGCGATCCAGAACATCAAGATCCTCGACGACGCGGTCGACGAGATGACTGCCCTGGCGGGCCAGCGCCCGACCATCACCCGCGCCCAGAAGTCGATCGCCGCGTTCAAGCTGCGCGCCGGCATGCCGATCGGCTGCCGCGTCACCTTGCGCGGCGCGCGCATGTGGGACTTCCTGGACCGCTTCATCTCGACGGCGCTGCCGCGCGTCCGCGACTTCCGCGGCGTGTCGCCGAAGAGCTTCGACGGCCGCGGCAACTACACGATGGGCATTCGCGACCACCTGATCTTCCTCGAGATCGACTACAACAAGGTCGAGCGTCCGAAGGGGATGAACATCACCATCGTCACCACCGCCGGCAACGACGAGCGCGCCCTCTACCTGCTGCGGGAGCTCGGCATGCCCTTCGCCCGCCCGGACGCCAGATAGAACACCGGATAGAACACCGCCAGGCTAGGACGCTAGGAGACAGACAGTGGCCACGACCGCAAAGATCGCCAAGAACGCACGCAAGCCCAAGTTCGAGGTACGGCACCGGAATCGGTGTAGACTCTGCGGCCGCCCGCGCGGCTACTACCGCAAGTTCGGCCTCTGCCGCATCCATCTCCGGGACCTGGCGCTGCAGGGATACCTTCCCGGAGTGATCAAGGCAAGCTGGTAGCAGCCCGCCGCGCGCCTGGAGACATCGCCGTGCCGCAAGGAGAGAGACACCGATGAGCATGACCGACCCCATCTCGGATCTGCTGACCCGGATCCGGAACGCCCACCTGTCGAAGCACGACCGCCTCGACGTGCCGAGCTCGAAGCTGAAGCTGGAGGTCGCCCGGCTGCTCAAGGAGGAAGGCTTCATCAAGAACCTGCGGCAGATCGAGCCGGCGGAAGGCGAGCCGGTGGGCGTGCTGCGCATCTTCCTGCGCTACAGCGCCGAGGGCACCCCGGCCATCAACCACCTCGCCCGGATCAGCCGTCCGGGCCGCCGCGTCTACCGCCGCGCCGGCGAGATCCAGCCGGTGCGCAACGGCCTCGGGGTCGGGATCGTGTCGACGTCGCAGGGGCTGCTGACCGACCGCCAGGCGCGCGAGCGGCGCCTGGGCGGCGAGCTGCTGTGCGAGCTCTGGTGAGCTGGTAGGAGAGACGAGCCATGTCGCGGATAGGAAAGATGCCGATCGCCGTCCCGAAGGGGACACGTGTCGAGTTGAAGGACGGCCATTTCATCGCCGAGGGCCCCAAGGGCAAGGTCCAGCTGCCGCTCTTCGAGGGCTTCCCGGTGGCGGTCGGGGACGAGGGCACGGTCACCGTCGCGCGCAGCGGCGACAGCGGCCCGGAGCGCTCCAAGCACGGGCTGCTGCGGGCGCTGCTCGCCAACGCCGTGAATGGCGTCTCGACGGGCTTCTCGAAGCAGCTGGACATCGTCGGGGTGGGCTACCGCGCCGAGGTCAAGGGCAGCCACGTGCAGTTCGCGCTCGGCTACTCCCATCCGGTGATCTTCGACATCCCGGCGGGGATCAAGGTCGAGATCGAGGCCAAGATCAACCGCGTCACGGTGTCGGGCGCCGACCGCCAGCAGGTCGGCCAGGTGGCGGCCGAGATCCGGCGCCTGCGCAAGCCCGATCCCTACAAGGGCAAGGGCATCAAGTACACCAACGAGGTCCTGCGCCGCAAGGTCGGCAAGGCCGGCGGCAAGTAGCGGGAAGCGAGGACCGAGCGATGAGCGACCACGTGACCAAGAGGATGAAGCAGAAGCGGGAGCGCCGCGAGCGCGCCCACTTACGGGTGCGGGCGCGGGTGCAGGGCACCGGCGAGCGGCCGCGGCTGTCAGTCTACAAGAGCCTGCGCTACATCTATGCCCAGGTGATCGACGATGTCCGCGGGGTCACCCTTGCCGCCGCCGGATCGGCGGACCCGGCGGTGCGCGGCCAGCTCTCCAAGTCGACCGCCAGCCAGGAGGCCGCCAAGCTGGTGGGCGCCCTGGTGGCGGAGCGGGCCCGCGAGCGCGGCATCGAGAAGGTGGTCTTCGACCGTGGCGGCTACATCTACCACGGCAACGTCAAGGCCCTGGCGGATGCCGCCCGCGAGAAGGGGTTGCAATTCTAATGGCCTGCAACGCGCGGATCGGTGGCGAATGGCGCCGCCATTCGGCGTCGCGGGCAAGGCGCGCCTCCGGAGGCGTACTCGAAAGTACGGCGAGGAGGCGCAACGCCGCCCCCGACGCCGAGGGCAAGCCAGGCGCCGCCGAGACGGGCGGCGCAGGCTACTAGGGTGGACCCCATCGGGGCCGACCCACGAAGGAGACGAGCTTGGCCAGGGAATTCGAGCGCGAGAGCGAGTTTTTCGAGCAGGTCGTCCACATCAACCGCGTCACCAAGGTGGTCAAGGGCGGCAAGAACTTCTCGTTCTCGGCGCTGGTGGTGATCGGCGACGGCAACGGCCGTGTCGGCTACGGCGCCGGCAAGGCGAAGGAGGTCCCCATGGCCATTCGCAAGGGGATCGAGATCGCCAAGCGCAACATGGTGCAGGTGCCGATCAAGGGCACCTCGATCCCGCACGAGACGATCGGCGTCTTCGGCGCCGGCCGGGTGCTGCTGAAGCCGGCCTCGGAGGGCACCGGCGTCATCGCCGGCGGCCCGGTGCGCGCGGTGCTCGAGACGGCCGGCATCCAGGACATCCTGACCAAGTCGCTGGGCTCGACCAACCCGCACAACGTGGTCAAGGCGACCTTCGACGCCTTGCTCAGCCTGCGCCAGGAGGACGAGGTGCGCCGCCTGCGCGGCCTGCCGCCGCTCGAGGGCGCGGCCGCGGCGGCGCAGGGGCCTTCGGCGGCACCGCGGCCGCGCCGGCCCAGGCCGGCGCCGCCGCAGGGGCCACCGCGGCGAGGCGACCGGGGTGAGCGGGGCGGGGGTGGAGGCGAAGGGGGCCGCGGAGGGGCGCGCGGGGCGCCGGCAGTGACGGCAGCGGCGCCGCCGCCGGCCTCGGTTGGGCCGGAGACGGCGGCTGCCGCGGCGCCTGCCGCGAAAGCGCCTGCTGCCCCGGCGGCCGTGGCGCCGCCTGCCGCCGCCGCCGAACCGGAGACCTCGCTGCCGCCGGCAGCTCCACCGGAAGGGTCTTAGCTTCAGCGACGAGGAGAGGTCGAGATGGCGAGCAAGCAGCAAGGTGATCAGCAGACCCAGAAGACGATCCGCATCCGCCAGGTGCGCAGCGTGATTGGCACCCGGCGGCCCCACCGCGAGGTGCTGCGGGGCTTGGGCCTGCGCCGGATCCGTGACGAGGTGGTGCGCCCCGATACGCCGGCGGTCCGCGGCGCGGTGGCGAAGGTCCAATATCTGCTGGAGATCGTCGAGGAGAAGGAGAAGTCATGAAGCTGCACGAGCTGTCGCCGGCGAAGGGGAGCAAGCACGCGCGCAAGCGCCTGGGGCGCGGTCCCGGGTCCGGCACCGGCAAGACCGCCGGCCGCGGCGAGAAGGGGCAGAAGTCGCGCTCCGGACATACCCACCGGCCGGGCTTCGAGGGCGGCCAGATGCCGCTCGTCCGGCGGGTGCCTAAGCGCGGCTTCACCAACATCTGGCGCACCGAGTACACGGTGGTCAACCTGTCGCAGCTGGAGAAATTGGACCCTACCACCGGTGGCGGCGAAGTGACCCCCGACATCCTGGTGGCGCGCGGCCTGGCCCGCCGCGGCCGGCCGGTGAAGGTGCTGGGAGTGGGCGAGGTCGGGCGGGCATACAAGGTCAAGGCCCACCGCTTCAGCAAGTCCGCCCGCGCCAAGATCGAGGCGGCGGGCGGCAGCTGTGAGGAGCTTCAAGCGTGATCGAGAGCTTCCGCAACATCTTCGCGATCCCGGAGCTGCGCAAGCGGGTCCTGTTCACCTTCGGGCTGCTGGCGGTCTACCGCATCGGCTGCGCGATCCCGACGCCCGGCATCGACCCGGCGGCGCTGCTCGCCTTCATGAATTCGCAGGCCGACTCGTTCCTCGGCTTCATCAACACCTTCACCGGCGGCAGCCTGCGGCGGATCGCGATCTTCTCGCTGGGCATCATGCCCTACATCACCGCCTCCATCATCCTGCAGCTGCTGACGGTGGTGTGGCCCTACCTCGAGAAGCTGTCGAAGGAAGGCGACCTGGGACGCAAGAAGATCACCCAGTACACCCGCTACGGCACGGTGCTGATCTCGATCGTCCAGGGCACCGGCATCGCCATCTTCCTCGAGAAGCAGACGACGCAGGGAGGGTTGGCGCTGGTGCCGCACCCCGGCTGGGCGTTCCGCGCCCTGACCGTGATCACCCTCACCACCGGCACCGCCTTCGTCATGTGGCTCGGCGAGCAGATCAGCGAGCGCGGCGTCGGCAACGGCATCTCGCTGATCATCTTCGCCGGCATCGTGGTGGGCTTCGTGCCGGCGATCGCCAACACCCTCAACGGCCTGCAGCGCGGCAACCTCGACCTGCTGAAGATCATCCCGCTGGTCATCTTCATGGTGGCGGTGGTCGCCTTCATCGTCTACATGGAACGGGCGCAGCGCCGCATCCCCATCCAGTACGCCAAGCGGGTGGTGGGGCGCAAGGTGTACGGCGGCCAGAGCACCTACCTGCCGCTGCGGGTCAACACCGGCGGCGTCATCCCGGTGATCTTCGCCGGGTCGGTGGTGACCATCCCCACGGTGCTGGCCAGCATGGCGCCGAGCTCCCAGTGGGTGCAGGACACGGCGCAGTACATCAAGTACGGGCAGCCGATCTACTACCTGCTGCAGACGATCGCGATCGTCTTCTTCTCGTACTTCTACATCTCGATCATCTTCAACCCGGTCGACGTCGCCGACAACATGCGCAAGTACGGCGGCTTCATCCCGGGCATCCGGCCCGGCAAGCGCACCTCCGAGTACATCGACCGCATCCTGACCCGCATCACCCTCGTCGGCTCGCTCTACCTGGCCGCGGTCTGCCTGCTGCCCGAGTTCCTGCTCACCGGCTTTCACATCGCCGGCCTCCCCTGGCTGGGGCCGCGCCTCGATCCCTACTTCCCGGACTGGTTCAAGGAGGGCATGGGGATCACGTTCTACTTCGGCGGCACCTCGCTGCTGATCGTCGTCGGCGTTGCCATGGACACCATCCAGCAGGTCGAGAGCCAGCTGGTGATGCGGAACTACGAAGGCTTCATGAAGCGGAGCCGGATACGTGGCAGGCGGGGATGACCATCACCTCGAGCGGATCGGGTTCCTGGGGCCTCCCAACGCTGGGAAAGGTACCCAGGCCGCGATGTTGCGCGAGAAGCTCGGGGTGCCGGGCATCGCGACCGGCGACCTGCTGCGGCGGGAGGCCGCGTCCCGCACGCCGCTGGGGCTGCGGGTGAAGCGCATCATGGAGACCGGCGGGCTGGTGGACGACGCCACCATGGACGAGGTGGTGCGCGAGCACCTGCGGCAGGTGGACCTCGACCGTGGCTTCCTGCTCGACGGCTACCCGCGGACGCTGGCGCAGGCCAAGACCCTGGCCGGCATCCTCGAGGCGGTGGGGCGTCCCCTGGATGCCGTGCTGCTGCTCACCGTGCCGGAGCAGGAGCTGCTGCGGCGGGCCCTGGCGCGCGGCCGGTCGGACGACCGCGAGGAGGTCGTGCGGGAGCGTCTGCGGGTGTACCGAGAAGAAACGGAGCCCTTGATCGGTTATTATAGGCGGCTCGGCCTCTTGCGGGAGGTCGACGGCAATCGACCCGTCGAGGAGGTGGGACGCGCGTTGCTCGCGGCCCTCGAGGCGCCTTCGCCATGACCGTGCTCAAGACCAAGGGCGAGATCGACCTGATGGACCAGGCGAACCGCATCGTCCACCAGGTGCTCGACGAGATGGGCGAGATGATCGTCCCGGGCGTCACGCCGCGCCAGCTGAACCGGCATGCCGAGCAGGTGATCCGCGGCGCCGGCGCGGTGCCGGCGTTCCTGCACTACCGCGGCTACCCGGCGACGCTGTGCATCTCGGTCAACGACGTCATCGTCCACGGCATCCCGAACGACGTGCCGCTGCGGGACGGGGACATCGCCGGCATCGACTGCGGCGTGGTCTACAAGGGCTACTACGGCGACGCGGCACGGACCTTCGCGGTCGGCCGCATCGACGAGGGGTCGCGCCGGCTCCTGCAGGTGACGCGCGAGGCGTTGCTGCTGGCGGTCGAGCAGGTGCGGCCGGGGGCGCGGCTGTCGGACATCGGCCACGCGGTGCAGCGCCACGCCGAGAGCCACGGCTTCTCGGTGGTGAGGGAGTTCTCGGGCCACGGCATCGGCACCTCGATGCACGAGGACCCGCAGGTGCCGAACTTCGGCGAGCCGGGCAAGGGGCCGAAGCTGCGGCCGGGCCTGGTGCTGGCGATCGAGCCGATGGTCAACGCCGGCACGGCCGCGGTCAAGATGGACCCGGACGGCTGGACGGCGCGCACCGAGGACGGTTCGCGTTCGGCGCATTTCGAATACTCGGTGGCAGTGACCGACCAGGGGGCGCGGGTCTTGGGGATCCAGGCATAAATGTCGAAGAAGGAAGAAGCGATCGAAGTCGAAGCGACGGTCGTCGAGCCGCTCCCGAACGCCATGTTCCGGGTCGAGCTCGACAACAACAAGCACCAGGTGCTGGCCCATATCTCGGGGAAGATGCGCAAGCACTTCATCCGTATCCTGCCCGGCGACCGGGTGCTGGTGGAGCTATCGCCTTACGACCTCAGCCGCGGGCGGATCGTCTACCGGTTGAAGTGACCGGTGCTGAGTAGGCCTCGACGGCTACATCACAGCGTCCTTTTCGTGGCTCGGGTTCGCCGCAGGCGGTAGGCTGGAACGTGAGCGTGGGATGAAAGGAAGTGGCGTCATGAAAGTTCGTTCATCGGTGAAGCGGATCTGCCCGAAATGCAAGATCGTCCGGCGCCGCGGCGTGGTGCGGGTGATCTGCGAGAACCCGAAGCACAAACAGCGTCAGGGATAGGGGTCGTCTATGGCACGCATCGCAGGCGTCGACCTGCCTCAGAACAAGCAGGTCTGGGTCGGTCTCACCTACATCTACGGCATCGGCCGGTCGCGCTCCCAGGACATCCTGGCCAAGGCCGACGTGCCGACGACCACTCGCGTCAAGGAGCTCACCGAGGACGAGGCGCGGCGCATCCGCAAGGTGATCACCGACGAGGGGCGGGTCGAGGGCGACCTGCGCAAGGAGGTCAGCCAGAACATCAAGCGGCTGATGGAGATCGGCTGCTACCGCGGGGTGCGCCATCGCAAGGGGCTGCCGGTCCGGGGCCAGCGCACGCAGACCAACGCCCGTACGCGCAAGGGGCCGCGGCGCGGCGCCGTGGCAGGCAAGAAGAAGGCGGCGAAGAAGTAGCCGCCACCGCCAGACAGAAGAGGGAGCCAGATGGCCAAAGCGGAAGGCAAGAAGGAGCGCAAGGGCGCCAAGAAGAAGGACCGGCGCATCGTCCCGCACGGGGTGGCGCACATCCAGGCGACGTTCAACAACACGATCATCTCGATCGCCGATCCGGAGGGCAAGATCGTCTCCTGGTCGTCGGCCGGGCGGATTGGCTTCAAGGGTTCGCGCAAGGGTACTCCCTTCGCGGCCCAGGTGGCGGCCCAGGCCGCCGGCAACAACGCCAAGGACGTGGGCCTGCGGTCGGTCGACGTGATGGTCAAGGGCCCGGGCGCCGGCCGCGAGTCGGCGATCCGCGCGCTGCAGGCGGCGGGGATCGACGTCAAGTCGATCAAGGACGTGACCCCCATCCCGCACAACGGCTGCCGGCCGCGCAAGCGGCGGCGGGTCTAAGAGCAGCGCCACGGCAAGCTGTAGAGCGGCTGCGCCTCTCGTTTGGATTGGAAGCGGCAGCCGCAGTCGAAGAAGACCGGTCGAGCATGGTTCCCCGGGTGTGCCGGGGCGCTCGCCGGGCGTCTTCCTGAGGCGAGGGCTCCCCGAGCAGTTTTCTAGAGCCTCCGCCGAATGTGAAGTCCCCGTAGCCTCGGGGAGAGGACGTCAGAGGAGAACCAAGTGGCAAGATATACCGGACCCGTTTGCCGGCTCTGCCGCCGCGAGCGGATGAAGCTGTTCCTGAAGGGCGACCGCTGCTTCAAGGAGAAGTGCGCGGTGGAGCGCCGCAACTTCCCGCCCGGCCAGCACGGCACCCGCCGCGGCCGGCGCACCCTGGGCTACGGCCTGCAGCTGCGCGAGAAGCAGAAGGTCAAGCGCATCTACGGCGTGCTCGAGGCGCAGTTCCGCACCTACTTCGCGGAGGCCGACCGCCGCAAGGGGATCACCGGCGAGAACCTGCTGGTGACCCTCGAGCGGCGCCTCGACAACGTATCCTACAGCCTCGGCTTCGCTGCCTCCCGCGCCCAGGCGCGCCAGTTCGTGCGCCATGGCCACGTGCTGGTCGACGGCCGCAAGATCACCATCCCTTCCTACCAGGTCAAGGCCGGCCAGACGGTGGCGGTCAAGGAGGCCAGCCGCAAGAACGCCTTCATCCGCTCGAGCGTCGAGACGGCGCGCGGCCGCGGCGTGCCGGACTGGCTCGACCTGGACGCCGAGAACGTGACCGGCAAAGTCATCCGCCTGCCGACGCGCGAGGACATCAAGCTGCCGATCCAGGAGCAGCTGATCGTCGAGCTGTACAGCCGCTAACACGAGCAGGCCCGAGAGCCAAGGAGTCCCTAATGCTTTGGAAAGGTTTCCAGCGCCCCAAGCGCGTTGAAGTCGATAGCGAGTCGCTGACTGCCACCTATGGCCGCTTCACGGCCCAACCCTTCGAGCGGGGCTTTGCCACCACCATCGGCAACGCCCTGCGCCGCTGCCTGCTGTCGTCGATCGAGGGCGCGGCGATCACCGCGGTGCACATCGAGGGGGTGTTGCACGAGTTCTCCTCGATCCCCGGGGTGCAGGAGGACGTCACCGACATCATCCTGAACTTGAAGCAGATCCCGATCCGGCTGCACTCGGAGGACGCGAAGGTGCTGACCATCGACGTCAACGGGCCGGGGACCGTCACCGCCGGCCAGATGACCGAGGACCCGCAGATCGAGATCATCGACCCCGCGGTGCACATCGCCACTCTCAACGAGGAGGGGCGGCTGAAGCTGCAGGCGCAGGTCAAGCGCGGCCGCGGCTACGTCTCGGCGGACCGCAACTTCGACGAGTCGATGGGCATCGGCTGGGTGCCGGTCGACTCGGCGCACAGCCCGGTGCGGCGGGTCAACTACCGCGTCGAGGCGGCCCGCCTCGGCCAGACCACCGACTACGAGCGGCTGATCCTCGAGGTGTGGACCAACGGCACGGTGAGCCCCGAGCAGTCGCTGTCGCTCGCCGCGACGCTGCTCAAGGACCATCTCGGCATCTTCATCCAGAGCGAGGAGGGGCTGCGTCACGACGGCAGCGAGGTCAGCGAGGAGCTGGCCGGGCTCGACGCGCTGCTGGCCAGGCAGATCGACGAGCTCGACCTCTCGGTGCGCTCGGCCAACTCGCTGAAGAACGCCAACATCCACACCCTCCGCGACCTGGTGCGGCGCAGCGAGAAGGACATGCTCGAGACCAAGAACTTCGGCAAGAAGTCGCTCGAGGAGGTGCAGGAGGTCCTCGACAAGCTGGGCCTCTCTCTCGGCATGGAGGTGCCGGAGCGGTCGGGCAGCGGGGCCGCGGCCTGAAGCTGCGCCGGGTCCCGCCGCAGTGAGCTCGATCGCCGCGAACGGCGTCAATTGAGGAGAGGAAGATGCGTCACGGTGTCAAAGGCAGGAAGCTCGGCAGGACGACCTCGCACCGCGAGGCGCTGTTCCGTAACCAGCTGCAGTCCTTGATGGACAAGGAGCGGATCGTCACCACCTTGCCCAAGGCCAAGGAGCTGCGGCCGCTGGCCGAGCGGGTCATCACGCGCGGCAAGCAGGGCACGGTGCACGCGCGGCGCTGGGCGCTGCGCTGGCTGCTGCGCCGCGACCTGGTCAAGAAGGTCTTCGACGACATCGCGCCGCGTTTCCGCGAGCGGCCGGGCGGCTACCTGCGCATCATCAAGCTCGGACCGCGCCAGGGCGACGGCGCCGAGATGGCGGTCATCGAGATGGTGGACCGCGTGGCGCCGGCCGGCGCCGAGAAGTCCGGCGCGGGCAAGGATGCGGCCGCGGGCGGTGGCAAGCGCGGCGCCGCCGGGAAAACCGCCGCCAAGTCTGCCAAGCGCGGCGCCGCCGGGAAGGCGGCCCCGAAGCCCGAGAAGGCCGCCAAGGGCGACGATCGCAGCCAGCCCGAGGCGGCGGACGAGAAGAAGCCGGAGAGGGCCGCGAAGAGCGCCAAGAAGAAGCCGGCCAAGCCGCCGGCAGGCGCCGCCAAGGCCGAGGGCGGCAAAGGGACCAAGGAGCCGCGCGAGCCCCGCCATCCCAAGGGCGAGGTCAAGCGCTCCACCACCCAGCGGCCCGGCGGGCGCAAGCCCACGACGCCGCAGAAGACCGGCTGATCCCGCGCGGCGAGTACCAGTGCGAGTAGCCGCGGAGCAGGCGGCGAAGCAGGAGCGGCTCGGCCGCAACGTGGTGACCCTCGGCGGCGTCAGCTTGCTGACGGACGTCGCCACCGAGATGGCGTACCCGCTGCTGCCCATCTTCCTCACCACGGTCCTGGGTGCGAGCGCCACGGCGCTCGGGGCGATCGAGGGCGTGGCCGAGTCCACCGCCTCGCTGCTCAAGCTGGCCAGCGGCTGGTTGTCGGACCGCCTGCCGGGGCGCAAGCCCCTGGTGGTGATCGGCTACGGGCTGGCGTCGCTGGTCAAGCCGCTGATCGGTCTCACCCGCAGCGCCGGGCAGGTGCTGGCGATCCGGGTCGTCGACCGGGTCGGGAAGGGGATCCGGACGTCGCCGCGCGACGCGCTGATCGCCGACTCGGTGGCGCCGTCGATCCGCGGGCGGGCTTTCGGCTTCCACCGCGCCGCCGACAACACCGGCGCGGTGATCGGGCCGCTGATCGCCTTCGCCCTGCTGCGCTTCGGGCATGGGATCGATCTGCGGCGGGTCTTCCTGCTCACCGCCATCCCGGCGGCGCTCTCGGTGGCGTTGCTGGTCTTCGGCCTGCGCGAGGTGCCGCGGCCCGCGAGGCCGGAAGGAGAGGGGACCGCCAGGCCGGCGGGGCCGCTGCGAGCGGCGGGCCTCGGCGCCCGCTTCTGGTGGCTGTTCGCCATCCTGACCGTCTTCACCCTCGGCAACTCGAGCGACGCTTTCCTGCTGCTGCGCGCCACCCAGCTCGGTATCGCCCCGCTGCTGGTGCCGGTCCTCTGGGCGCTGCTCAACCTGGTCAAGGCGCTCTTCAACGTCCCCGGCGGCGTCCTCTCCGACCGCTTCGGCCGGCGGCCGCTGCTGGTCGCCGGCTGGACGATCTACGCCGCGGTCTACGTGGGCTTCGGCCTGGCCGGCGCCGCCTGGCAGGTCTGGGTGCTGTTCGCGGCTTATGGCCTCTACTTCGGGGCCACCGAGGGCGTCGAGAAGGCGCTGGTCGCCGACTTCGTGCCGGCCGAGCGCCGCGGCGCCGCCTTCGGCTTCTACAACCTGGCGCTCGGCATCGCCGCCCTGCCCGCCTCCCTGATCTTCGGCGAGCTGGTCGACCACGCCAGCTCGCGCATCGCCTTCCTCTTCGGCGGCGGCATGGCGCTCCTGGCCGCCATCGCCATCTGCTTCGTCGCCCCGCCCGGCCGGAAACGGATGCAGCAGCCCGCATGACCCGTTCGCCTTCCCGCGGCGTATGATGGCGTCACCAATTCCATGATGGGCGCAACCGCTGCACGACGGGAGGTGGGAGCATGTCCAAGATCAACTACGGCCGGGTGATGACCGCCGGCGCGCTGGTCGCGATGCTCGCCGGCGGCTGGATCGCGGGAAGGCTGTACAGCGAGGCCGGCTGAGGCGGCCGCGGGCTGGGATCAGATAGGCAGGGGGGCGTCGTCGCGCATCGCCGCCAGGTCGCCTTCCAATGACGGAAAGCGCGCGGGCGAGAGGAGGACCGCCGCCTCAACGTGGCGCGGCGAGGGCGGCGGCGCGGGCTTCGAGGAGGGCGAAGCCGCTGGCCCTCGCCTCCAGCAGCAGGGCGGCGGCGAGGGTGCGTGCGGTGGCGGGCGGACCGCTGGCGTGGGCGCGCTCGGCCAGAGCCAGCACCGCCTCCAGGCGCAGCTCGACGAGGCCGCTGCGGGTCGCCTCGTCGCGCACGCCGGCCAGCGCCGTGTCGGCTTGCTGCCGTTGCTCCGCCGGCAGCAGCGAAGCTGCGCGCCAGCCGACCGTCAGGCGGCAGCGCAGGTC
>DATDGZ010000356.1:0-2191 GCA_036521795.1 Thermoanaerobaculia bacterium | reverse complement strand
AGGATCGAGCCTTCCTTGAGCTCGAGAGCCGGCTCGCCTGGCGCGAGCTTGCCCTGCTCTTGGAGTTCAAGCACGAGGCAGCCCGCAAGGATCTCTCGCGGATCAGCCTCTTCGGCCGCGATCTGCAGAAGTACTGCCTGGGCGAGGACCTCAGCCGCTATTCGGGCCTGGGGCGCCAGCTCCTTCCCTGGTGGTGAGCGTCGTGGTGGCTGGCGTCTTGATCCAGCCGAGGCTGAGTCAACCGTCGCAAGGATTGCCGCACCGACCGCCGACCAGCTGACCTGCTTGGCGGAGGCTCTCTTCGCGGACCCTCTCCTTTCGATCCGCTCCTACGCGTGGTCCGCACCCCAGGCAGAGGCTGCGACCCAGGCAGCTCGCGACGGACTTCGCGGGGTAGCTCGCCTTCCCTCGGCCGCGTTGCTTGTCGGCTGTCCGCGGCGTGCCGTAGACTGCACCGATTGTGCACGAAGTGTGAACAGCCTTTGGTTCGGAAGTCGCTGAATTGGAGCCGGCATGGCAAGCAGCAGCATCTCCCTTCAGATCAGCGCGGCGCACGCGAAGTACCTCGAGCGCCGCGGCGGCCGCTCCCACCGCGGCAGGGGGGCCTTCAACCGCAGCGTCGTGCTGGGCCGCGTGCTCGACAGCCATCGCCTGTACCAGGAGTTCACGGACCCGCGGCGGACCCGCGGCATGCCGGAGGAGCTCCACGCGCTGGTCATCCGGCTCCTGCCGGAGCCCTGGACGCTCCGGCGGTTCGAGATCCAGAAGCTCGAACAGGTCCTCGAGGACACCCCCGGCTTCGCCGCGGCGGTCGCCGCCGCCGGCGTGGATCCGGCCGTGCTCCTCGCCGCCGTCGGCGCGGCAACGGCCGCCGAGAAGCTGACGCTGGTGGACCACGCCATCCAGCACCAGGCGCCGGCGGCGGCGGCGGCCAGCCCGGAAGCGCCCTGAGCAGTCCTCCGCACGCCTGCTCCTGGAAGCAGCCTGACACGAAGCCCTGCGTGCCCCAGGCCATCGGCGACGTCCTTCCCGGCGGATGCCATGGGAACGGCCATGGCACCGGAGGCGATCGCGCTCCGATCGGCGACGCGGTCCTCCTCAATGTCCAGCGCGGCCGGCGGGCTGGTCGGAAGGCTCAGGAGCTCGGGCGCCCGCGGATTTCCCGGTGTAGCGCCGGTAGCAGCGATCGCAGACGAAGAGATGCGCGACGGTCCAGGCCCAGTCGTCTTTCGAGAGGGTGGGGTCGCTGAGGCGGGCGAGCGCCGCGTCGTCGAGGCAGGGGCGCCTGGAAGTGCGGGTTGGGTAGAGGATGGGTCGTCCTTCCATGGCGGGCTCAGCGGTCGAGTGCCCGGGCGGCGGCGAAGGGGACCGGCCGGCGCCAGGCGTGGCGGAAGTAGCGGGCGGCGTCGCGGGTCAGGGCCTGGGCCCTGGCGGCCTCGCCGGCGGCGGCTTCGACGAGGAGCAGCCACGCCGCGAGGCCCTCGGGGTGCATGCGCCAGCCGCCGAGGGTGCGGTGGAAGAGCCGCAGGAGGCGGACGGCGTGGCGGGTCTTGCCGCGGGCCAGGTAGGTCTCGGCGAGGTCCAAGCTGACCAGGGTGAGCTCCTGCGGGAAGGCCGCTTGGTGGAAGTCGTGCCAGACGGCGGCCAGGCCGCGCTCGGCGAGGTCGAGGCGGTCGAGACGGCGCCAGATGCGGGCCTCGAGCCAGGCCACCATGAGCTGCGGCTCGGTCTCCTTGCACTGGCGGTAGAGGGGGCGCGAGCGCTCGAGGAGGTCGAGGGCCTCGAGCGGCAGGCCGCAGTCGTTCAGGAACCAGATGAGCACGTGGCGGGCGGCGAGCTCCAGGAGGGGCTCGCGGCCCGGCTCGATGAGGGCCAGTGCCCGGTCGGCCAGGGCGACTCCCTGCGCCGGGTCCTCGTGGCCGACGGCGCGGGCGAGCTTCTGCAGGGTGCGGCCCTCTTGGTGGCGATCGCCGTAGCGGCGGTAGGTCGCGACGGCGGGGCGCAGCAGGGCTGCGGCGCCTGCGGGGTCGCCGGCGGCGAGCTCGAGGGCGGCCTCGACGCGCAGCAGGGCGGCGCGCTCGAGGGGGTCGCCGCTGCCCTCGTGGAGAGCCTCCCAGGCTTCGCCGACGATGACCCTGGCGGCGTCGAGCTGGCGGTCGAGGCGCAGGGCGTCGGCGAGGCCGGCCAGGGC
>DATDGZ010000355.1:0-13950 GCA_036521795.1 Thermoanaerobaculia bacterium | reverse complement strand
GGTAGAGGAGGGCGACCGGGCGCAGTGCGGCCTCCGCCTCGAGGCGCCAGAGCAGCTGCGCCTGCACGCCGCCCAGGCGCGGCGCCGGCGCGGCCGCGGCGAGGTTCAGGACGGCGCAGGCGAATCCTGGCGGCGGCGCGGCCGCGGGCCGGAAGGAGCGCCGGCGCCGGGCCTCCTCCCGGCGGGCGTGGAAGCGGGCGCGCGCCGCCGCGACCCCTTCGGCGCGCACCACCCGCCAGACGACGCTCGCGTTCACCGCGCCGGGTCCTCTCGCCCGGATGTGGCTGGCCGCCGCGGTGCCTCGCCGCGCCGGGCGGAGGAGGTCGCGGCGAGGATGGCGCGGTAGACCTCCTCGATCTCCTCGGCGTGCTCGTCGGCGCCCTTGACCGGCGGCAGGCGCCGGCGCCAGCTCGCCAGCAGCTCCGGGTCGGCGATCAGGCGATCGATCCAGCGGCGCAGGTCGGCCGGATCGCCGGGCTCGAAGAGCGCGCCGGCGCCCTCTCCGCCCCCGGGCGGCAGCTGCGGCGCGGGGGCGCCGGGCCCCGCGCCCGGACCGGGCGCCTCAGCCCCGACCTCTCCGACCTCTCCGACCGCACCGACTTCTCCGACCGCACCGACTTCTCCGACCGCACCGACCCCTTCGGGGGCGTCCGGAAACAGCTCCGGCAGGGCGCCACGGCGGCTGGCGAGCACCGGCACGCCATGATGCAATGCCTCACGAGCCACCAGGCCGAACGACTCGAGTCCCAGCGAGGGCACGATCAAGACGTCCAACTCGGCGAAGACCGCCGCCTTGCAGGCCTCCTCGAAGGGTCCGGCGAGCGTCACCGCGGAGTCGCCGGGGCCGGGGCCGGCGGCATTGCCGGCCTGGCCGCCGCCGGGGCGGGCCCCGAGGGCCGCCAGCTCGCGGGCATAGCCGGGATCGATCGCCGGGTCGCCCCAGATGGTCAGCCGCGCCGAGCGGGGATCGATGCCGCGGAAGGCAGCGGCAGCGACGTGGATGCCCTTGTGCGGCAGGATCGATCCGATCACCCCGCAGCGCAGCGGGACACCCGGGGGCCGGGTTCGCCCGTCCGGCCGCTGCGCCGCGGGCACCAACTCGATCCCGTAGGGCAGGACGTGAACCGGGTCCCCCGGCCGCAGCAGCCCCAGCCGCAGGTAGCTGTCGTGGATGAAGCGCGACCCCATGACGTAGGCGGCGGCGCCGCGCAGTGCGCGCCGGGTGGCGGCGGCGCGGTAGCGGTAGAGCAAGCGGTTCCAGGCCGGCGCCGGCGGCAGCCCGGTCAACGGCAGGCACGCCGCGCACTTGCCGGGAGCGGGTCCGCTGCACAGGCGCCGTGCGCTGTCGCACAGGTTGGCGCGGGCGCAGGGCGTCCACCAGTCCTGGATCTGGTAGAGCAGCGGGATGCCGCGGCGACGCGCCATCGCCGGCAGGCTGGCCGCGTGGCCGGCGAGATGATGGACGTGCACCAGCTGCGGCCGGACCTCGGCCAGCAAGCGGGCGAAATCGCGCTCGACCGGGCGGCTCGCCAGGGCGTTGCGCGAGCGAGGATCGCGCTCGCCGAAGTTGCGCACCAGCAGTCGGACGCGGGCGCCGCCATCGACCAGCTCGAGGGCGTCGCCTATGCCGAGGCGGGCGCGCGCCGGGTCGGCGATGCGGCCAAAGACGGTCACCTCGCGGTGCGCTGCCTGGCGGCGCACCAGCCAGGCGGCGTAGAGCTCGGTGCCGGCGTGGTTCCAGGGCGGCCAGCCGTGCACCACGTGCAGCACCCGCGCCGGCGAGCCGGGCCGGCCCGCGTTCGGGGAAGGCCGGCGCGGCGGCCGCAGTGCCGCCACCACCCGCTCGCGGATCGGCTGCAGCGGATCGTCGCGCAGGAAGCGGGCGACCGTGGCCAGGTACTCGGGGTGGAGGCGGGCGAGCTGGCGATGGGCGACGGCGACGCGGGCGGCATGGGAGGAGCCGAAGCTGCGCTGGCCCTCGTGGAAGATGAAGGTGGCGTCGTCGAGCACGTGGGCGTAGCCGGCCTTGAGCGCCCGCATGCAGAACTCGCTCTCCTCGCCGTATCCGAGCCCGAAGCTGCGGCGGTCGAACAGCCCCAGCTGCACGAGCGCCTTGCGCTTGACATAGAGGCAGACGCCGACGCCGGTCGGCAGCCGCGGCCAGGCGGGGAGGGCGCGCTCCTCGACCAGCCGCGCGAAGCGATCGAGGTCCCAGCCGGCAGGCAGCGCGTTGGCCGCCAGGAAGCGCGGCAGCGAGCAGATGGTGGCGCTGTTCGAGAACGGCGTCACCGTGGCGATCTCGGGCGCCGAGTAGGCGGCGCGCTGCAGCTTGCCGAGCCAGCCTGCCGTGACCCGCGTGTCGCTGTTGAGCAGCACCACGTCGCGGTTGGATTCGCCCATCCCCCGGTTGACCGCGGCGACGAAGCCGCCGCGCTCCGGCAGCTCGATCACCTGGAAGCGGCCGGCGGCCGCGGGGGCCGGATGGGCAAGAGCGGCGGCGCGGGTAGCCGAGGCATCGCCCGCGGCGGCGCTGCCGGTAGGGGACACTCCACTGGCCGCGGCGACGGTCGCGGCAACCGCCGCGGACTGCGGTCCGTCCAGCACCAGCAGCAGGCGGTGACGCTCGAGGTCGGTATGGGCGAGCAGCGAACGCAGGCAGCGGCCCAGCTCGTCCGCCGCGCCGTGGATCGGCACCACGACGTCGACCGGCCCCGGCGGCGAGTCGGGCGGTACCCGGCGCGGGTCGCCGGCCAGTGGCAGCGGCCGCGGACGCAACCAGCGGGTCAGCACGGCGGGCGCGGCGGCCAGCCGGCGCCGTGGCGCCGCGGACGCCGGTGGCCGCGCAGGCATCGATTCGTCGGTGGGGGCTGCAGGCATCGGACGGTTCAGCCGCCGGCGCGGGCGGCGCGGTCCCTGCCGGGCGGCAGCGGCACGCGGCTGCGGCAAGCTATCACGGCCGGACGGTCCGGGTGACTGGCCGCGGCTCCGCAGCGGCGCCACGACCCGGTAGCTGGCGCGCGGCTTGCGCTAAGCTGTCCGCCATGGCCGAGAGCCGCGGCGCAGGGCTGAAGACGGTGTGCATCACGGGCGGCGCCGGCTTCATCGGCTCGCACGTGGCCGATGCCTTCCTGGCCGCCGGCCGGCGGGTGCTGGTGATCGACGATCTGTCGACCGGCCGGCGCGAGCACGTGCCCGCGGGGGCGGAGCTGGCGGTGCTCGACATCCGCTCGCGGGCGGCCGCGGAGCGGCTGGAGCGCGGGGACGTCGACCTGCTGATCCATCACGCCGCGCAGATGGACGTGCGGCGCTCGGTCGCCGACCCGGTCTTCGACGCCGGCGTCAACGTGCTCGGCGGCCTCAACCTGCTGGAGGCGGCGCGCCGCGGCGGCGTCCGCCAGGTGATCTTCGCCTCGACGGGCGGCGCGATCTACGGCGAGCAGGACGTCTTTCCGGCCGCGGAGGACCACCCGGCGCGGCCGGTGTCGCCGTACGGCGTCAGCAAGCTTGCGCTAGAGCGCTATCTCTACTACTACCACGTCACCTACGGCACCGCGGTCACCTGCCTGCGGTACGCCAACGTCTACGGCGAACGCCAGAACGCGCACGGCGAGGCCGGCGTAGTGGCGATCTTCCTCGACCGGCTGCTCGCCGGCAGGGCACCGACGATCAACGGCTCCGGCCTGCAGACTCGCGACTACGTGCACGTCTCGGACGTGGTGCGCGCCAACCTCGCCGCCGCCGGCCGGCCGGGCTTCCACGTCTACAACGTCGGCACCGGCATCGAGACCACGGTGCTCGATCTCTACCAGGCGCTGGCGCGGGCGGCCGGCAGCGCCCTGGCGCCGGTCCACGGTCCCGCCAAGCCCGGCGAGCAGCAGCGCTCGGTCATCGACGGCCGCATGATCCGCCGTGACCTCGGCCTGGCGCAGCCGCTCGCGCTCGCCGCAGGCCTCGGCCGCACCGCCGCGTGGTTCCGCGCCGCCGGCGGTCACGGCGCCGCCCCTGGCGACCTTGCCCCGGCCGGCGCAGGCGTCTCGGGAGCCTCCGAAGCGCCGTAGACGGCGCCTGCGTCTGGGCTCGCCGGCGCCAGCCGCCGGCGTCCGGCACGCGGGACTCGGCACTGCCCGGCTCAAACGGCCACCGGCGCCTTGATCCCCGGATGCGGGTCGTAGTCGAGCAGGGCGACGTCCTCGAAGCGGAAATCGAAGAGCGACCGCACGCTGGGGTTGAGCTGCAGCCGCGGCTGCGGCCGGGGCTCGCGGCCGAGCTGCGTCTCGGCCTGCTCGAGGTGGTTGAGATAGAGGTGCGCGTCGCCGAAGGTGTGGACCAGCTCGCCGGGGCGGAGGTCCGTGACCTGCGCCACCATCAGGGTCAGCAGGGCATAGGAGGCGATGTTGAACGGTACGCCCAGGAAGACGTCGGCGCTGCGCTGGTAGAGCTGGCAGGAGAGCGTGCCGTCGGCGACATAGAACTGGAACAGCACGTGGCAGGGCGGCAACCGCATGCGGTCCAGCTCGCCGACGTTCCAGGCGCTGACCACGTGCCGCCGGGAGTCCGGCTCGCGGCGCAGCCGCTCGACCAGCTCCGCCATCTGATCGATCGTCCGCCCGTCCGGTCCCGGCCACGAGCGCCACTGGCGCCCGTAGGTGGGCCCGAGGTCTCCCTCGGCGTCCGCCCACTCGTCCCAGATGGTGACGCCGTGCTCATGGAGGTAGCGGACGTTGCTGTCACCGGCGAGGAACCAGAGCAGCTCGTGGACGATCGAGCGCAGGTGCAGGCGCTTGGTGGTGAGGAGGGGGAAGCCGGCCGCCAGGTCGAAGCGCATCTGGTAGCCGAAGATGCTCAGCGTGCCGGTTCCCGTCCGGTCCTGCTTGGGCTTGCCCTGTTCGCGGACGGTCCGCAGCAAGTCCAGGTACTGTCGCATCCTGCCGCTACTCTAGTGCCGCCCTGCTGACCTCCGCAAGCACCGCTCGAAGGGTACGAAGCTGGCTGAGTGAGGGGGAGGGAGGGGGCGTCCCCTTCCCCCCGGAGGGTGGGAAGGGGATCGAGGGGATGCGGGGGAGCTCCGATAGACGCTTCGAGTAGGCCTCGAAGGCCACATCGCAGCGCAGCGCAGTCTGGTGCTCGTGCATGTCGCCAGGCAGCGATAACTAAATAAAGATCTCGACCTTGGCCTTGTCCTTCAAGACCTTGATGTGGTCGAAGAACTTCTCCTTCTGCTGCTGCTGCTTGAGGAACCCCGAGATCTTGTCCTTGACCTCGTCGTAAGGCACCTTGCCGGCGTCCTGGTGCTCGAGCAGCTGGATGATGTGGAAGCCGAACTGGGTCTCCACCACCGGCGAGATCTCGTTCGGCTTCTTGAGCGCGAACGCCGCGTCCTCGAACGGCTTGACCATCTGGCCGCGCGAGACCCAGGACAGGTCGCCGCCCTTCGGCTTGGAGCCCGGGTCGTCGGAGCTCTCCTCGGCGAGCTTGGCGAAGTCGGCGCCGGCCTTGAGCTTGGCGAGGAGCTCGTCGGCCTTGGCCTGCGCCTTCTTCTTGTCCTCGGGGGTGGCGGTCTTGGCGACGCCGACCAGGATGTGACGGAGGTGGATGCGCTCGGGGCGCGTCAGCTTGTCCGGGTTCTGGTCGTAGAAGGTCTTGACCTGTTGATCGCTCACCGTGACGTCGTTGACGACCTTGGTCTCGACGAACTTCTGCATCACCAGGTTGTCGCGGATCTGCTTGGCGATCTCGGCCTCGGTCAGGCCATTCTTCTTGAGCTCCTCCTGGAACTTCTCGGGGGAGGGGAAGCGGCCCTTGAGCTCGCCGAGCTGCTTGTTCACCTCCTCGTCGGTGGCGGTGACGCCCGCCGCCGTGGCCTCTTGCCGCAGCAGCTCGTTACCGATCAGTTGGTCGAGGATCTTGCGATAGAACTCGGCGGTCTCCGTCATCGCCGGAGATTGGGCATGGAACTGGTCCGCCACCTTGATGAGATCGCCCTTCGCGATCGGCGTGCCGTTGACCTTGGCCACGACCGCCGGGATCTTGTCCTTCGGCAGCTCCTGCGGCGCGGACGCCTGGCCCGCCGCCGCTCCCGCGGGTGGGGTGGCGCCGGCGGCCGCCGGGGGCGCGGTGCTGTCGTGGGCGGCGGGCATCGCCGGAGCGGCGCCGGTGGCCGGGGCCGCGGCGGCGCCCGCGGCCGGTGAGGGAGCGCCGCCCGCCGCCTTGGCGCCGGCCGGCTGCTCGCCCTGAGAGCCGTGCGAGCAGCCCAGCAGGCCGGCCAGCAGGAAGGCCAGCGAGAGAGTTACGAGCTTGGGCGGTCGAGAAGAAGCGGTGTCGAGCATCGGGTTGAAGTCCTCGGATAGGTTCCTGTCGCCACTGGCTGCGGTCGCGGCGACCGGCGCGGCGATGACGGAAGGTCGGTCGCGGCCACGGACCATCCGCCGCCGCGAGGGCCGATATCCTACCCGAAATCGTCCAAAGGGCGAACCCGCCCCTACGGCCGGTGCCAGCGCACCCGCCGCCACCATCGCCGGAGTGCGACCAGGCACCAGACAGCCTCGACCACGCCGAACGGCCAGGCGCCTTGCAGAAAGCCGTAGGCCGAGCCCAGGGCACACGACGAGGCGAAGCCCAGGACGAACCACCGGCTCCGATCCTCCAGCGCATAGCAAACCAGCATTCCCGTAACGGCAAAGAGGCCAAAGAGAGTGAGACGATCCATGGCAAGTCGCATGCTACAGCCGAGGAATGCCTCGACGCCCTTTTCCAGGCCCGTGCGGATCGAGGCGGTCTCTACTGCCGTATCGTCTATACTTTGGAGCTGACCGGGGGCAGGGCAGCCGCAGGTGGCCGAAGAGGGAGGCGGCGGGCCGCCGGTTCCATGGCGCTCGGGAGAGTCAGGCCGCGAGCGCAGACGAGAGGAGCCAACGGTGAGCTCGAAGTCGGTTGAGCCGGGAATGGTGGAAACCGTGGCAGCGGTGGCGCCGGGGCTGGCAGGTGCCTCCGGACGGACGGCTGCCGCAGCCGCCGCGCCGGAGGCGGCGGCGCCTGCCGCCGGCGGATCCGTCGATTCCGTCTACCGGCCGGAGGCTCTCGAGACGATGGGCGAGGCGCGCCAGCGGTGGGAGGTGGCGAGCGCCCGGGCAGAGGAGAAGGCGCCCTTCTGGAAGCGCGACTTCACGACCGTCTCGGGCTTGGAGGTGCCGCACCTCGTCACTCCCGAGCAGACCGCCGGCATCGATCCGCGGCGCGAGATCGGGGTGCCGGGCGAGTTCCCGTACACTCGCGGCATCCATCCGACCGGTTACCGGGGCAAGCTCTGGACGATGCGCCAGTTCGCCGGCTTCGGCACCGCCGCCGACTCCAACCAGCGCTTCAAGTACCTGCTGGCCCAGGGGCAGACCGGCCTGTCGGTGGCCTTCCACCTGCCGACCCTCTACGGCTACGACTCCGATCACAAGATGTCCACCGGCGAGGTGGGCAAGTGCGGCGTGGCGGTGGACAGCCTGGCCGACATGGAGACGCTGTTCGAGGGCATCCCGCTCGGCGAGGTCACCACCTCGATGACCATCAACTCGACCGCGCCGATCCTGTTCGCGATGTACCTGGCGGTGGCCGAGAAGCAGGGAGTGGACGTCGCTCGCCACGTCTCCGGCACGCTGCAGAACGACATCCTGAAGGAGTACATCGCGCAGAAGGAGTACATCTACCCGCCGCGGCCGTCGATGCGGCTGATCACCGACCAGTTCGCCTTCGCCGCCCGCCACGTGCCGCGCTGGAACACCATCTCGATCTCCGGCTATCACATCCGCGAGGCGGGCTCGACCGCGCTGCAGGAGCTCGCGTTCACGCTGCGCGACGGCATGGAGTACGTGCAGTACGGCATCGACGCCGGGTTGCCCGTCGACGAGTTCGCCCCGCGGCTCTCGTTCTTCTTCAACAGCCACAACGACTTCTTCGAGGAGATCGCCAAGTTCCGGGCGGCGCGCCGGATCTGGGCGACGGTGATGCGCGAGCGCTACGGCGCCAGCACCGAGCGCTCCTGGATGCTGCGCTTCCACACCCAGACGGCAGGCTGCTCGCTGACCGCCCAGCAGCCGATCAACAACGTCGTGCGCACCACCGTGCAGGCCCTCGCCGCGGTGCTCGGCGGCACCCAGTCGCTGCACACCAACGCCCTCGACGAGACGCTGGCGCTGCCGACCGAGGCCAACGCCCGCACCGCGCTGCGTACCCAGCAGATCCTGGCGCACGAGTCCGGGGTCCTCAACACCGTCGATCCGCTCGGCGGCAGCTGGTTCGTCGAGGAGATGACCCGGCGCATGGTCGAGGGGACGCTCGACTACTTCCGCCGCATCGACGACATGGGGGGCATGGTCGAGGCGATCGAGGCCGGCTTCCCGCAGCGCGAGATCATGGACGCCGCCTTCGCCTACCAGCGCGCCTTCGAGGAGCGGGAGAAGCTGATCGTGGGCCTCAACGCCTTCCAGGTCGACGGCGAGCCGCCGATCGACATCCTTTACATCGCCGACGACCTGGCGGAGAGGCAGATCGCGAGCCTCGACGGTGTCAAGCGGCGGCGGGACTCCGGCGCGGTGGCGCGCACCCTGGACGCGCTGCGCCGCGGCGCCGCCGGCAGCGACAACACCATGCCGCTGATCCTCGACTGCGTGCGCGCCTACTGCACCGTCGGCGAGATCAGCGACGCGCTGCGCGAGGTGTTCGGCACTTACGAGGAGCCGGCGGTCTTCTGAGCCGCCCGCGACGGCGCGCGTCATGACCGGTCTCGTCGCCGCCGCGCGCCAGCTGCTGCTCTACACGCTGTGGGCAGACCGCATCTGCCTCAAGGCGCTCGAGGAGGTCGCCCCCGAGGACCTGGTGCGCGACACCGGCACCAGCTTCGGCTCGCTCCTCGGCACGCTGTCGCACATCCTCGGCGCGCAGCGGGTGTGGCTGGCGCGCTTCGAGGGCAAGATCCTGGCGCGCGTGCCGAACCTGACCGACTTCCCGGACTGGGAGACGCTGGCGGCAGCCTGGAACGAGACCTCGGCGGAGCTCGGCTTCTTCCTCGCCTCGCTCACCGCCGAGCAGGCGAGCGCCGACCTGACCTGGACCAACTTCGAGGGAGTCACCTACACCCGCCCGCTGTGGGAGCCGGTGCTCCACCTGGTCAATCACACCACCTATCACCGCGGGCAGGTGGTGTCGCAGCTGCGCCAACTGGGCTACGAGCCGCCGTCGACCGACCTGATCTATTTCCTGATCGACCAGGCGGCGCCGGCGGCCCCCGGGGGCGCCCTAGCCCGGGGGTAGTGGCCGGGAGGCCGGGAGGGACTGGCCCACGACTCTGGCCGGGCGGTCGCTAGAGCTCCCAGAGCGTCTGCTAGAATCGCCGCCCATGCCGCTGCCCTCGCCGAGTGACCGGCCCTTCCGGATCTTGATCGCCAAGCCGGGGTTGGACGGCCACGACCGCGGCGCGAAGGTGGTCGCGCGGGCGTTGCGCGACGCGGGCTACGAGGTGATCTACACCGGCTTGCGGCAGACGCCGGAGCAGATCGCCGCGGCGGCGGTGCAGGAGGACGTGGATGCCGTGGGCCTGTCGATCCTCTCCGGCGCCCACAATAGCCTGTTGCCCGAGATCACCCGGCTGCTGCGCGAGCAAGGCGCCGGCGACATCCTGGTCTTTGCCGGCGGCATCATTCCCGCGCAGGACCTGGAAGGGTTGCAGCGCGCAGGCATCGACGCGGTCTTCCTGCCGGGGACCTCGACGAAGGACATCGTCCAGTACCTGCGGAGCCGCCTCACGGCAGCCTGACACGGCATCGCCAGGTACTCCCCATCGCGCCGATAAACCTTGATTCGAGAATAGTTTGACGGTTGAACGCCAGGATGCTAGGTTATCGCGAGATTCGCAGCGGAGGAGTCCATGAGTAGACGCATCCTGCTGGCCGACGACAGCGTCACCATCCAGAAGGTGATCGAGCTCACCTTCATGGACGACGACTACGAGGTCCGGGCGGTCGGCAATGGCGACGAGGCGCTCGCGATGCTGACCGCGCTCACCGTGGACTTCGTGATCGCCGACGTCCACATGCCGGGGGCAAGCGGCTACGAGGTGTGCCGGCGCTCCAAGCAGCTGCGGCCGGAGGTGCCGGTGCTGCTGCTGGTCGGGACCTTCGAGCCCTTCGACGAAGCCCAGGCCCGCGAGAGCGGCGCCGACTCGTTCCTCAAGAAGCCTTTCGACTCCCAGGAGCTGCTCGGGCGGGTGCACGAGCTGCTGGGGCCTGCCACCGCTGCCACCGCTGCCACCGCCGCAGGCGCTCCGCAGCCCGTGGGCGCCACCGCGGCTCCGGCCGCACAGGCGACCTCGGCGGCTCCGGCGACGCCGGCGCCATGGGCGTCATCGGCGCCATCGGCGATGGCCTCGGCATCGACGGTGCAGGAGGCCGGAGCCGCGGCGCCGGCAGGCGAAGCCGCCGCCGCCACGGGCACAGGTACGGGCCAGGGGGTCCGGCTGACGGGCGGGGTCGAAGCCGCGGCGTCCTGGCAGGAGTTCGAGCTCGACGCGGAGCCCGAGCTCGTCGCCGATCCGTGGCCCGACCTGCCGCCGCCGCGTGCCGCCGCGACAGCCGCGCCCGGGGTCCAGTCCTTCGAGCAGCCGTTCGCGCTCGGCGACCTCGACGAGCCGGCAGCCTCCGCGGAGCCGGCGAAGCCCGCCGCGTCCGCCGCACCCGCCTCTCCACCCCCTCGAGTCGGCGAGGCCCGTCCGTCGCCCCCGGACTGGCTGCCGGCCGCACTGGCGGCACCGGCCGTGGCCGCGGCCGAGCGTTTCGATCGCCCCTTCACCCTCGGCGAGCCGCTCGACGATCGGGTGTTGCTCGACCAGGCCGAGGCGCAGGAGGAGGAAGAGAAGAAGCAGGGCGGCGAGGTGGCGCCCGCGGTATCAGTGTCCGGCGACGAGCGGGCGCTGCGGGCGACGCAGGAAGAGCCCGTGTCCAGGTTCGGCGCCGCGCCTCGGTCCTCTCGGCCCGACGGCGAACCTCCGGCGACCTCGGAGACCGCCGCACCGCCGACGATCTCTGCGAGCCCTGCGCCCCCGGCAATCCCGGCGACACCGGCGACCTCGGAGGCGTCGGCGACCCCGGCGACCCCGGAGACCCCGGAGACCATCGAGCGGGTCGCCGCCGCGGGGAACGGCCAACCCGCCTCGCAGACGTCCGCCGATGCCTCCCATGCCGCCGAGGCCGGCGCCGCCGCCCTGGGCGACCAGGACGTCGATCGCATCGCGCGCCGGGTCGTCGAGTTGATCGGCGACAAGGTGGTGCGCGACATCGCGTGGGAAGTCATCCCGGACCTCGCCGAGGTCGTGATCAAAGATCGCCTGCGGGAGCTCGAGAGCCAGATCGAGTGACGTTCCTGCCGGCGGCGGCCCTGCAAGCGCCGGCAGCGGTCCCCGCCACCCGCGGCCCCTGGCGCCCGGCACGACGGGTCCCCGAATCGCCTGCCGCGCGCCATCGTCCATCATGAGCGAACAGGGAAAGGAAGTCGTGAGCCGCCGGGAAGAGCTCGACAAGCGCTTCGATCCGCGCGCCTACGAGAGCGCCTGGCAGCGGCGCTGGGCCGAGAGCGGCATCTTCCGCGCCGAGGCGCCCTCGACGCGCCGGCCGTTCTGCATCATGATCCCGCCGCCCAACGTGACCGGGAAGCTGCACCTCGGCCACGCCCTGCAGACGGCACTCGAAGACCTGCTCACCCGCTGGCGGCGGATGAGCGGCGACAACGCCCTGTGGCTGCCCGGGACCGATCACGCCGGCATCTCGACGCAGCTGATGGTCGAGCGCCAGCTGGCGGTCGAGGGCACCGGCCGCCGCACCCTGGGACGCGAGCGCTTCCTCGAGCGCATGTGGGCCTGGAAGCGGCAGTACCACGGCAACATCCGCGAGCAGCTCGATCGCCTGGGAGCGAGCTGCGATTGGAGCCGCGAGCGCTTCACGCTCGACGCGGGACTGTCTGCGGCGGTGCGCGAGGCGTTCGTGCGCCTGTACGGCGAAGGGCTCATCTATCGGGGCGAGTACCTGGTCAACTGGTCGCCGGTCCTGGGCACCGCCATCTCCGATCTCGAGGTCGAGACGAAGACGGTGGCGGGGAAGCTCTACTACATCGCCTATCCGCTGGAGGAGGCGGCGGGCGGTGGCGAGGTGGTGGTGGCCACCACCCGCCCCGAGACGATGCTCGGCGACACCGCGATCGCGTTCCATCCCGACGACGAGCGCTATCGCCACCTGCGCGGCGAGGCGGCGGTGCTGCCGCTGATCGGCCGCCGGCTGCCGTTCGTCGCCGACGCGGCGGTCGAGCGCGACTTCGGCACCGGCCTGGTGAAGCTGACCCCCTTCCACGACCCGAGCGACTTCGAGATGGCGCGCCGCCATGGCCTGCCCGGCATCACGGTCATCGACCAGCAGGGGCGGATGACCGCCGAAGCCGGTCCTGACTTCGCCGGCCTCGACCGCTTCGCGGCCCGCGCCAAGGTGGTCGAGCGCCTGGGCGCGGCGGGGCTGCTGCGCAAGGTCGAGGATCACGTCCACAACGTCGGCCACTCGCAACGCAGCGGCGAGCCGGTCGAGCCGCTGCTCTCGACCCAGTGGTTCTGCGACATGTCGGGCATGGCGGCGCGGGCGCTTCAGGCGCAGCGCGAGGGCCGCCTGCGCCTGATCCCCGAGAGCTGGGAGAAGACCTGGGAGCACTGGCTCGAGAACATCAGGCCGTGGTGCATCTCGCGCCAGCTCTGGTGGGGCCACCAGGTCCCGGCCTGGTACACCGAGGACGGCCGGTGCTTCGTGGCGAGGAGCTTCGAAGAGGCGGCGGCGGCGGCGGGCACCGACCGGCTGACCCAGGACCCCGACGTGCTCGACACCTGGTTCTCGTCCGGGCTGTGGCCGTTCTCGACCCTCGGCTGGCCGCAGCGAATGGTCGACTTCGAGACCTTCTATCCGACCTCGGTGCTGATCACCGGTTACGACATCCTGTTCTTCTGGGTGGCGCGGATGGTGATGCTCGGCCTCCACTTTACCGGCGAGGTGCCCTTCGCGGCCGTCCACCTGACCGGCCTGGTGCGCGACGCCGAGGGCGTCAAGATGTCGAAGACGCGCGGCAACGTGCTCGATCCGGTCGAGCTGGTCGACGAGTACGGCGCCGACGCGGTGCGCTTCACCCTGACTTCGCTGGACGTCCCGGGACGCGACATCCCGCTCAACCGCGACCAGCTCGCCGGCTATCGCGCCTTCGGCAACAAGATCTGGAATGCCGCACGCTTCGCTCTCGGGCGGGTGGGGGAGGCACAGGTGCAGCCCGCTCTCGACCCGCGCGGGCTGGCGGCGCCGGAACGCTGGATCCTGTCGCGCCTGTCGCGGCTGGCGACGGACGTCGACGCCCGCTTCGGCGCCTTCCGCTTCGACGAGGCTTGCAACCGGCTGTACCATTTCTTCTGGGGCGATCTCTGCGACTGGTACATCGAGCTCGCCAAGCCCGCACTGTCCGGCGAGGCGCCGCGGCCGCGCACCGGCGAAGTGCTGCTGACCGTGCTCGACCGCAGCCTGCGCCTGCTGCACCCGGTGATGCCCTTCTTGACCGAGGAGGTCTGGCAGCGCCTGCCGGGACACGAGGCGATTCATCCGGCGACGATCTGCCTGGCGCCGTATCCGGCCCGGGAGGAGGCCTGGGAGAGCGCCGAGGTCGAAGCGGAGATGGAGGTGCTGATGCACGTCGTGACGCGGGTGCGCGGCCTGCGCTCCGAGATGGGCCTGCCGCCGAAGGCGCGGATCGCCCTCTATCTCGGCGCGTCCTTCGCCCGGGAGGAAATCCCGAAGGAAACCCCGGTGGAGAAGAGTGGCGGCGAAGCCGGCGGCCGTCGCGCGCGCTTCCTGGCCGAGCACCAGCACCTGGTCCGCTCGCTGTGCCGCGTCGAGT
>DATDGZ010000354.1:0-7222 GCA_036521795.1 Thermoanaerobaculia bacterium | reverse complement strand
CGCCGCCGAGGCCTTCGCGCAGCTCAAGGCGGCGCAGGCCGACGCCGACAACCTCCGCGCCCAGCTCGCCACCCAGCTGTTGAACCAGCAGTCGACGGTGACCACCGCGCTGTCGGCCAGCGCCCAGGCGGACCTGCAGGCAGAGGCCAACAAGACGCTCTCCACGGACGGGCTGATCCCCGAGATCACCCTCAAGCTCTCCCTGCTCAAGGCCGACGAGTTGCACAAGACCGTCGCCATCGAGCAGGACAAGTACAAGAAGGCGGAAGCCTCGGTCGACGCGCAGAACGCGGCGCAGCAGTCGCGGGTCGAGAACCTGGCGGCGGTCTACGAGCTGCGCAAGCACCAGGTGGACTCGCTCACCGTCAGGGCCGGCCTCGCCGGCGTGCTGCAGGAGGTGCCGGTGAACGTGGGCCAGCGGGTCACCGCCGGCACCACCCTGGCACGCGTCGCGCGCCCCGACCAGCTGAAGGCGCAGCTGCGCATCCCGGAGACCCAGGCGAAGGACGTGCGCGTCGGCCAGAAGGCGGCCGTCGACACCCGCAACGGCATCGCCAACGGCTCCGTCTCGCGCATCGCCCCTTCGGTGCAGGACGGCACGGTGCTGGTCGACGTGGCGCTGCAAGCTCCGCTGCCGCAGGGCGCG
This sequence comes from Thermoanaerobaculia bacterium, assembly GCA_036521795.1. Taxonomy (GTDB): domain Bacteria; phylum Acidobacteriota; class Thermoanaerobaculia; order Multivoradales; family UBA5704; genus JASLEW01. The sequence continues at coordinate 6,576 of DATDGZ010000354.1, read as the reverse complement.
CGCACCGACCTGTCGGTGGACGGCACCATCGAGATCGAGCGTCTCGAGAACGTGCTCTACGTCGGCCGGCCGGCGTACGGCCAGGCCCAGAGCAAGGTCGAGATGTTCAAGCTGAGCCCGGACGGCAAGGAAGCGACGCGGGTGCCGGTGATGCTCGGACGAAGCTCCGTCAACACCATCGAGATCGTGAGCGGGCTCAAGCCCGGCGACCAGGTGATCCTGTCCGACACCTCGGCCCAGGATGGCTACCAGGTCATCGACTTGAAATGACCCACGCCGCGACCGATACCGCGCGACCGCACGACCGCCTTGAGACTATAAAGGTATAATTATTCACCGCGTCCCTTGAGGAGACGATTGATGAACGCATCCACCGAGGCATTGCTCCTGCTCGAAGGGGTGACCAAGGTCTTTCTGACCGACGAGGTCGAGACTCATGCCCTGTCCGGCATCCATCTCGAGATCCGCAATGGCGAGTACGTCTCGATCGCCGGCCCGTCGGGCTGCGGCAAGACCACCCTGCTGTCGATCCTCGGCCTGCTCGACACGCCTTCCGAGGGCAAGTACCGGCTGAACGGCAAGCAGGTGGCCGAGCTGTCGTTCTCGGACCGCGCCCGCATCAGGAACCAGGAGATCGGCTTCATCTTCCAGGCCTTCAACCTGATCGGCGACCTCACGGTGTACGAGAACGTCGAGCTGCCGCTGACCTATCGCGGCATGGCGGCCAAGGAGCGCAAGGAACGCGTCCAGGAAGCGCTGGAGCGGGTCGGGATGTCTCACCGCATGAAGCACTACCCGTCGCAGCTCTCCGGCGGCCAGCAGCAGCGCGTGGCGGTCGCCCGCGCCGTGGTCGGCAAGCCCTCGATCCTGCTCGCCGACGAACCCACCGGCAACCTCGACTCGCGCAACAGCGAGGCGGTCATGGATCTGCTCGCGGAGCTGCACAAGGAAGGCGCCACGATCTGCATGGTGACCCACGACCCGCGCTTCGCGCGCTATGCCGACCGCACCATCCACCTGTTCGACGGCCGGGTCGTCGAGGAGGAGCAGGGCCCGCAGCGCCAGGTCGAAGAGAAAGAGCTCGCCGAGAGGGGCTTCGTCGTCTAGCTCGCCTCCATCGAAAGAAGCGGCTTGGCCGGGCCCGGGGGGAGATCCGCTGCCCCGGGCCCTTCCGGTTCTCCTGCGGCGCCGAGCAAAACTCCTCAGTGGACATTTCTTAGGGGCACCGGTACCTCGAGTGCTGGGCGCGTGGGGGTAGAGTGTCGGTATGAGCGCATCCGCTCCCCCCCGGCCCCGGGTGCTGGTGGCTGACGACCAGCGGCAGGTGCGGGAGGCTTTGCGCTTGCTGCTCAAGGCGGAGGGGTTCGAGGCGGTGTTGGCTTCGTCACCGGCGGAAGTGGTGGCGGCGGCGGCGACGCGGGATCTCGACGTCGCTCTCATCGACCTCAACTATTCCCGCGACACGACCTCCGGCCAGGAGGGCCTCGACCTGCTGGCGCGGCTGCGCGACCTCGACGCCGCGCTGCCGGTGGTGGTGATGACCGCCTGGGCGAGCATCGATCTGGCGGTGGCGGCGATGCGGCAGGGGGCGCGCGACTTCCTCGAGAAGCCGTGGGAGAACCAGCGCCTGCTCTCGGTGCTGCGCACGCAGGTGGAGCTGGCCCGCGCCCTGCGGCGGGGCGACCGGCTGGCAGCGGAGAACCAGCTGCTGCGCGACGCCGGCGGCGGCGGCGCCTATCCTCCGGGACAGCGGCCGCTGCCGATCGCCGAGTCGGCGGAGATGCGGCAGGTGCTCGAGCTCGTCGAGCGGGTCGGCCCGTCGGAGGCCAACGTGCTGATCACCGGCGAGCACGGCACCGGCAAGGGCCTGGTGGCGCGGGCGCTGCACGCGGTCTCGCCGCGTGCCGGGAACCCGCTGGTGACCGTCAACACCGGCGGGCTCTCGGAGTCGGTGTTCGAGAGCGAGCTGTTCGGTCACGTCCGCGGCGCCTTCACCGACGCCAAGGAGGACCGCGTCGGACGCTTCGAGCTGGCCGATGGCGGCACGCTCTTCCTCGACGAGATCGCCAACATCTCGGTGTCGCAGCAGGCGCGGCTGCTGCGCGTCCTCGAGACCGGGGAGTTCGAGCGCCTGGGCTCCTCGCGCACGCGCACGGCGAGCGTGCGCCTGCTGTCGGCGACGAACGCCGACCTGCGCCAGGAGGTCGGCGCCGGGCGCTTCCGCCAGGACCTCTTGTTCCGCCTCAACACGGTCGAGATCCAGGTGCCGCCGCTGCGCTCGCGGCGCCCCGACGTCATGCCGCTCGCCGAGCACTTCCTCGCCCAGCACACCGGCCGCTACCGCCAACGCCTTCGCGGCTTCGCCGAGGACGCCGTCCAGGCGCTGCTCGCCCATCACTGGCCGGGGAACGTGCGCGAGCTCGACCACGCGGTCGAGCGCGGCGTGCTGATGGCGGCGGGCGAGCGGCTGCGCGCCGCGGACCTCGGCCTGCATGCCGCCGGCAGCGGCGCGGCCCTTCCCGGCCCGGCGCCGATCGAAGATCTGCCGCTCGAGGACGTCGAGAGGCTGTTGATCGAGAAGGCGCTGGCGCGCCATGGCGGCAGCGTCAGCCAGGCCGCCCGCGCCCTCGGCCTGTCGCGCAGCGCCCTCTACCGCCGGATCGAGAAGCATGGACTCTGAGCGGCGGGCGGGCGGCTTCGAGACCCGCGTCCTGCTGCAGGCGCTGGCGGTCGGCCTGCCGGGAGCGCTGCTCGGACTGGCGCTCCTCTGGGCGGGGCCGTACTCCGCCGGGGCCCGTTGGACGCTCGCCGCGCTGCTGATCGTCGCCTGGTGGGCGCTCGCCTCGACGCTGCAGACGCGGGTGGTCCGCCCACTGCGGACGCTCGCCAACCTGCTCTCGGCGCTGCGCGAGGGCGACTTCTCGCTGCGCGCCCGGCCGGCGCCGCGGCTCGACGCCCTGGGGCAGGTCTTCGAGGAGGTCAACGCCCTGGGAGGCACCCTGCGCGAGCAGCGCCTCGGAGCGGTGGAGGCGACGGCGCTGCTCCACCGCGTCATCGAAGAGGTCGAGGTGGCGATCTTCGCCTTCGACGACCGCGATCGGCTGCAGCTCGTCAACCGCGCCGGCGAACGGCTGCTGGCGGCGCCCGCCGAGCGGCTGCTGGGACGCTCGGCAGCGGCGCTCGAGCTCGCCGCGTTCCTCGCCGGCGAGGAGGAGCGCACGCTCGATCACGCCTTTCCGGGCGGGCCGGGACGGTGGGACGTGCGGCGCAGCCGCTTCCGCGAGCGCGGCCTCCCGCACCGGCTGCTGGTGATCTCCGACGTCTCCCGCACCCTGCGCGAGGAGGAGCGCCAGGCATGGAAGCGGCTCATCCGGGTGCTGGGGCACGAGCTCAACAACTCGCTGGCGCCGATCCGCTCGATGGCCGCGACGCTCTCGTCGTTGATCGGCCGCGAGGAGCCGCCCGCCGACTGGCGCGAGGACGCCCAGCGCGGCCTCGAGGTCATCGCCGACCGCTCGGAGTCGCTGCTGCGCTTCATGGCCGCCTACGCGCGGCTGGCCCGGCTGCCGCCGCCGCGCCTGGCGCCGCTGGAGGTCTCGGCACTCATCCGGCGCGTCGCCGCGCTCGAGGACCGCCTGCCGGTGTTCGTCGAGCGCGGGACGGCCCTGGAAGTCGAGGGCGACGCCGACCAGCTCGAGCAACTGCTCATCAACCTGGTCCGCAACGCCGCCGACGCGGCCCTCTCGACCCGGGGCGGGGTCGGCGGCGTCGGCATCGGCTGGCGCGTCGACGGCGCCTTCCTGGAGGTGACGGTCGAGGACGAAGGGCCGGGCCTGGCCAGCCGCGAGAACCTCTTCGTGCCGTTCTACACCACCAAGCCCGACGGCACCGGCATCGGCCTTGCCCTGTCGCGCCAGATCGCCGAGGCCCACGGCGGCGCCCTGACCCTCGACAACCGCGTCCCGCCGCCCGGCTGCGCGGCGCGCCTGCGGCTGCCGCTCAAGGCGGCGTCGTAGACGGCCGCGCCGGCTGGGACGCGCCCGAGCACCGAGCGGGGAAGGCGCCGGCGGACACGACATGACGACGCCACCTGCGAATTCTCCAGGCCGAATTGCGTCTATACCAGGTAGGGGCTAACATCGGCGCGGAGGCGAACTTCCGATGAACATCCGCACCGGGCAGCGCAAGATGACCTATGAGGACCTCCAGGCCCTTCCCGACGACCGCTTCCGGCACGAGCTGATCGACGGCGAGCACATCGTGAGCCCGTCACCCATCGTGAAGCACCAGCGCGTGGCGTTCAATATCGCGTTCGCGATCAGCGCCTTCGTCCGGCCGCGCCGGCTCGGCGAGGTCTTCACGGCGCCGCTCGACGTGCTGTTCTCCCGCTTCGACGTGGTCGAGCCCGACGTGCTCTACGTCTCGGCCACGAACGCGAATCGGCTGCTGGAGCGGTACGTCGACGGCGCTCCCGACCTCGTGGTCGAGGTCCTCTCGCCGTCGAGCCGTCACATCGACAGGGTCCGCAAGCTGCGCCTCTACGACGCCTACGGCGTCGAGGAATACTGGCTCGCCGATCCGAAGACCGACACCCTCGGTGTCTACCGGCGCGACGCCTCCGGACGCCTGGCCCTCCTGGCATCGCTGTCTCTCGGCGCTGGCGACGTCCTGGAGACCCCGCTCCTGCCCGGGCTCAGCATCCCCCTGCCCGAGATCTTCAGCTGAGATCTCGCCGCCCGTCCGGCGGCAACTCGCCGCGGCTGCTCCCTGGCGTCCTCGGCGTCCGGCGCTCCGGGTCCCGTCTTACTTGAGCTCGGCCAGCATCTGGCGCGCGCTCTGCGCCTCGGGATCGTTCGGCGCCAGCTGCAGGAAGGTCTCGAGGTGCTCCTTGGCGCGCGCCAGGTCGCCGGTGTTGGTGTAGCAGAGCCCCAGCATGTAGTGGGCGCGGGCGTTCTTGGGGTCGGCCTGGAGCACGCTCTCGAAGACCTTGGTCGCCTCCGGGATGCGGTTGCCGTTGTAGAGCTCGATGCCGTGATTCAGAGGATTGGAGGCGTCACCCTTGGCGCTGTCCATCGCCGCCTTGGCTTGCTGGGCGCGCGGGTCCTTGAGCTCGGACAGCACCTTGTAGCGCAGCTGCAGGGCCGACAGGCTCTGGGGCGCGGCTGCCACCCAGCGGTCGGCCACGTCCAGGGCTGCCGGGTAATCCTTCTTCGTGAGATCGACGTTGGCGAGCGCCCCGTAGGCCGGCTCGAGGGTCCGGTCCACCTCGATCGCGCGCTCGAGATCGGCGGCCGCGTCCTCCACGTGCTTCTCGCGCAGCGCGTCGGCCGCCTCGTTGTACAGGCTCACCGCGACGTCGCGCGCCAGCTCGGGGCCGGGATGGCTGGCCGCCAGCTCGGCGAGCGCCTGGGCGGCGCGCTGCTTGTCGCCGAGGGCCCTGAGCGCCTGGTAGCGGTCGATCATCACCCGCGGCTTGCCGGGTTCGAGCGCCAGGGCGCGGTCGGCGGCCGCCAGCGCGTCGGCGGGCCGGTGCTGCTCGAGGTAGAGACCGGCCAGGATGGCATGGGCCTCCGCCAGCTTGGGATCGATTGCCGCCGCCTGCTCGAACTTCGCGATGGCGGTCTGCATGTCCTTGGCCTTGAGGACCGCGACGCCCTCGTTGTAGGCGACGGCGGCGTCGTGCTTGGCCTTGGCCGCGCCGGCGTCCGCCGGCGGCGGAGCTGGCGCCGCCTTGCCGGAGGCCCCGGCGGGTTGTCCGGCAGGCGGCGCGCCGGGAGCGGCCGCGCCGCCTGACTGCGGGCCCGCGGCGGCCGGCCCGGTGGCCGGCTGCAGGGAATAGCTCTCGCGCAGCGTGTCCTCGATCTTCAGCTTGAGCGGTTGCTCCAGGGTGACGTAGCCCTGCTTCTCGAGGTGGATCGTGTACTGGCGCTGCGCGTCCAGGATGATGGCGCTGAACTGGCCGCGAGCGTCGGTGGTCTTCTCCACCCGGTAGGTGGCCATGTCCGGGCTGGTGATGATCACCTTGACGCCGGCCAGCGGGGCGCCGGCGGCGCCGACCACGGTGCCGAGCACGCGGCCCTGGTCGGCGGCATGGGCGGCGGCGGCGAAGCCGGACAGCAAGAGCAGCGCACAGCCGAGCGCGCGGGTGGTAGCTCTCATCGGAAGCCTCCTGAACTGGTAAAGGTCGCGGCGGAGGGGCCCCGGATACACGATCGCCGCCCCGCCACCGCAGCACAATTTGCATGACTCGTGCCGCGCGCCCGGCAGGCCCCCCGGCGGCGAATGTCTCCCCGGCCTCCGCCGCCCCAAGGGCCTGCCGTGCCGGCCTGTCACCCGCGTGTCACGAACGTGCCGCATCTCGCTCCTACCATGAGCACTCGGCAGCAATACGGTCTCGATCCCCTGGGAATGGTCATGAAACTAGCTGGAGACCTCGCGGAGTTTTCCCTCGCCGACCTCGTCCAGGTGGCAGGGGTGGCCGGCAGGACCTGCTGCCTCCGGGTGATGGCGGCTGACGGCAACGGCACGCTCTACCTGACCAAGCGAAGCCGCGGTGCACTTGAAGTAACGCCGTGA
>DATDGZ010000353.1:0-5135 GCA_036521795.1 Thermoanaerobaculia bacterium | reverse complement strand
CGCTGTGGCGAGCGACGCCACGACCAGCGCCAGCGCCATCAGCCGCGCCACCAGCGTGCCCAGCGGGCCGTCCACCGCCGCCGCGGGCAGCTCCGCCTCGACCACTCCCACGACCTCGCCAGCCGGCCCGAAGAGCGGCCGGTCGGCAACGTAGCGATCGATGGCGTCCAGGCGCGCCGCCGCCGGCGCGCTCCCCATGCCATGGGTGGCGGGCGCGGCGAGCGCGGCGAGCGCGGCGGGCGCGGCGGACGCGGCGGACGCCTCGGGCGCGGAAACGCCGGCGGGCGCGGCGCCGCCGCCGAGCCCCGGGGGGCCGGCCGCCAGGGCCTGCTCGCGCAGCCGAGCTGCCGGCGCCGAGGCTTTCGCCGCCTCGCGGCTGTCCAGCACGGTCACTGGCAGCCCGACCTGCCGGCCGAGGCGACGCGCGTAGCCCTCGTCCAGGACGCGGGCGGTCACCGCCTCGACCCCTGGCGCGCCGGCGAGCGGCGCCGAGCCGCCGAGGACCAGGCGGCCCTGGTCGTCGGTGAACAGCGAGCGGCCGCCCTCCCGCCGCCGCAGCGTCGCCCAGGCCAGCGGCGGACCGGCGCTCGCCAGCAGGCGTCCACCCGTGCCGCGACCGCCTGTCTCCCCGGCGAGATGTCCACCTTCGCCGGGTCCCGCTACCTCCCTGGCGAGTGGTCCAGCCGGACCAGGTCCGCCAGTCTCCGCGGCGAAAAGCGCGCAGCCACTCAGATCGCTGGTGCGGCGGAAGCGCTCGAGCCAGTCCGCCAGGCCGGCGCGGTCCCCTGCCGACAGGATGCGTCCCACCGCCGGGCGGTCGGCGAGCAGGCGCGCCGAGGCCAGCACCCGGTCGCCGGCGCGCTCGATCGCCAGCGCCGCGCTCTGCGCCGCGAGGTCGGCGCGCGCCAGCGCCTGGCGGTCGGCGAGCTGCCGCAGCACCCGCACCGCGCCGGCCGCCGTCCCCACCACCGCCACCAGCACCAGGCCGGCGTTGAGCGCCATCAACAACGAGGAGAGGCTCAGGCGGCGCATGGCCAGTTCAGTGTAGCGTCAACCGTCATCGCGAAAACGCCGCACCTACAGCGCCCGCTTCTCGATGCGGCTCTTGACGACCAGGGTCGCCAGCGCCAGCAGCGCCAGCAGCGAGGCGACCGTGAAGGCGGCGGCGAACTGGTAATCGTTGTAGAGGATCTCGACCTGCAGCGGCATCGTCGTGGTGACGCCGCGGATGTGTCCCGACACCACGGAGACGGCGCCGAACTCGCCCATCGCGCGCGCGTTGCAGAGCACCACGCCGTACAGCAGCCCCCAGCGCATCTTCGGCAGGCTGACGTGCCAGAACGTCCGCCAGCCCGAGGCTCCGAGGGTGAGCGCCGCCTGCTCCTCCTCGTCTCCCTGCGTTTGCATCAGCGGCATCAGCTCGCGCGCCACCAGCGGCGAGGTGACGAACATCGTCGCCAGGACCAGTCCCGGCAGCGCGAAGATGATCTTGATGTCGTGCGCGGCGAGGAACGGCCCGAGCACGCCGCGGGCGCCGCACAGCAGCACGAAGATGACGCCGGAGACGACCGGCGAGACGCTGAACGGCAGGTCGATGAGAGTGATCAGCAGGTTCTTGCCGGCGAAGCGGAAGTGGGTGACGACCCACGCCGCCGCCAGGCCGAACAGCACGTTGACCGGCACCGCGATGCCGGCGGTGACGAGAGTCAGGCGGATCGCCGCCAGGGTGTCGGGATCGCGCACCGCCGCCGCGAACGCCGCCACCCCCGGCGCCAGCGCCTTGGCGAAGACCGCCAGCAGCGGCACGAACAGCACCAGCACGAGGAAGACCAGGGCGACGCCGATCAGCAGCCAGCGCACCGCCGGCGACTCGCCCAGGTGGCGCGAGCGCGCGCCCGGCGGCAGGTTCCTCATGCCGGCAGCGCTCCGGCGGCGGCGCGCCGCCAAGACAGGACGTTGATCAGCAGCAGCAGCGAGAACGAGGCGGCCAGGAACACCAGCGCGATGGCGGTGGCTCCCGGGTAGTCGTACTCCTCGAGCTTGATCATGATCAGCAGCGGCGTGATCTCGGAGCGCATCGGCATGTTGCCGGCGATGAAGATGACCGAGCCGTACTCGCCCAGGGCGCGCGCCAGCGCCAGCACGAAGCCGGTCAGCGCCGCCGGCAGCAGCTCCGGCAGCAGGACCCGCAGGAAGGTCTGGCCGCGGCGGGCGCCGAGCGTCGCCGCCGCCTCCTCGATCTCGGGGGACAGGTCGTGCAGGACCGGCTGCACGGTGCGCACGACGAACGGCAGGCCGACGAAGGTGAGCGCCACCATCACGCCGAGCGGCGTGAACGCCACGTGGATGCCGGCGGGCTCCAGCCAGCGGCCCAGCCAGCCGTCCTTGGCGTAGACCGAAGCGAGGGAGATGCCCGCCACCGCGGTGGGCAGCGCGAACGGCAGGTCCACCATCACGTCGACCAGCCGCTTGCCGGGAAAGGCATAGCGTTCGAGCACCCAGGCCAGCAGCAGCCCGAACAGCAGGTTGACCGCCGCCGCCGCCAGCGCCGCGCCGAAGCTCAGCCGGTAGGCGGCGAGCTCGCGCGGCCCGGTCGCCGTGCTCCAGAACTGCGCCCAGGTGAGGCTGGCGCTCTTCCACACCAGGGTCGAGATGGGGATCAGCACGATGACGCTGAGATAGGTCAGCGTGAAGCCCATCGCCAGGCCGAAGCCCGGGAGCACGCCGCGCCGCGGACGCCCCGCCGCCGCCGTCATCGCGGCATCCGGTAGATCTGATCGAAGATGCCGCCGTCGGCGAACTGCGTCTTCTGCGCCTTCGTCCAGCCGCCGAAGACCTGGTCGACGGTGAACAGCTGCAGGTGCGGGAACTGCGCCGCGTGCCGCGCCGCCACCGCCTGGTTGCGCGGCCGGTAGTAGTTGCGGGCCGCGATCTCCTGGCCCTCGGGCGAGTAGAGGTACTCGAGGTAGGCCCTGGCCGCCGCCGCGGTGCCGTGCTTGGCCGCCACCTTGTCGACCACCGCCACCGGCGGCTCCGCCAGCACGCTGACGCCCGGCGTGACGATCTCGAGCTTGCCCTTGCCGAGCAGGTTGGCCGCCAGCATCGCCTCGCTCTCCCAGGCGATCAGCACGTCGCCGATGCCGCGCTCGACGAAGGTGACGGTGGCGCCGCGCGCGCCGGTGTCGAGGACCGGCACCTGGCGGTAGAGGCGGGTGACGTAATCGCGCGCCCTTGCCTCCTGGCCGTAGCTCCGGAGCGCGAAGCCCCACGCGGCGAGATAGTTCCAGCGCGCGCCGCCCGAGGTTTTGGGATTCGGGGTGACGACCTGCACCCCCGGCTTCACCAGGTCCGGCCAGTCGTGGATCCGCTTCGGATTGCCCTTGCGCACCAGGAAGACGACCGTCGAGGTGTAGGGCGAGCTGTTGCCTGGCAGGCGGCCCTGCCAGTTGGCGGGCAGCAGGCCGGCGGCGGCGATGGCGTCGACGTCGTAGGCCAGGGCGAGGGTCACGACGTCGGCCTCGAGGCCGTCGATGACCGCGCGCGCCTGCTTGCCGGAGCCGCCGTGCGACTGCTGGACGGTCACCTCCTGGCCGGTCTTCGCCTTCCAGGAACGGGCGAACGCGGCGTTGAAGTCGTGGTAGAGCTCGCGCGTCGGATCGTAGGAGACGTTGAGCAGAGTGATCTCCTTCGGCGCGGCGGCGGGTTGGGCGGCCGGAGCGGCGGCGGTGGTGGCGGCGGCAAGGGCGCCGGCGGCCAGCGGGCCCGCCAGCAACGCGGCACGCGTCAACTTCGCAACTCTCGACACGAGCGGCTGGTGGCGTCCGTTCATTCTCTCCTCCTGCGCGGCAAGCGCGGTCATGCGGCGGCCTCCGGCGAGCGCACGATGAGCACCGGCACCTCGGACTCGCGCAGCAGCCTGGCCATCAGCCCGCCGAGATCGATGCGCTGCCGGCCGGCGCGGGGCAGCGGCGCGCCGAGCACCAGCAGGTCGTGGCGCCCTTCGGCCCGCTCGAGCACGATCTGTTCGCGCGGCGCGCCGAAGCGGGTGCGAGTGCTCGCCGCGACCCCCAGCCGCGCCATGGTGCGGGCGCAGCTCGCCAGGAAACGCTGGGCGCCCGCGGTCGGGCCGCCACGCTCGGCCTCGGGCAGCACCGTCAGGATCGTCACCTCGGCACCCAGGTGGCGCGCCAGCCGGCCGGCGAAGGACACGTCGGCCTTGCCCGGCTCGCCGATGGCGACGCAGATCAGCACCCGCTCGATGGCCTGGGCGGGGGCGGCGCGAGCCAGCAGCAGATTGTGAGCGCCGCCACCCAGCAGGCGCTCCGCCAGCTCGACCCCGTCGCGCGCCGGCTGCCCGACCACCACCAGGTCGGCGGGCTGGCGGGCATCCTCGTCGGCGACCGCGTCCGCCAGCGGTTCGGCGACGGTGCGCGTCTCGAGCGCGGCCAGGCCGCTGCCGAGGGTCTCCCGCACCTGCTGCAGCATCGCTTCGAGCTTCTCCGGCAAGGCGCCATGGCCGCTCCCCGCCGCGAGGTGGCCCAGGACGGTGACCCGCGCGTGCGCCAGCCGCGCCAGCTGACCGCCGAGCGCGACCGCGGCCTGGGAGGCCGGGGTGCCGTCGGCGAGCAGCAGCAGGCGCAACCCGGGGTGGGCCAGGGCGTGGACGCGGCGCACGCCCACCCAGGCGACATCGCCGGTCTGCAGCTTGTAGGCGCGCGCCTCGGTCTGGGGGCGGGTCGCCTCGATCACGATCTCGTCGCTGCCGAACGGCACCGGCGGCGCGATCGGGCGCACGCCCGGCAGCGGCGGCAGGCGCAAACGCAGGCGCTCATAGGAGCCGACGAAGGCGCGCTGCTCGACCACCGCCCGGCCCAGCGGCTGGCAGGAGAGGCGGGCCAGGGCCTCCGCGGAGTCGCACAGCGCCACGTCCTCGGGGCGGAAGAGCACCTGCACGCGGCGCGGCGCAGCCGCCGTCTCGCCGCCGCTGGTGGCGAGCGGGAAGCGTACCGGCCCGAGGCGCACGCCGTCGGCCACGCACTCGCCGACCATCAGGTTGGCGCTGCCGAGGAAGGTGGCCACGAACTCGGTCGCCGGCCGCAGGTAGAGCTCGTCCGGCGGCCCCTCCTCGAGCAGCC
>DATDGZ010000352.1:0-4305 GCA_036521795.1 Thermoanaerobaculia bacterium | reverse complement strand
GTTGAGGTTGACGATCTCGCCGCGGGCGATTCTGGCGTCGAGGTCGGCGAGCGGCCGGGAGACGGCGAGCCAGGTCAGCACGGCGGCGAACACGACGACGACGCCCGAGACCGCCAGGAGCGCGGCCTCGCGCCCGCGGCGATGGGCGGCGGGATCGCCCGCCAGACCCGCGGCGCGGTGCCACGGACCGGGCTGGCTGTGGCGCTCGGCGGCGCGGCTGATGGTGACGCCCATCCGTTCTCCTTACGGTGCTTCCCGCGCGATCGTTGCAGTAGCCGAGGTCCGGGGACGCCGGCGACGCCGGCCGGCGGGTGGCGGCAGGCGGCGCCGAGCTCCTCGCCGTTACTCGCCGTCAACCTCCGCCGGGCTTGCGGAACTCCCGCGTCAGCGCGCGGCCAAGCCGCTCCCAGAAGTCTAGAGGATGGTGCGCCGACAGCCGTGCATCGATCGCTTCCAGGTGCGCCTCGGCCTCCTGGCGGTTGCCGGCCGCGGCGGCGAAGCCCGGGATACCGGCGTAGTAGTGGACCGCCTGCTCCAGGTCGTCGCGCGCCTGCTTGAGCAGGTCGATCTCGCCGGCCCCGCCGCGCACCTGGTGGGCGCGCGCCTCGAGCGCCAGGCCGCGCATGCGGAAGGCGTCGCCGAGCATCGCATTCTCGCGCCGTCCGAGCGGGTAGCCGCGCCGCGTCAGCTCGTCGAGCGTCTTCTGCAAGGCGTCGAGGTCGAACAGGTCATAGGCGTAGATCCGGGCCAGGCCGAGGTAGGGGTCCGGCCAGGCGGGGTCCAGGCGCGACGCCTCCTGGAACTCCGCGATCGCCTCCTTGCTCAGCGCCAGCGACTGCTGGCGGTCGCCCTTGCCGCGCGCGGCGAGCGACGCGAGGCGGTCGAGGTGGGCGTGGGCATAGAGCATCCGCGACCGGACGCCGCGGTCACGCGGCGCGATCTGGGCCGCGGCGTGAAGGTAGCGGTAGGCCGTATCCCATCCCCGCTGACTGGTCGTCGGGTCGTCGCCGTGGTAGCTGTCGAGGATGCGCGAGGCGGCCGCGGTGAGCGAGCGCTCGAGCTCGTCGCCGACGCCGAAGAGATCGCTCGAGAGCCAGCTCCAGGTGGCGGCCTTGTCGTAGTGCTCGACGAGGGCGTCGAGGTCCGGATGCACCTCCGCCAGGTCGCGGCGCAGCTGCTTGGCCTGGTTCCACGCCCATATCTGGGTGGCGCCGAGGGCCAGCAGAGCGGCGGCGGCGAGCAGCAGGACCACCCGCCGGAAGCGCCGCCGGGGCCGCGGCACCGTCGCTGCCGCGACGGTCGGTGCGGCCACCGGGGCTGCCGCGGCCGCCGTCCCCGCCGTCCCCGCCGGCGCGGCGGCGTCCGCGGCGGTCGCGGGCATCGGGGTCAGGGCGGCGCGTGCGAGCGGCTCCGCGGCCCAGCCGTCCGTGCGGCGGGTGGCCTCGGCGGCACGGATCTCCTCGGGCGACAGCGGGCGGACGGTGCGGCGGGTGGCATGGAGGTCGCCCCCGGCGCCGTCGTCCGCCTGCGCCGCCGGCAGCGGCAAGCCGTCGCGCAAGGCCGCGAGGTCGGCCTTGAGCTCCGCGGCGGTCTGGTAGCGCCGGCCGACGTCGAAGGCGAGCGTCTTCTCGACCACGTGGGAGAGCCCCGGCGAGCAGCCGTCCGGGAGCGGCAGCGGGGGCACCCCGTGCCGGATGGCCTGTTCCAGCTCCTCGGGGGTGTTGCCGGGGAAGGGGCGCCGGCCCGAAACCATCGCCGCCAGGACCACGCCGACCGCCCAGAGGTCGGAGTGGCGGTCCACCACCCCCCGCTCCAGGCGCTCGGGCGGGGTGTAGGGCAGGCTGCCGAAGAGGTTGACCGTGAACCGCCGCGTCTGGGAGAGATGCTTGGCGATCCCGAAATCGAGCACCCGCACCCGGTCCTCGTCCTGGAGGCGGATGTTCTCCGGCTTGATGTCGCCGTGGACGATGCCGAAGATCCGCCGGCCGCCGATCTCGGCCGAGAACTCGTGACAGATCTCCAGCATCGACACCAGCTCGAGGGCGATACCGACCGCCCTCGCCTCGGCCACCGCGCCGCGCGCGAGGACCTCCGAGAGGTCGGTCCCGGCGACGTACTCCATCGCCACCCAGAAGAAGTCGCCGTCCTCGCCCTGCTCGTAGACCGCCGCCACCTGCGGCGCCACCGCGGCCAGCTGCGCCTGCAGGGAGAGGCCGTTCTTCTCCGCCTCCAGCATCTCGGGATCGGTCTTGGCGGCGCGCACCACCTTGAGCGCCACCAGGCGCTCCTCCCGGGGGTCCCAGCTGAGCAGGACGTCGCCGATCGCGCCCCGGCCGAGGAAGTCCCTGATCTCGAAGCGGCCAATGGTGTGCTGGCGGCCCACGAGGGTTAGGGTGGGAACGGCGGGAACCGATTGCACCGTCATCCCTGCCTCCGAGGTGCGCGGGAGGCCGCGGCTCGGGCTGCCGTGCCGGGAGGGCCGGCGCCAGCGGCGGCCGCGGGGCGGGCGGCGAGCGAACGGGCGGCGACGGCCCGGCCGGGGGCGCCGGCAGCCGCGCCGGCAGGACCGCTCGCGACCCGCACCGCCTGCTCGCGCGGGACCGCGCCGAAGGTGTTCCAGCGCCAGACTTCGTCGACCCGCTCCGGCACCGGCAGCGAGACGCCGGGGCCGCCATTGCCCTCGATGCGGTTGCCGGCAAGCAGCGGCGCCGCCAGGTCCCGCACCTCCACTCCCGGCGCCGGGGCGCCGGGCCGGGTGCCGTTGCCGGTGACCAGGTTCGCCAGCAGCCGCGGCGCCGCATCGCCGGCGACGAGGACGCCGGGGCCGGCATTGTGATGGACGTAGCAGTAGCGTAGCGTCGAGCGGTCGGCGCCGCGGATCTCGATCGCGGCGCCGGCGGCGCCGGTCACCTCGGTCTCCTCGATCACCACCTCGGAGCCGTCGAGGCGCAGGCCCACGCTCCACGGCGCTTGCGGCGTGCCGGCCACGCGGAACCCGGCGAGACGCGCGCCGCGGACGCCGTTCGCGACCACGGCCGGGCCGCCGCCGCCGTTCCCCGCGGCGGGCGGCGGCTGCAGCACCGCTCCCCGGGGGATGCGGCTCACCAGGCTGACGCCGCTGCGCAGGACGATGCGCTCCGGGTATCGGCCGGGAGCCACGTCGACGGTGTCGCCGGGCCGGGCCTGGGCGAGCGCCTCGGCGATCGTGGCGAAGCCGCCGTCGCCGATCCCGACGGTCAGCGAGCTGCCGCTGCCGCCGCCGCTGGCACCGTCCGCGCCGCCACCGCTGAAGGCATTGCCGGCGCGTCTCCCGCCGGCGCCGCCGCGGCCCGCGAGACGTCCCAGGAGGTCCCCGGCCCAGGCCGCGAGCGGTCCGCGATAGCGGTAGGCGGTGAAGCCGGCGAGGAGCAGGAGCGCCAGCACCACGAGCCACTTGCCGAGGCGCCCCGCGAGCGACTGGCGCAGGCGGTCTCCGGCGCTGGTCCGGGCCCATGCGGCGCCGCTGCGGCTGGAGGTGGAGGGTGCCGCGGGCGCCGTGCGTGCCGGTCCCCGGCTGGAGACAGCGGCGCCGCCACCAGCGGCGTCTCGACTGCGGCCGGCGTCGGCGCCAGCGCCGCCAGCGCCGCCAGCGCCGCCAGCGCCGCCAGTGCCGCCAGTGCCACCGGTGCGGGCGCCGCCGCGGCCGCCTCGCAGGGCTCCGGCCAAGCCGGCCCGGTCGCCGCCGCGGGACGTGCCGCTCCCGCCCCTGCCGCCGCCGGTGGCACCGCCGCCGTCCCGCCGCCGCACCGCCTCGGCGAAGCGGTCGCCGAGCACCAGCACCGCCGAGACGTTGTCCTTGCCGCCGGCCGCGTTGGCGCGCTCGATCAGCGCGCGCACGGCGGCCCGCGGCGAGGCGGCGTTGCTCTCGACGGTCTCCAGGATCTCGCGCGAGGGGAGCATGTCGGAGAGGCCGTCGCTACACAGCAGCAGCGCTCCGCCGGCCTCGAACGGCACCTCCAGCACGTCGATCCAGCGGACGTCGTCGGGCTCGTGGGGGCTCGAGCCGACGTCGCGGAAGATCTCGTTGCGCCGCGGGTGGCGCATCGCCTCGAGCTCGGAGAGGTCGCCGGCGTCCTCCCGCGCCCCCACCGGCGAGTGGTCGGGGGTGACCTTGCGGATGTCGCCGGGCGCCAGAGCGTAGAGGCGGCTGTCGCCCACCTGGCCGACCGTGACCTTGCCGCCGTCGAGGACGGCGACGGTGAGGACGCAGGACATGCCGGACAGCCTGGCGTCGGCCCGGGCGCGCTCGTAGATCTGCCGGTTGGC
>DATDGZ010000351.1:0-6931 GCA_036521795.1 Thermoanaerobaculia bacterium | reverse complement strand
GCTAGACTTCGCCGTCATGGAAGAGCTGCGGTTCCCCGACCATTACACCTTTCCGCCTGCCAGCCTGGCCCACATCGCGGCGCGTGCCGCGGCAAGCGGTGCCGCGGCCGTGCTGGTCACCTCCAAGGACCGCGTCAAGCTCCTGGGCCGGCTGGCAGCGCCGCTCGCCGAGCTGCCGGTCGCCGCCGAACCGGAGCCAGCCTTCTGGACCTGGCTCGACGCCGCCGTCGACCGGCTCCTCGCCGCGCCAGCCGCCAACCTTCGTCCGCACCAGGCTGGCGGCGGGCCAGGGCGGTGACCGCCCGGCGAGGCCGGCGGTGAAGCACGCCAGGTGCACCTGCCGCGAGCAGCGGTTCGCCGGCAGGGTGCCTGACGAGCGAGGGCGGCCGTGAAGCACGCACCGGTAAGGCACCGCCTGGAGTACGGCGCCTACCTGGCGTTCAAGGGGATCATCCGAGCCCTGCCTCATGCCGCGGCGCGGCCGCTCGGCGCCTTCCTCGGCGGCCTGGCCTGCCGCCTCGACCGCCGCCACCGCGAGGTCGCCGCCGCCAACCTGGCTCTCGCCTTCCCCACGCTTCCTGCCACGGAGCGCCGCCGGCTGGTGACCGCCTGCTTCCGCCACTTCGGCGCCGCCCTCTTCGATCTCATCTCCTCCGAGCGCTTCGACGCCGTCGAGCTCTGCCGCCGCTTCAGCTACGAGGGGTGGGAGCACCTCGACCGCGCCGAGCGCCTGGGCCGCGGCGTCTTCCTGCTCGGCGCCCATCACGGCTACTGGGAGATCTCGGGGCGCCCCATCGGCCTCTACCGCGGCGTCCTCCACACCGTCGCCCGCCCGGCCGACAATCCTCACCTCGAGCGCGAGCTCTCGCGCCTGCGCCGCGGCCTCGGCTACGCCGTCCTCCCCAAGCGAGGCGCCGCCCGCCGCATGCTGCAGGTCGTGCGCGCCGGCGGCCGCGTCGGCATCCTCCCCGATCAGCGCGTGCAAGAGCGCGAAGGCATCCTGGTCCCCTTCTTCGGCCACCCGGCCCTGACCACCCCCGTCCTCGCCCGCCTCGCCCTCCGCGACGGCTGCCCGGTGGTGCCGGTCTTCGCCTACCCGCAGCCCGGCGGCCGCTACCGCCTGGTGATCCGCCCGCCCATCCTGCCGGAGGAGGCAGCAGCCTCCGGAGAGGGCGCCGGCGGCGCGAGCGGAGAGGACGCCGGCGGCGCGAGCCAAGCCGGGGCGAACGACGACCTCGGCAAGGGCGGCGAGGACACCGCGACGGTCGTCGCCGCGCTCACCCGCCGCTACCTGGAAGCCATCGAGCGAGAGATCCGCGATCATCCCGAGATGTGGCTCTGGATGCACCGCCGCTGGGACCGCCCCCGCCGCGCCGCGACGCCCGTCACGGAAACTCGGAGCAGCTGACCCGTGAGCAGACCCGGTCGCTCGACGAGCTCACCCACCGTGGTCGAGTAGTGCCTGAGCTCGGCATGGCCGACATCGTTCTCAGCGGCTTCCTGCGGATCGTAACCAACCCGCGGGCGTCAATTTCGACGACCAGACTTCGCTGTCGGACCAATGCAGGGTGCCGATCTCAGCGGCCAGGAAGGAATGGAGCACTGCCGCTCGCGGGCGCGAGGCGGGCGAGCTCCCTGTCGAAGCCCAGGACCACGTGCAGCCGTTCCGGCTCCGCCGAGGCTCGCCGAAAGACCAGGAAGCTGCGCCCGTCCGGACGCAAGGCGAAGCGGTCGAGCTCCGGTTCGTCGAGCTCCTGGTGCGGCGGACCGGCAGACAAGCGGCCGGCCCCGCCTTGGGTAAGCTCCACCGCCATGAGCTTGGCCCCGCTGCGATAGACGATGCGACGGCCGTCGGCTGACCAAGCAGGCAGCACGCCACCTCCCACCGAAATCTGCCATTTCCCGCCCGGCCCGGGAAAGGGGCGCACATAGACCTCCATGCTCCCCGACTCGTTCGATTCGTAGGCGAGCCAGCGGCCATCCGGCGAGAAGCGCGCCCCCGCTTCGTTGAAACCCGTGCGCAAGAAAGGCCGCGGAGATCCCCCCGGCGGCAGCACCCAGAGGTCGGCACCGGTCGCGGGAGCGATCTCGGTGAAGGCGAGGAGCCGGCCATCGGGCGAGAAGGACGTCGGGACACGGCTGTTGCCCCCGCCCAGGAGGCGCTCGGGCGGATGGCTGCCGTCCGCCGCGACGCGGAAGATCTCGTGGCGTCCGCCGCGCGCCCAGGCGAACGCGATCCATCGCCCGTCGGGGCTCCAGACCGGCTCGATGCTGTCGCCCTCGTAGGTCAGGCGGGAGAGGTTGCCGCGATCGATCTCCGAGACCCAGAGCTCCGAGCGGTCGAGCTCGCGCACCGTCAATGCCAGCCGCCGGCCGTCTGCCGAGAGCGCCAGGTTGCGGTAGGACCGCGCCGGCAGCGGCAGAGCCCGGCCGCCGCCGTCGGGGGCAAGGCGGTAGACCGCCCTGCTGCTGCCCTGGGGCCCGCCGGGGAGGTACACCAGTGTGCCCTCTCGCGACATGGTGAATTGGCCGGCTCCCTGGGCCGGGTCGGTGCGCACTCCGTCGAGAACCGCGACGGGTGATCCGAGGACCGCCAACCGCTCCAGGTCGAAAGCGACTGCCGCCAAGCCTTGAGTCCCGCCGGCGCGGGCGAAGACCAGGTGACCCGTGGGCGCATAGCGGGCATAGCTTCCTCCCCGGATGAGCTCCCTGCGATGCCCGGTGTGGAGGTCGAGGAGCTCGACCGAGGCGTCTTTCCATCCATCGCGCCGCCACACCGTGAACAGGGCCGCACGCCCACCCGGCAGCACCTCCGGCCAGCGGTGGCCGATCTCACCGGCCTTTGCATCAGGGGTGGTGAGCACGGTTGGAAGGCCGCCCGCGGCGGCGGCGCGGCGCAAACCGGAGGCGTAATCGGGCGCGAACAGGATGGAGCCGTCCTCGCCCCAGCTTGCGCCATAGGGGTAAGGCGAGTCGCAGAGGACCAACGGCTCGCCGCCGGCGAGCGCCACTTTCTCGAGCTTGCCGTGGGCGAAGAAGCCGACCCACTCGCCGTCCGGCGAGAAGAAAGGCGCCGCGGCCCCCTCGCTCCCTCCGATCGGGCTGGCCTCGAAACGGTCCAGGGCGCGCAAGTACAGCCGCTGCGTGCCACCTTCGCGCGCCACGAAGATCAGCTGCTGGCCGGAGGGTGAGAGGGCAAGCGCCGGTGCCACCCCGGCATCCAGGACGGCGCCAGGCGGGATGCCGATGAGCAGGCGCCGAGGCGCCTCCGTTCCGGCGACCGGGGCTGGCCGGCGCAGCGACTGCCACAGGCCCGCTAGGGATGCGGCGATCACCGCCGCAGCGATGGCGAGCACCAGGCCAGTCCTCCGGGGTAGCCGGGTGGCGGCCCTGGCCGGCTCGTCCAGCGTGCGCGGCGCCTGCGGCCGCGCCGCCTCGGCGGACGGCGAAGGAGCCGGAGCGCGCCCGGCAGCCATGAACGGCCCCTGCCCCTGACCCGCCGCTGCCGGCGCTGCGGGCTCGGCCACGGCGATGAAGCGGTAGCCTCTGCGGTGGACCGTCTGGATGTAGGTCGGTGCCTGGGGATTGTCGCAGAGTGCCTGGCGCAGCACGCTCACTGCCTCGGTGAGCGAGGTCTCGGTGACGACGGCATCGTTCCAGACGGTGTCCAGCAGGAGCTGCTTGGGCACCAGCCTGCCGGCGCGCTCGACCAAGAGAGCCAGCACCCCCAGGGCGCGGGGCGGCAAGGGCACCTCGGCACCGTCCCGGAACAGCGCTCCATCAGCGGCGTCGAAGCGGAACGGACCGAAGATGACAGCGCCGGAAGGCGGGGGAACGGCGGGGCGGGGAGCTCCGAGCTCTGCCATGACGATGCGACGCCTCAGCTGGCCGCGGCCGGCCGGTGAAAACGCCCCTTCGGACAGGAGAAAGCTGCGAGAAGCTTCAGGACTTGCCCAGGGAAGCTTCACGACTTCGCACCGCGCGCCGACTAATCTGACCGCGTCGGATGGGGCTCGCCCATCCTACCGCCAAAAAGGACTCCCAAGGAGCGCCGTGATGAAGCAGCCCATCGTCCTCCTCATCCTGCTCCTCGGGAGCGGCGCCAGCGCCAGCGCGGCGCCCATCACCTTTACCAACTTCGACAGCAACCATTCCACGATCGGCTTCCTGGTGCCGATCCTCGGAGGCATGTCGGAGGTCGAAGGCAAGTTCATGTCCTTCGCGGTGACCCTCGTCTACGATGACCAGGATCTCTCGAGGTCATCGGTTGCGGCCGTGATCCAGGTGGCCAGCGTCACGACCGGAATCCCCGAGCGCGACAACCACCTGCTGGCGGCCGCCTTCTTCGACGCCGCGCATCACCGCCCGAAGCCGGCCGCCAGCTCTCCTCAGGGGCCTGCGAGGTGAAGCACCTGATTGCGGGCTCTCTTTGCGCGCTTGCCCTGCTGGCGATCGCTGCGGCCGCCTACCTGGGCCTTGGCTTCATGGAGGTGGCCGCCGACGCGAAGCCCGCCGCCTGGGAAGCCGGCTTGATGCCCTCGGCGGTGCGCGCCTCCGTCCGGCGACGAGCAGCGGCGATGCAGAATCCCCTGCCTCATGCGGACGCCACGCTGGTGGCCGGCGGCAAGGTCTACATGAACGATTGCGTCGGCTGCCACGGCGCTCCCGGACATCCAAGCGACTACGGTGTGACGTTCTTTCCGCCGGCGCCGCAGTTCCCAGAGGCCGGATCGCAGTATTCGGACGCTGAGCGCTTCTGGGTCGCGAAGCACGGCATTCGCATGAGTGGGATGTACCCGCAAGCTCCGCACTACTCGGATTCCGATCTCTGGCGCCTCGTCGCATTCATCGGCCGGATCGGCAACCTGCCGCCCGCGGTCGCCAAGGCGATACAACCGCCGGCGCCGTCGGCGCCGAACTAGCCTGTGCCAACATCGAGGGCTGCGATGAAACAGTTCATCCTCGGTTTTCTCGGCACGCTCGTGTTGCTCATGGTGGCCGTGTTCGGATACCTCCGGCTGGGCGCCGCCGAAGTGCGCGCCGACGTCCCCGCTCCCGCCTGGCAACGCCGGCTGACGCAGTTCGCCGTGCACGCCGCCGTCCGGCGCAGCGCACCCAAGGTGCGGAGCTCGTTGCCGCATACCGACCGCGAGCTGATCGCTGGCGGGAAACTCTACCTGGATGGTTGCGAGGGATGTCACGGCTGGCCAGGAGGCCCGCGTCGCAAGCGCGTGCTCTTCTCCCTACCGCCCGAGCTCGCGTACGTCGGCACGCAATACTCGGAACCCGAGCGGTTCTGGATCATCAAGCACGGCATCCGCAGGACCGGCATGTCCGCCTGGGGTACCACCTACACCGACGAGCAGCTCTGGACTCTCGCGGCCTTCGTGGGGCGAATGCAGGGTCTGCCTCCGTCCGTGCTGGATGCCATCCAGCCTAAGAAACCCTGAACCGCCGCTCACTATAGGTGACGGCACGCCCGCAACCTGAGCTCGCGACCTCGTCTCGAGAGCGCTATCGGGGCGCTGCGTCAGCGCCGATCTCGTAGAGGTAGAGACCCCCTCCCAGCTCGGCGCGGCGGGGGTAGCGGCCGATCCAGCTGAAGGCGCCGGCCGGGACGGGCACCATGTGGCCGTTGACGTTCGTGACGTAGGGATAGCCGTGCGCGAAGTTGGCGCTCACCACCGCCGGGCCGGGATGGTTCGGGTCGGGGAAGCGCCAGCGGATGCCGTAGATGGATGGATCGACGTGGCCGAAGTAGGCGAGGGGGATGCCGGGGAGGTGCTCGCGGTCGAGGAAGGCGCGCAGGCGCTTCAAGCCTTGACCCCAGTCGAGGTTGGAATCGAGCAGGTAGCGGTCGCCGCCGCCCACCGCCAGGGGATTGAAGTAGGCGATGGTGTCGGGTGTCGCGAGGAGCGCCGAGACCGGATAGATCAGCAGCAGCGCGAGGGCCGCCGCGCGGATCGCCCGGCCGCGGGTGCGGACCCAGGGCACCAGGCGGCTGCTGTAGATGCAGGCCAGCGGCACGATCGGCAGCAGGTAGCGGATACCGTAGCTGACTTTCGATCCCACGGAGAAGACGGCGAGCAGCACCACCGCCGGCAACCAGAGGAACTCCTCGTGCCGGCGGCGGCCGCCGTCTTCCGGGGGCCGCGGGAGGCGCGCGAAGGGCGCCGCGAGCCAGGCGGCCAGCAGCGGCAGCGGCGTCTTGAGCAGCAGGGTCACCGGGTAGTAGAGCCAGGTTCCCTGGGGCAGCCATCTTCCACAGAACCAGGTCGGGAACTCGCCCTGCTCGTTGATCAGCTGGATGGAGTCGAAGCCGTGCAGGTAAGGGGTTGGCAGCGGCAGCGGGAGCCCCCGCGGCAGGGCGGCGGCCAGCACCTGCATCAGCCGGCTGCGGAAGTGAAAGCTGCCCACCGCGGCACCGACGCCTTGCAACAGGTACCCGGCGTCCAGGACTGCCAGGCTGATCAGTCCGAGCACCGCCAGCGACGCCAGGCTCCAGCCCAGCTCGGCGGCGCGGGTCTGGCGGCGCTGGCCGCCGGCGGCGTCCGGCCGGTCGCACAGCGGGAAGCGCTCGCCGCGGACCAGGGCCGCGACGGCGAGCAGCAGCAGAACCGGGTAGAGCAGCACGGCGCTGAACTTGGTGAGCTGGGCGAGGCCCAGCGCGGCGCCGGCGGCGAGGAGGGCGGGCAGGCGCGGGCGCTCGACCCAGCGTTGCGCCAGGTAGAGCGCGGCGGTCGCCGCCAGCGCGAAGGCGACGTCGGTCGTGGCGAGATGGGCGTGGGCGATGAGGCTGGGGCAGAAGGCGCAGCCCGCGAGCGCGACCAGGCCGGCCGCCTCGCCGTAGAGGCGGCGCGCCCAGTGCCAGGCGAGCAGCGCCAGCGCCACGCCGAGGCCGACCACCGGCAGTCGCCCGAAGAGGAAGATC
>DATDGZ010000350.1:0-5813 GCA_036521795.1 Thermoanaerobaculia bacterium | reverse complement strand
AGGTAGGCGACGAGGCGGACGTCGCCGGGCGACGTCCCTTGCGCCGACACCACGCAGTGGCGGACCTCGGGGTGCGCCGCGAGCGCCGCCTCGACCTCGCCGAGCTCGATGCGGAAACCGCGCACCTTGACCTGATGGTCGATCCGTCCGAGGTACTCGAGATCGCCGTCCGGCAGGCGCCGGCCGAGGTCACCCGAGCGGTAGAGGCGAGCGCCGGGCTCTGCCGCCCAGGGATCGGGGACGAACTTCTCCGCCGTCCTCTCCGGCAGGCCCTGATAGGCGCGGGCCAGGCCCGCCCCGCCCACGCAGAGCTCGCCGGGGACGCCGATCGGTTGCAGGTGGAGGCCGGGGCCGAGGACGCGCAAGGTGAGGTCCGGGATCGCCTGGCCGATCACGCTGCGAGCCCCGCAGGCCACGTCGCTCTCGGCGAGCGGGCGGCCGGTGACGTGGACCGTGGTCTCGGTGATGCCATACATGTTGACCAGGCGGGGCCGGACGGCGCCATGCCGTGCCAGCCAGGGCGCCAGGCTCGCGGGATCGAGTGCCTCGCCACCGAAGATCACCACTCGTAAGGCGAGGCGCTCCTGGCCGCCGCGCGCCGCCGCCAACTCATCGGCCGCGATCAGCTGGCGGAAAGCAGACGGCGTCTGGTTGAGCACGGTCACGCCCTCCTGCGCCAGCAAGGCGTGGAAGCGCTCGGGAGCGCGGCTCACCCAGTACGGCACCACCACCAGCCGGCCGCCGTGCGCCAGTGCGCCCCAGATCTCCCAGACCGAGAAATCGAAAGCGAAGGAGTGGAAAAGCGTCCAGACGTCGTCCTCGCCGAAGTCGAACCACTCGCGCGTGGCGTCGAGCAGACGGCTGACGTGGCCGTGGCTCACCAGCACGCCGCGCGGGCGGCCGGTGGAGCCCGAGGTGTAGATCAAGTACGCCAGGTTCTGCGGCACGGCCGTGCTCTCGATGGGGCCATCGTCCTCGGGTACGCCGGAGGCGTCATCCAGAGCCAGCACGCGGGCGCCGGTGGGCGGCAGCGCACCGGCCAGGGCCGCCTCGGTCACGACCAGCGGCGCTCCCGCGTCGCGCAGCATGAAAGCGAGGCGCTCCCGCGGGTAGGCCGGATCGAGCGGCAGGTAGGCGCCGCCCGCCTTGAGCACGGCGAGAATGGCCGTCACCAGCCGCGGAGACCTCTCGAGGCAGATCCCCACCACCACCTCGGGCCCCACGCCGGCAGCCCGGAGGCGGTGCGCCAGGCGGTTGCTCGCGCGGTCGAGGTCGCGGTAGGTCAGCTCTTCGACCCCTGCCACCACGGCGGTATGCTCGGCGCGGCGCGCAGCCTGCGACGCGAAGCGCCGGTCGAGGCAGGCGGAGGGGAAGTGGGCGCGGCAACCGGCCTCGCCGATCAGGTGGTGCCGCTGCCAAGACGTGAGCAGCGGCAACTCCGCGAGGCGCCGGCCATCGCCGGCCGCCGCCGCGTCGAGCAGCACCTCCAGCTGGCCCACCATGCGGCGGATGGTGGCGGCGTCGAAGAGGTCGGTGCGGTACTCCAGGCTGCCGCCGAGCCGGTTGCCCTCGATCCCGGTCAGGATGAGGTCGAAATGGACGACCTGCTGGTCGATCTCGACGGGGTGCCAGGCGAGGCCCGAGAAGGAGCCCGGCGGCGCCGGCAGGCGGTGGTGAAAGTCGGCCACCACCTGGAACAGCGGCTCATGGCTCAGGCTCCGTTGCGGCTGCAGGGCCTCGACCAGCATCTCGAAAGGCAGGTCCTGGTGGGCGTGCGCTTCCAGCACCATGCGGCGCAGACGCAGCAGCAGGTCGGCCCAGATCGGATCACCCGAGAGGTCGCAGCGCAGCACCAGAGTGTTGACGAAGAACCCGATCAGCCCCTCGGTCTCGATGCGGTTGCGGCCCGCGACGGGCATCCCCAGGTTGAGGTCGGTCTCTCCGGTGTAGCGCGACAGCAGGGTCGCGAAGGCGCCCAGCAGGAACATGTAGGAAGTCACGCCGCCGCGCCGGCAGGAGGTCTGCAGGGCTGCCGCGAGGGTGGGCGGCAGGATGAAGCGCACGCTGCTGCCGCGGAAGCTCTGCACCGCCGGCCGCGGCCGGTCGGTGGGCAGGGCGAGCACCGGCGATGCGCCGGCGAGCCGCTGCTGCCAGTAGGTCAGCTGGCTCTCGCGGACTGCGCCGGAGAGCCAGCGCCGCTGCCAGGCGGCGAAGTCCGCATACTGGATCGGCAGCGCCGGCAGCGGGCTGGGCCGGCCCTGGCAGCGTGCCTCGTAGACGGTTGCCAGCTCGCGGAC
Organism: Thermoanaerobaculia bacterium; assembly: GCA_036521795.1. Classification (GTDB taxonomy): domain Bacteria; phylum Acidobacteriota; class Thermoanaerobaculia; order Multivoradales; family UBA5704; genus JASLEW01. Next base: position 3,516 of record DATDGZ010000350.1, on the reverse strand, counting down.
GAGCACTCCGGCCGACCAGCCATCGCCGGCGATGTGATGGAGGTTCACCACCAAGACGTGCTCTGCCGGCGCCAGGCGCAGCAGCGCGGTGCGGAGCAGCGGCCCCCGCGCGAGGTCGAACGGCCGCAGCACCTCCGCCTCGATCAGCCGCTCGGCCTCGGCGCGCCGCACCGCATCGCCCAGCGGCGAGAGGTCGAGGTAAGGCAGCACGACCTGCCAAGGCGAGCCGATTCGCTGCACCGGTCCATCCTCGCCGCCGGTGAAGACCGTGCGCAGCGTCTCATGGCGGGCCACCAGGTCGCCGAAGCTGGAGCGGAGCGCTGCCGCGTCGAGGCTGCCGATCGCGCGGTGAGCGGAGGCCAGGTTGTAGGCCGGGCTTCCGGGCTCCAGCTGGTCGATGAACCAGAGCCGCTGCTGGGCGAAAGACAGCGGCAGGCTGCCGGTGCGCGGCTGCGGCCTGATCGGCGGCACGGCCGCGGCGCTCCCCGCGGTGGCGCCGCGGAGCAGAGTCTCGATCTCGGCGGCCAGCGCGGCGAGGGTGGTGCGTTCAAAGAGGGTGGCGAGCGGCAGCTCGACGCCGAAGGCCAGCAGCAGGCGCGAGGCGACCTGGGTGGCCAGCAGCGAATGGCCGCCGAGGGTGAAGAAATCATCGGCGACCCCGACCCGCGCCAGGCCCAACACCTCGCACCAGATGCCCGCCACGATCTCTTCGACCGGCGTGCGCGCCCCCTCCCATTCCGGCGCCGGTTCGTCGGCGGCCGGCGCCGGCAGGGCGCGCCGGTCCACCTTGCCGTTGGCCGTCAGCGGCAGCGCCGGCAGCTGCGTCCACCAGCGCGGCAGCATCGGCTCGGGCAGCCGCCGCCCCAGCGCCTCGCGCAGCTCCGCCGCCGCAACCGCCGGCTCTCCCGCGGGCACCCAGTACGCCGCCAGGCCCTCCTCTCCGCCGCCGGCCTGGCGCAGCACCACCACCGCCTCCCGCACCCCGGCTTGCGCCAGCAGCTGTGCCTCGATCTCTTCCACCTCGATGCGGAAACCCCGCACCTTCACCTGTCGATCGACACGTCCCAGGAACTCCAGCCGGCCATCCGCCAACCATCGCCCGCGGTCTCCCGAACGGTACAGCCGCTCTCCTCTTGCCGCGAACGCGGCCGGGACGAAACGCTCCGCCGTCAGCTCTGGGCGTCCCAGGTAACCCCGTGCCAGGCCGTGACCGCCGATCCAGATCTCGCCCGCCACGCCGGCCGGCACGGGCCGGCCGTGTCCATCGACCACGTAGATCTGCGTGTTGGCGATGGGACGGCCGATCGGCGGCAGGCCCGCCGGCGCGGCGACCGTCGCGGGCACCGTGATCCAGGTCGCCACCACCGAGCTCTCCGTCGGGCCGTAGTGGTTGACCAGCGAAAAGCGCTGGCCGACGACCGCGCCGCGGTGCAGACGGTCGCCGCCGGTCAGCAGCACCTCGAGCGCCAGCCCCGCCGGCAGCGGCTCCGAGAGCAACGCTTCGGCCAGCGGCGTCGGCACGAAGCTCTGCGTGATCCGCCGCTCGGCCAGCCAAGCTGCCAGACGGCGCGGCGAGGCCGCCACCTCCGCCGCCGGAACGTGCAGCGCGGCGCCGCTGGTCAGCGCCGACCACAGCTCCCACACCGAAGCGTCGAATCCCACTCCGGCCAACAGCGTCGCCCGATCTCCGGGACCCAGACCGTGCGCCTGCCGATGCCAGGACACCAGGTTGCTCAGGCCGCGGTGCGGCACCGCCACACCTTTCGGCGTCCCGGTCGAACCTGACGTATAGATCACGTACGCCAGGCTCTCCGGCTGCGACTCGACCGGCAGCGCCTCGACGCTCGGCGCCGCGGCCGCCGCCGGCGTCCCTGCCGAGAGGTCGATCGTCACCACCCGCGGCCGCACCCGCGCCTCGCCCAGCTCGCCCAACAGCCGGCCGGCGGCGCCGGCCGGCCAAGCCACGGTCAGCACCACCGCGACCGCGGCGTCGTCGAGCTGCCATGCCAGGCGCGCCGCAGGGTGGCTCGGGTCGAGCGGCAGGTAGGCGCCGCCCGCCTTCAACACCGACAACGCCGCCAGCGCCAGCTCCGGCGAACGCGGCAGCAGCAGGCCCACCCGGCTCTCCGCTGCCACGCCCAGGCGCCGCAGCTGCAACGCCAACCGGCTCGAGCGCCGGTCCAGCTCGCCGTAGGTCAGCTCCTGGCCCTCGCCCCAGGACACCGCTACCGCCTCCGGGCGCCGCGCGGCCTGCCATGCCACCTGCCGCTCGACCGGCGCGAAACCGTCGCCCGCGAACCACCCGGTGCAGGCGTTCCAATCGATCAGCACCTGGTGCCGCTCCGCCGCCGACAGCAGCGCCAGCTCCGAGAGCCGCCGCTCCGGCGATGCCGCCAGGTCCGCCAGCAGGGCGCACAGGTGGCCCGACATCCGCGTCATCGTCGACCGGTCGAACAGGTCGCGGCGACCGAGCAGAGAGATGCCGAGCTCGTCCTCGACGGCGGCTCCGACCAGCGTCAGCTCGAAAGGCGCCGGAACGGCTTCAAACGCCAGCGCCTCGACCTCGCTGCCGCACCATGCGGCCCGCTCGCCGGAGAGTCCGAGGGCGGCAGCGGCAGGCACAGCGGAGCTGCCGCCCGGCGAGCGATAGAAGGTGAAGGCGGCCTGGATCAAGGGCGATCGGCGCGGATCTCCGGTCAGCCGGAGGCGGTCCACCAGCACCGCGAACGGCAGGTGCCGGTGGTCCATCGCTTCACGGGCCGCGACGGCGACGCGGCGCAGCAGCTCTGAGCCCGGGGGATCGCCCGACAGGTCGATACGCAGCACCAGGGGGTCGACGAAATACCCCACCACGCGTTCAAGAGCGCACGAAGGTCTGCCGGCCGCCGGGACGCCGACCAGCAGATCATCCTGCCCACAGTAGCGCCGGAGGAGCGCCTCGAAGCCCGCCAGCAGGACCATGAAGAGCGTCGCCTGGCCGTCACCGGCCAGAACGCGCAGCTGCTCGCCGAGCGCGGCGCCGAGACGCAGCGGCGCTCGCGCCCCAAGGGCATCCGGCACGGCGGCGGCGCGGTCGTAGGGTAGATTCAGACGCGGCAGCTCGCCCGCGAGCCGCTCCTGCCAGTAGGCGAGCGACTCCGCAGCCGCGGTGCTGGCGAGCCACTCCCGCTGGCGGCGCACATGATCGGCGTAGCTCGCGGGCAGGGGAGCCAGATCGGCTTGGGGGCCGCCTGCATGCTCGACGTAGAACCTCTCCAATTCGTCCAGCACCACCGCCAGCGACCAGAAGTCGCAAACCAGGTGGTGGACGGCGACGAGGACGACCTGCTCGCCCTCGGGACCGGTGCAGAGCGCCACGCGCAGCAAGGGCCCGGTCTCGAGATCGAACGGCTGCAGCGCCACCGCGGCAAGGGAGCGCCGGCCGGCGAGCGTCCGCTGCGAGGCGATCGCCAGCCGGGCCAGGGTGAAGGAGCCGCCGCGACGCACCTCCTGGAACGGGATCCCTGCGCGCTCGCC
>DATDGZ010000349.1:0-5649 GCA_036521795.1 Thermoanaerobaculia bacterium | reverse complement strand
CCGCCCAGCATCACCAGCAGCGGGCGCCCGCGCAGCGCCAGCGCGCCGGCCAGCGCCAGCGCCAGCGCCAGCAGCCCGGCGTACTCGCTGCAGATCTCGTTGAAGCTCCACTTCAATGTGTAGTTGCCGTCGGGCGGGCTGCCCATGGCGAGCGGCGCCACGACCGGCAGCAGGAAGCGCGGCTCGAAAGGCGGCGGCTGGAAGTTCTCCGGCGAACGCTCCAGCGCCTTGCCGCGCACGCTCCGCGGGATCGTCTCGGCCAGCGGCAGCAGCGCCGGCGCGGCGAGCATCGCGACGAGCCCGGCGGCGGCCGCGAGCCGCCCCAGGAACCGCCACCGCCCGGGCCGTCGCGCCAGCAGCAGGGCGGCCGCCACCGCGGCGGCGGCAAGGCCGGCGTGCGCCATGGTCTCCGGATGCCCGGAGAGGGCCAGGCCGAGCGCGCAGGCGATCAGGCCGGCCAGGGCGCGCGGCTCGCCGTCACGCACCAGCAGGATGCCGAGCAGCAGCCCCGGCACGAAGGCCGCCGCCATCCCGGGAGTGTCATAGATCCACACCACGGCGTAGGTCGACAGGCCGGAGGAGACCGCTCCCAGCGCCGCTCCCCAGGGACCGGCGCCGAGCCGCAGCAGCAGCGCGTGCGCGGCCAGCAGGCCGAGCAGGATCTGCCAGGCGCCCGCGACGGTGAGCGCGCGCAGCGGCGCGAGCGGCAGCGCGAGCAGGTGCAGCGGCGCGAACGGCGCCGACTGGCCGTTGCCCAGCAGCGGCTGCCCGGTGCCCAGCTCGTGCGACCAGAGCGGCGCCTCTCCTGCCAGCAGGCGCCGGCGCACCAGCTGGTGGAACGGCAGCTGCTCGAGCAGCGTGTCGGCCTGGAAGAAGTTGCGCGGCGCGTCGGCCGCGATCTCGAGGTCGCTCCACGGCAGCCACTCGTAGGCGAGATCGGTGGGCACCTGCAGCGCGCCGGTGCACAGCGGCGCCGCGAAGAACGCCGTGGTCAACGCCACGTAGCCCAGCGCGGCCCGCAACGGGAAGCCCGGGCGCCACCACCGCAACGCCAGCACCAGCGGCACGCAGCCTGCCAGGAACACGGCAAAGGCGGCGGCGGCGGAGTGCATGCGGGGCCGGCGGGACGGGCGAGAGCGGTGGGTGGGCGATGGTACGCCTCTCTTGATAGTATACATAGCGCTCCCGAGCCCCCAGGCATCCTGACCGATGATTCCCGTCTTCACCCCCTGGCTGCCGGAGAGCGCCCGCCGCTACGTCCTCGACTGCGTCGATTCGGGCTGGATCTCTTCGCTCGGCGAGTACGTGCCGCGGTTCGAGGCGGAGCTGGCGCGCTTCTGCGAGGCGCGCCACGCCGTGGCCACCGCCAACGGCACGGTGGCGCTGCACCTGGCGCTCGCCGTCCTCGGCATCGGGCCTGGCGACGAGGTGCTGGTGCCGGACCTCACCTTCGTCGCCACCGCCAACGCCGTGCGCTACACCGGCGCGACGCCGGTGCTGGTGGAGGTGGATCGCCGCACCTGGGGCATCGACCCCGACGACGCGCGGCGCCGGCTCACGGCGCGCACCCGCGCCATCCTGCCGGTGCACCTGTACGGGCGGCCGGTCGACCTCGACCCGCTGTTCGAGCTCGCCGGCGAGCACGGGCTCGACGTCGTCGAGGATGCCGCCGAGGCCCACGGCGCCCGCTACAAGGGCCGGCGGGTGGGCGCGCTCGGCCGCATCGGCGCCTTCTCGTTCTACGGCAACAAGATCTTCACCACCGGCGAAGGCGGCGCGCTGGTCACCAACGACGCGCGGCTCGCCGAGCGCGCCCTCTTCCTGCGCGACCACGCGATGGACCCGCGGCGGCGCTATTACCACCCGGAGGTCGGCTTCAACTACCGCATGACCAACATCCAGGCCGCTCTCGGCTGCTCGCAGCTCGAGCACGCCGCCGAGATCCTGATGCGGCGGCAGGCGCTGGCGCGGGCCTACGACGCCGGCCTCGCCGGCATCCCCGGCCTCGCCTGGCCGGTGGCGATGCCCTGGGAGGAGAGCGTCTGCTGGATGTACTCGGTGCTGGTCGAGCCGGCGTTCGGGCTCGACCGCGACGCCGTCGCCGCCGGCCTGCGCGAGCGCGGCGTCGACTCCCGGCCCTTCTTCGTGCCGCTGCACGAGATGCCGCCCTACCTCGACGGCGGCTCCTACCCGGTCGCGGCCGAGCTCTCGCGCCAGGGCATCAACCTGCCGTCCGGCACGGCTCTCACCCCGGACGAGATCGCCACGGTGTGCGGGGCGTTGCGGGAGCTGGCGAACGCCGCCGCGTGATCTCGGTCGTCCTGCCGACCTACAACGAGCGCGACGGCATCGCCGAGCTGGTCGCGGAGATCCTGGCGGTGGCACGCCGCGCGGGGCTCGAGCTCGAGGTGCTGGTGGTCGACGACGACTCGCCGGATGGCACCGCGGCCGCCGCGGAGGAGGCGTTTCGCGCCGATGCCGCGGTGCGGGTGGTGGTGCGGCGCGGCGAGCGTGGCCTGGCCAGCGCCATCCGGCGCGGCTTCCAGGAGGCGCGCGGCGAGACGCTGGTGGTGATGGACTCCGACGGCAATCACGACCCGGCGCTGGTGCCGCTGATGGTGCGCTGCGCCGAGGACTTCGACGTGGTGATCGGCTCGCGCTACGTGCTGGGCGGCGGCATGCTCACCTCGGCCTTCCGCTACTGGGCGTCGTACGGCTTCAACGTCTTCATCCGCATCGTGCTCGCGCAGCGCATCCACGACAATCTCTCCGGCTATCTCGCCTTCCGCCGCGGCCTGCTCGAGCGGCTCGACGCCGATACGATCTTCTACGGCTACGGCGACTACGCCATCCGGCTGCTGTGGCAGGTGGTGCGCGGCGGCGGCCGGGTGCTGGAGATCCCCACCGTCTACCGCTTCCGCAAGGGCGGCGAGTCGAAGACCCGCTTCCTGGCCTACTTCTGGACCTACATCGCCTCCGTCTTCCGCCTGCGCCTGAGGCGGCGGTAAGGGCGCCCGGGCCTCGGAACCGCGCGTCCCGGAGGGTGGCAGTCACTACCTGGACCATGGCGGCGCGTCGCGCGACGGCATGACGGGCGCGGAACCCATGACCAGCCCGGAGACAGGGGCGGCGCCGCGGCGGCTCGAATGGGCGGCGGCGGCGCTGCTCAGCCTGTTCACGGTGTGGGCGCACGGGGAGCGCCTCGTTCATGGCGGGGGGCTGTGGCGCGACGAGGCGGCCGCGGTGCGGCTGGCGACGCTGCCCTCCCTGCGCGCCGTCTGGCGGCTGTTCCCCCACGAGGCGTTCCCGCTGGCGGTGCCGCTGGCGATCCGGTCGTTCACCGGCGTGGCCGGCAGCGGCGACGGCGCGCTGCGCGTCTTCGGCATGCTGGTCGGCCTCGCCGTCGCGGCGGCGCTCTGGGTCAGCGCCCGCGCGGCCGGGCGCACCCTGCCGCTGCTGTCGCTGGCGCTGCTCGCGGGGAACGCCCCGTTCGTGGTCTTCGGCGACTCGCTGCGCGGCTACGGCCTGGGCAGCCTGTGCATCGTGCTCGGCTTCGCGGCGCTGGCGCGGCTGCTGCGGCGGCCCGGGCCGGCGTCCGCCACGGCCGCCCTGCTCGCCATGGTCGGTGCCGTCCAATGCCTGCTCGGCAACGCCGCGCTGGTCGCCGCGCTCTGCGCCGCGGCGGCCCTGGCCGCGCTGGCGGCGCTCCCGGCGCCGGCGGCGGCGGCGCGGCGGCGCGCCGGCCGGCGCGTCGCCTTCGTGGCGATGAACGTCGGGCTGGCGGCGGCGGTGTCGCTGCTGCCTTACGCGGCGCCCCTCATGGCCGCCCGCGCCTGGAGCGTGGTGGTCGTCTACCATCCCGGCCTGCGGCGGATCGTGCAGATGGTCGGGGCCACGCTCGGCCCCGCGCGCGCGGCCTGGGCGGTGCTTGCGGTGCTCGCCGTGGCCGCCACGGTGTGGACGCTCGCCGGCCGGCGCGGGCTCTCCGGCAACCGGCAGGGCGACACCCCGGGGCAGGCCGCGAGCGATGCGACGGCGCCCGGCTCCACGGGGGCCGAGGCAACCAAGATCCCGCTCCCTTCTTCCCCATCGACCTTGCCCCCGTCGCCGTCCCAGGACCGGCCGGGGGCCGAGGACATGCGGCTGTTCGCCGTCCTGGCCCTCGCGCTCGGGATCGCGGCACAGCTGCTGTTCCAGGAGTTCCTGGGCTACACCCCGCGCGCCTGGTACGACCTGCCGCTGCTCGCCCTGGTCGCCTGCGCCCTGGAGCCGCTGGTTGCCGCGCTCTGCCGCACGCCGCTGGCGCGCCTGGCGCGCGTCGCCCTCGCGATCGCGCTCGCCGCGGCGATGCTCCCCTACGAGGTGCCGCGGCTGCGGCTGCGGATGACCAACGCCGACCTGGTCGCCCGCCGCCTGGCGAGCGCAGCGGCGCCCGACGACCTGGTGCTCGTCTCGCCCTGGTACTACGGCGTCAGCTTCAACCGCTACTACCGCGGCCCCGCGAGCTGGATGACCATGCCGGACCTGCCGGAGCACGACGTCCACCGTTACGACCTGCTCAAGGCAAGGTTGGCCGCTCCCCATCCGATCGACGACGTGCTGGCCGCCGCCCAACGCACCCTGAGCGGCGGCCACCGCGTCTGGCTGGTCGGCCAGCTTCGCCTGCCGCCGCCCGGCCAGGCGCCGCCGGTCCTGCCGCCGGCTCCCGCCAGCCCGGCAGGCTGGCACGACTTCCCCTACGTCGAGTCCTGGGCCCTGCAGCTCGGCGCGATGCTCCGCGCCCACGCCGGCACGCTCGCCCGCGTGCCGGTGCCGTCCCCCGATCCCGTCAGCCCGCTCGAGAACATGACCCTGGCGGTCGCCGCGGGGTGGCGGCCTTGAGAATCAGGTTGCACAGCTCTGCCGCCGCGAGCCCACGACCAGCCGCGGTCCGCTTCGGCTTGCATCCGATTCTTGTCCAACAGGATCCCTCCCGCGCTTCAAATGGAATCAAGTAGGGCTATAATAGGATGCATGAAAACGACGGTTGATATTCCAGAGCGGGAGCTCCGCGAGGCGATGCGGCACACCGGCGCCAAGACCAAGCGCGAGGCTGTAACCATCGCGCTGGCCGAGTTCAACCGCAGGCGAAGGCTGCGGCGGCTGGTCGACAGCTTCGGTACCCTGGAAGACCTCATGACCCAGGAGGAGTTGCGCAGGATGCGCGAGGAGCCATGAACGGAAGCCAGCGGTGCCTCGTCGACACCTCTGCCTGGATCGAGACCCTGTGGGCAAGCGGTGACCAGGCCGTCCGCTCCAGGGTCAGCACCCTGACCGCCGACGACCGGGTCGTGCTCTGCGACCAGGTCCGCCTGGAGCTCTGGAACGGCGCAGCAGGCGCCGAGCAACGGCGCCTGCTGCGCAATCTCGAAGAGCACCTCGGCACCGTTCCCACCACGCCGGAGGTCTGGGCGCTGGCCCGCGACATCGCTCGCTCCCTGCGCGACCGCGGGGTCACGGTGCCTGCCGCCGATGTCCTGATCGCCGCCTGCGCCAGGCATCACGGGCTCGGTCTCATCCATCGGGATGCCCACTTCGACCTCATCGCCGCCGCCGTGGACAAGACCGCTGCCGCGGGGAAGGCCGGCGCGATCGAAGAGGACGCCTGAC
>DATDGZ010000348.1:0-16697 GCA_036521795.1 Thermoanaerobaculia bacterium | reverse complement strand
GTCGCCGACGAGGAGCTGCTGCGCGAGGTGCTGCTCGCCGCCGAGGTCCGCGAGTACCCCGACGGCGAGGTGATCCTGCGCCAGAACGATTACAGCGACTCCTTCCTGGTGCTGACCGCCGGCGAGATCGACATCCTGGTCGCGCCACCGGACGCCCCGGCCGGCGCGATGGGCGAGCGCCGGGTGGCGACCCTGCGGGCCGGCAACTTCTTCGGCGAGATGAGCCTGATCTCGGGCCGCCGCCGCAACGCCACCGCCATCGCCCGCGGCCGCGTGCGGCTGATCGAGATCCCGCGCAAGGCCATGCTCAAGCTGATGGCGACCGACGCGGCGGTCAAGAACATGGTGGACAAGGCTTTCCTCATCCGCGCCTTCCAGGGCTACCTCTTTCCCGAGTTGTCCGAGGCGGTGCTGTGGAGCCTGGTGGGGAAGGCCCGCATCGAGCGGCTGGAGCGCGGCAAGACGCTGTTCAGCGAGGGCGATCCGGGCGATGCCCTGTACCTGATCCGCAACGGCCAGGTGAAGATCTCCAAGCTCTCGGCGGGCAAGGAGCTGGTGCTCTCGTACCTGGTGGCGGGCAACTTCTTCGGCGAGACCGCGCTGCTGCCCGACGCGCCGCGCACCGCCACCGTCACCGCGATCTTCCCGACCGACCTGATCCGTCTCGACCGGACGGACTTCGACAGCTTCCTCGCCGCGCATCGCGAGCTCGCCGCGGGATTTGCCGGCAAGCTCGAGGAGCGCCGGATCGCCTCGCTGGTCGCCGAGGCGATGCCGAGCTCCGGCAGCGTGCTCTCCGACCTCATCCGCCAGGAAGTCGTGATGGGCACGCAGGCGCTGTTCATCGACGAGCACAAGTGCGTGCGCTGCAGCAACTGCATCAGCGCCTGCGAGGGGGTGCACGCCGACGGCCAGGCCCGCCTGTCGCTCACCGGCATCAAGTTCTACAACCTGCTCGCCCCGAACTCGTGCTGGCAGTGCGAGAACCCGCTGTGCATGACCGACTGCCCGCCGGACGCCATCGCCCGCGATCCCCGTGGCGAGGTGTTCATCCGCAGCAACTGCATCGGCTGCGGCAACTGCGAGCGCAACTGCCCGTACGGCAACATCTTCATGGTTCATCCCAAGGCCCCGCTCTCGCTCTTCGGCTGGCTGCAGTCACTGCGGTCGATGTTCGGCGGCGCCGCCACCGAGTCGGCCGCACACGCGGCGGCGCCGGAGGACGGCGGCCGCACTGTGGCGGTCAAGTGCGATCTCTGCCGCGAGATCGACGGCGGCCCGGCATGCGTCCGCAGCTGTCCGACCGGCGCCGCCATCCGGCTCGAGCCCGGGGAGTACCAGCAGCGGCTGGCCGAGTTGGTGGTGCGCAGCGGAGACCTGTGATGCTGCCGCGGACCGACACGACGGCGCGCTGGCGCCGCTTCTGGGTGGGCCTCGGCGCGGTGCTCACCGCCGTCTATGTCGCCTCCGCGCTGCGCGGCGGCTTTCAGCACGGCGGCTCGCCCGCCGGGATCGCCTACGGCATCTTCGGGACGGTGGCGATCCTGGTCCTGCTCGCCTTCGGGGTGCGCAAGCGCTGGTACCGCAGCACCTGGGGCACCTTGGACGGCTGGCTGCAGTCGCACATCTACCTCGGGCTGCTGTCGGCCCTGGTGATCTTCTTCCACAGCGGTTTCCGCTTCCATGACCGCGTCGCGGTGGCGGCTTTCGTCACCCTCGGGGTGGTGGTGGCGAGCGGCTTCGTCGGGGCGTCGCTCTACACCTCGGTGCCGCGGCGGCTGAGCGAGGTCGAGAGCGATCTCACGCCGGCCGAGCTGTCGGCGCAGATCCAGCAGCTCGCCGACGGCATGGCGCGGATCGCCGGCAGCCGCTCGCATCCCTTCCAGGAGGTCTGCCGGGGGCTGCTGGCGGAGTCGCACCCGGGCCGCCTGGCCGGCTGGCGGCTGATGCTGACCTCGCGCGGCGCTGGCGCGAAGCGGGCGACCTCCGGTGGTGCCGGTGGCGGCGGCGGGCCGGCGCCCTGGGCGGTGCACCTGACGCGGGTGCCGCCCGCCGAGCAGGAGGACCTCCGCCAGCTGCTGGTGCTGTCGCGCCAGCGCAGCGAGCTGCTCGAGCGCCTGATCGCCCAGCAGCGCTACCGCAACCTCCTGGGCGCCTGGCTCTACCTCCACGTGCCGCTGTCGATCGCCTTGCTGGCGCTGGTCGCGGCGCACCTGGCCGCGGTCTTCTACTACGCCCGGCCCTGAGGAGCACGCGTGCCCTTCATCGTCCAGAAGATCGCCGGCCAGCAGTCGATGATCGCCTACGTGCCGAGCGCCGTGCTGCGCATCGGCCGCGGCACCAATGCCGAGCTGCGACTCGACGACGTCGCGGTGGCGCTCGAGCACGCGGCGATCGAACCGGTGGAGGGCGGCTACCGGCTGCTCGACCGCGGCAGCGCCACCGGCACCTATCTCAACGGCAAGCCGGTTCGCGAGGCGCTGCTGTCGGCCAACGATCTGATCAACGTCGGCAGCTACGACATCCGGGTCCAGATCACCGATCCCGAGGACCCGCTGTTCCTGTCGGTGCGGGCGGGCGCCACCGCGGTCGCGCCGCGGGCAGGGACGATGGTCGCGCCGCCAAGGTTCATCGCGGCGGCCGTGCAAGCGGCGGCGGCGCACGAGGCGGCGCGGCGGGTGGCGGAGCAAGAGGCGCTGCGGCGGGCGGCAGAGCTGGAGGCGGCCGCGATCGGAGCGGCAGCGCGAGAGGCGGCGCGAGGCGCGGCGCGGGAGGCGACCGCGCCAGCGGCGGCCGCGCAAGAGGCGGCGCAGGGCGCGGCCCCGGCTGCGCAGGCGGCGACAGCCCCGGCGGACGCGGCGCCAGCCGGGCCCGCTGCCGGGGAAGTGGCTTCCAGCGAGAGCGTGACGGCCGCCGACGCCGCGACCATGCGGATGTCGCCGGCGGCCCTCGCAGCGGCGGTGCGAGCGGCGACGGCGATGGCGGCGGCCGCGGGCTTGGCCGGGGCGGCGGCCGCGGGCGCTGCGGGCGCCGCGGCCGAGGGGCGCGTTGCGCAGGCGACAGAGGCGGGCGCCGCGCCGTCCGTCCCTGCCGCGCCGCCCGCGCCTGGCGTCCCTGCAGCGCCGGACACGCCAGCCGTGCCAATCGTTCCAGCGGCGCCGGCCGCATCGGTGCCACCGTCACCGCCGTCGTCGCCCTCTCCGGCAGCGGCGCCCTTGCCGTCACCGCCTTCCCCGTCAGTGCCTTCGCCGTCAGCGCCCTCGCCACCGCCGCCCTCGCCGCCGCCGCGAGCACTGCCGCCGCCGCCCCCACCGTCGCTGTCGCCGCCTCCACCGCCGCCGCCGCCGCCGCGGCAGCCATCGCCGCCGGCGCCGGCGCTGCGGGCCCCGGTGGTCGACTACCTGGGCGCCTACAGCTTGCGCCGGCCGCTGTTCAACAAGGCCTTGCTGGCCCTCGTCCTCACCGCCGGCGCCGCGGCGGGGCTGCTGTTCCTTGCCAGGAGCGGCAGGGCCACCGCCTTCGAGCCCGGCCGCGTACACGCCTGGCACGCCGAGACCGCGTGCGCCTCCTGCCACAGTCCCTGGCGCGGGCCGGACCCGGCGCTGTGCTCCGACTGCCACGCCCGGCAGCGCGAGAAGGGAGAGATCCACCAGGCGCGGCAGACCTTCACGCCGCCGTGCACCGGCTGTCACCCCGAGCATCGCGGCGGCGACCGGGTGACCGCCGCCGACGATACGCAGTGCGCGTCCTGTCATCGCGATCTGAGAGTGAACCCGCCCGGAGCCGAGCCCCGCTTCGCTCGCCGCGTCAGCGCCTTCTTCGACGATCATCCCGACTTCTCGATCACCCTGCCGAGCGGCGTCCGCCTGCCGCTGGCCGAGGCGGTGGCGCGGCGCGCCGATCCCACGCCACTGCGATTCAACCATCAGCGCCACCTGCGGGCGGGGCTGCCGACGCCCTCGGGCCAGCGGGTTCAGCTGCGGTGCCAGAGCTGCCACTATCTATCGGCGGGCGCGTCGGGTGCGTCGGGTGCGGAGGGTGCAGCAGGTGCGCCAGGTGCGGCAAGTGCGGCGGGCGCGGCAAGTGGGGCGGCCACGGCAGCGGGATTCTCGCCGCCGCCGAGAGGCGGCCAACCGAGGGCGGCAAGCGGCCAACCGGTCCTGGCGAACGGCCAGATCGCGGCGGCCGGCGGCCTGACCGGGATCGCCCCGATCACCTACGAGACCAGCTGCACCACCTCGGGCTGCCACCCGCTCACCTTCGACAACCGGCGGCCTGACCAGGTGGCGCCGCACGCCTCCCCGCAGCGCGTGCGCGAGTTCCTGGTCAGCGTCTACTCCGACCGGCGTGGCGCCAACGAATCCGTCGGCGACCAGTACCGGCGGCTGATCCGCGGCGCCGGCGCGCAGCCGCAAGGCATCGACTACGGCGGCCAGGCGCAGGGAGCGGTGGTGCTGGCGGAGCGCTACCTCTACGGCACGGCCTGCAAGGAATGCCACGTCGTCGACACCAACGCCAGGCCACTGCCGAGAGTGACCTGGACGCCGATCCCCGCCCGCTGGCTGCCCAATGCCCGGTTCCAGCATCTCGACCACCCGAGCGACTGCCGGCAGTGCCATGGCGCCGCCGCCGACAGCACGGTCGCCGCCGACGTGCTGCTGCCCGCGATCGCGATCTGCCGGACCTGCCACGGCGGCGGCGGCGGCGCGGCCCAGGTCAAGGCCGGCAAGGCCCCGGCGGCGCCGACCGACTGCCTGAGCTGCCACCGCTATCACCCGGACTCGCCGACCCCGGCGCTGGCGTCGCTGGCCTCGCCGGCGGAGGCTCCGGCGGCGCGAATGGCACGAGGGCCGCGCCTCGGAACGAGGCTGGCTGAGTTGACAATGGCGCCACCACTACATAAACTAATGAAGGAATTCCGTCTCTATTAGGTGGGGGTCTTTGCGTGCTCGCGCTTCCGCTCCAGCGCATCGAAGGCAAGTACGAGATCCTGGAGAAGATCCGCGAAGGCGGGATGGGCGCGATCTACAAGGTGCGCCACCGGCTGCTCGACGAGATCCGCGCCATCAAGGTGATGCGGCCGCAACTGGTCGAAGACCAACAGCTCAATGTGGAGCTCAGGGCCCGCTTCGTGCGCGAGGCGCGCGTTGCCATCAAGCTTCGCCACCAGAACATCGCGCAGCTCTACGATTTCACGGCCGACGATGACGGGACTGCCCTCATCGTGATGGAGTTCATCCGCGGCAAGACGCTCGAGCAGCTGCTCAAGACCGCGGGTCCGCCGCCGCTGGGCCTGGCTCTCGAGATCGCCCAGCAGTCGCTGCGCGCTCTCGGCTATCTCCACTCCCAGGGGTTCGTTCACCGGGATATTTCCCCCGACAACCTGATGCTCACCGCGGACGGGGAGGGCAACCCGCAGATCAAGCTGATCGACCTCGGGATCGCGAAGATCCTCGGAGCGGCCGATGCCCGTTTGACGCAGACCGGGACCTTCCTCGGCAAGGTGCGCTATGCCTCGCCGGAGCAATTCGGCTCCGAAGGCGCCGCCACCGCCGGCGCCACCAGCGACCTCTATTCCTTCGGCGTCGTGCTCTACGAGCTGCTCACCGGGGTTTATCCCATTACCGGCCGGGACCCCAATTCGATCATCGCCGGCCACATGTTCCGCCCACCTATCGCTTTCGAAGACACCGACCGGCACGGGCGGGTGCCCCCCGGCTTGCGCACTGCCGTCTTCAAGGCCCTCGCCAAGAAACCCGAAGAGCGCTACGCGAGCGCCCAGGAATTCGCCCGCGAGCTTGCCCGATTCCGCGTTCCCGAAGACGTACCGGCCGAGGAATGGAAGAAGCTCCTCGAGGAGGCAGGCGAAACAGTGGTCTCACCCGTCGAGCCGGGAAGCACCCAGGACCGCTTCGACGAGCACTTCGGCCCGGAGGCGACACCGGCGCCCACCTTGCCCCCCACCCTCCTCTCCCCGGTTGCCCCGCTCGCGCCGACAGGCACATCGGCCGCCACCCAGACCCAGGGCGAAGTGGACGCCGTGCTGGCGAAGGCGCGCGAGCTCCTGGCCGGGAAGGACCCGGCGGGCGCGATCGCCGTGCTGCGCCAGGCGCCGGCTCGCTCACGCCGCAACCGTGAACATGCGCCGCTCCTGGCGGAGGCAGAATCGCAGCTTGTGCAGCGTGAGGCCGAGCGGCGGCGGGCCGCCGACGCGGCAGAGAGCGCAGCGGCCTTGGCAAGGCAGGCCGCGGAGAGGCAGCGTCAAGAAGCCATGGCGCGGGAGGCCGCCGAGGTCGAGGCGCGCCGGTTGACCCGCACCCACTGGCCGGCGAAGCGCGGTTGGCTGCTCGCCGGCGGTGGAGCACTGTTGGCCGCTCTCGCCCTGGGTCTCCTGCTCCGGAGCTCCAGGCCGGTCCCGACAACCATGGATTCCCACGCGACACTTCCGGCGACACCGCCGCCTGCGACGGTGGCGGAGCAGCCGCGCCCTGCTCCCAAGGCGGTCGCCGCCTCCCCGCCACTCGTTCCCGCGCGCGGTCTCCTGCGCCTGAACGCCCTGCCGTGGGCGAGGCTGATGAGCGTCGCCGCTGCCAACGGTCAGCCTGTCCCGGCCGGTGCCGGCGAGTACACACCGCTGGCACTCGAGCTTCCCACGGGCAGGTACACGGTGGTCCTGCGCGGACCGGACGGCCACGAGACCAAGACCGTCGACGTCGACGTCGATGGCAACGCCGGCACGAAGCCACGAGTGGTCGTGTTTACGAGGGTGGACGCCGACGACTACCTGCGTCGTGCGGGGCTCTGAAGGAGCGGCGGAGCGTGCACGCCTTCTCCTCGTCCACGAGTCACCGGCGCGGCTTCACAGGCGTCCGGTGGACGATCGCCCTGCCGTGCTTGCTGGTGGTCGTCCAGCTCCTCTCGCCGCAAGTCTCATCGGCAGCAGACGACTACAAGTCAAGCTTTCAGCAAGGGTTCCAAGCGATCGACCGGAAGCGCTACAACGAAGCTGCCGGCAAGATGCGGGACGCCATCCGCCAGCAGCCGGCCGAGGGCGGCGATACGGTCAAGATCAGCGGCAGCTTCTTCAGCCCTTACCTGCCGCACTACTACCTGGGCGTCGCGCTGTATTACCTGAACGATTGCGCCGGGGCCCTGGCCGAGTGGCGCGAGTCCGAGAGGCAGGGCGTCATTGCCCGCACCCTGGAGGCGGGGATCCTCAAGAGTCTCAAGGCGAAGTGCGGCTCCGACCCGCTGGTGGAGAAGAGGATAGCACTGGCGGAAGGCGAGATGGGAAGAGCCCGTCGGATCGACGAGACGCTGCGCGGGCTGGTCGAGGGGCAAGAGGGCAGGACTTCGCTTGGCGCCAACAGCGACTTCCTACAGCGCAAGAAACAGGCCGAAGACTCCCTGGCCGCGGCGGGCGTGAAGCTCGAGGAGAGCAAGGCAGCGCAAGACCCGCAGGGCATTCACGCCGCCCGTGATCTCGCTGCCCAGGCCGCGCAGCAGCTGCAAGGTCTCGCGGACGAGGCGACGGCCCTCATCTCCACGTGGCGTACGCAGCAGGCCGAGCTCACTGCTGCGTCCAAGGGCCACGGGCCAGGGCTCAAGCCACCCCACGTCGTGCCGCCAACGGCCCTTGTCCCTACAAGCCCGCCCACTGCTCAACCGGCCCCCGCGCCGCCTGCATCGCCGGCACCACATGGACCGGCCACGGCGCCAGGGACAGACGACCTGGCTCGGTTGCGAGCGGCAGCCAACGCCTTTTTCTCGGGTGAGTACGCAGCGACTCTCTCGGCACTGCGCCACACTTTCTCCGATCGGCGAGCGGCAAGTCAGGCAGCATTGTTCTCCGCTGCCGCCCGGATGGCCATCTACTGGCTGGGCGGAGGGCGGGAGAAGGGGCTGCTCGCGCAGGCGCGGGAGGACGTGCGGCGCTGCAAGCACCTCGGCGGTGCGGCGCGTCCGCCCGAATCAGCGTTTTCACCGCGGTTCATAGCCTTCTTCGACAATCCGCGGTGATCGGCGAGCGCGCCCTCCTGAGCGGCCCTCGCGCGGCAGTCGCCGTCTCCCGAGGAAACGTTTTCAGAAGCGGTAGACTCCCGAGAGAGCGTAGGTCTTCAGACGCGAGGAGAAGTCTGCTCCCGCATCGACCTGGAAACGCTTGCCAAAGGCGAGGCCGGCGCCAAGCGAGCCGTGGTACAGCGCCTTGCGGCTGGTTTCGGTCCCGAAGCGGATCGCCAAAATCGGGTCGGGGCCGTCGTACCGCAACGTGTGATCGGGCTCTCGCCACGTGCCGACACGCACGAGAAAGGCATTTTCCTCGGTCAGTTGAAAGCGGTACTCCCCGCCCAGGTGGAACTCGCTGCCATCCCGGATCGAGAAGAGGTGTCCATCGGTTGCCGCCGTCAGCGGCTTCGCCGAATCCGAGGCGGCGAGAGGCACCAGCTCCGCGGACAGTTGCGAGTAGAGCACGAGGTCGTACTCGAAGGAGATCAATAGCTTGGAGGTCGCCTGGTATCCCAGCCCGGTGCTATAGACGTCCGGGACCTTGAACCTGCCGACGCCGCAGACCGCGTCCTGGCAACCGCTCTCGTTCGCTACGTTGTGTTGATCGAGAACCCCGGTCGCATGGAAGGTCGGGAAGAGCCGGTAGACCACGCCGGCCGACCAGTCGCCCGCGCTCCACCGCAGGCCAAGGCTGCCGCCGACTCCATTGCCTGATCCCGCCACGGTCTGCACGGCCGGGGAGCCGGGTATCGTGGTCGATGAATCCTCGCGGAAGTCATAGCCGGCGATCGCCAGGCCTGCTGACAACGACTCGGTGAAGTGAAACGCGGCGGCCGCACCATAGCTCTTGATATCGAGGTCCAAGCTGCCGTCCCGGGCCGCGAGGTGATTGGGTCCAGGTAGAGAGTTGATGGTGGCACTGAAGTGAGCAAGCTCGTGATAGTAGACTGCGAAGGTCCAATCCTGCGAGGGATAGACCACGGAGCCGAAGCCGATTCCGGTCGCGCTGCTGTGAGTGCTGCCAGTTCCGCCATCCGAGGGGAAGACGTTGGTGTAGCTCGAGCCGCGCAGCTCCAGCGAAGCCTCGGGCCGCGACAACGTCGTCAGGCCGCCGGGGTTGGAATAGACGGCGGTGGCGTCATCAGCCACTCCACTGAAGGCGCCGCCCATGGCGAGGCTTTTCGCTCCTGGAGGCGTGAAGTTGAACTGCAGACCTGCATTGATGTCAGACGTCGTCTGGGCCGTGGCTGCTGCTACTCCCAGTAAGCCGCAAGCCGTCACCGCGAGTGAGATCAGCCGTCGCAATTCCATGTGCAGCCCTCCTTCCTGAAGGCGTTTGCCTGGGCCAGGTCGGCAGTGCAGCGCGGCAGCCCAACGCCGGTCCATCACCTCGAGCTAAGGCAAGCGTGTTTTTTAGTTTATCAACGCGGAGTTTTCCGGGTCAAGTGCATGGGTTGCCATCAATCTATCTATGCCGGCGGCCCGGCAGGGCCGAGACTTGCCCCTGATGGCAGTATCTCCACCGCGCGTGCGCCAGACGTGCGCCAGATAGATCCTTGCGGGCATGGAGTAGTCGGGGTGGCTGGAGCGCCTTGACAGCTCCCGGCCTGGGCAGATAACGTCAAGGCAGACTCGCAAATCTATGACCGCCTTCGAGGGGTGAGACAGGGATGCTGTGCCATCGATGTCGACAGCGGGGCCTCTGGGCTCTTGCCAGTGGATTGGTCGTCGGCGCGCTCCTGGCGGCTGAAGCCCAGGCGGCCCCTGCCAGCCCCGTCCCTGCCGCCGATCTCGCCGGTTATGCCGCGGACGGCTCGCCGGATCTGTCGGCGGCGCCTTCCCATCACCGCCACAAGCCGCCGCCGGTCCCCCGGTCCTCGCCGCCGATCTGTCCCGACGACGGCCAGCCCGCGCTGAGCCCGGCCGAGGTCACGAGCCTGGCCCAGGCCGCCGCCGGCGTCGTCGCCGCGCCGCCTTCGCCGCCCATGACGGTGGCGGTGGTCGATCGCGCCGGCAACGTGCTCGGCGTCTATCGCCAGGCCGGCGCCACCGGCGCCAACGACGACCTGGCGATCGGCCTCGCCCGCACCGGCGCCTTCTTCAGCAACGACCACGCGCCGCTCTCGTCGCGCACCGTGCGCTTCATCTCGGGCATCCACTTCCCGCCCGGCATAGCCAACACCCCCAATGCCGCGCTCTACGGCATCGAGGAAACCAACCGCGGCTGCGACCTCGGCATCACCTTCAACTCGAAGAGCCAGGAGGTGCCGCCCGCCGGCTCGTTCGTCCCCGGCATCTGCAACGCCGCCAACACGGCGGGCTGTGGCACCGGTCCGGTCACCGGCAAGAAGGATCTCTTCGACAGCGACCCGAATGCGGTCAACCCGGGTGGCCTGCCACTGTTCCGTGGCACCGCGGTGGTGGGCGGCATCGGCGTCGCCGGTACCGGTCTGTCTCCGGCGGAGGCCGAGTTCGCCGCCGTGACCGCCGCCGCCAACGCCTCCCCCGCGAGCGGCGCCATCAACTTCCTCTTCGGAGGCTCGCTGCCCACGGAAGCCGTCTTCATCAACGGCGTCCGCCTGCCGTTCGTCAAGCAGACGCAGCCGCCCGCGGGCACCACCGTCGGCCCGCCCAGCGGCGGCTTCGTCCCGCCCGGACCGGTGAACAACGGGGCCTGCGTGCCGAACGGCTACCTGGCGGGACCGGCGGCCGGCACCCAGCTGTCGGCGGCCGAGGTCGACCAGGTCGTGCAGCAGGCGGTCGCCGGCGCCTCCCGCACCCGCGCCCAGATCCGCCTGCCGCTCGGTTCGCGCGCGCGGATGGCGATCGCGGTCAGCGATCTCGACGGCACCATCCTGGCCCTCTACCGCATGCCCGACGCGACGGTGTTCTCGATCGACGTCGCCGTGGCCAAGTCGCGCAACGTGGTCTATTTCAGCGGCGGCAGCCCGCAGGCGGCGAGCGATCTCCCCGGGGTGCCGGCGGGGTTCGCGGTCAGCAACCGCACCATCGGCTTCGGCGCCCAGCCGCTCTATCCGCCGGGGATCGACGGCAGCGGCGCCGGCCCCTTCTTCGGCTTGTTCCAGTCCGACGCGGCCAACCCCTGCACCCAGGGCTCCCAGACCGCCAACCCGCAGCACCAGAGCGGCATCGTCTTCTTCCCCGGCAGCGTGCCGCTCTACCGCGGCAGCCAACTGATCGGCGGCCTCGGGGTGAGCGGCGACGGCGTCGACCAGGACGACTACGTGACCTTCCTCGGCGCGCAGGGCTTCCTGCCGCCGACGAGCCTGTGGGCCGACAACCTCTTCGTCGAGGGCGTCCGCCTGCCGTTCCTCAAGTTCCCGCGCAACCCGGAACAATGACCGGCGTCCCCGCGCGCTCTCGCCACGCTCACGGTGCCTTGGCGCCGCGACGGCCTCCGCGGCCCCGGGAGCTCCTGCGTTCCGGGGGGGCGGTGCCGACTCTGGCGGCGCTCTTGCTCGGTGCCTTCCTCGACCCTCGCGCCGGCGCCGGGCAGGCGCCGGGCACCGGGACCTCCGGAGCCTCCGGTACATCCGATGCCCCAGGAGTCGCCGCGGTCGCGAGAGGGGTTTCCCGGATCGAGATCAACGGCGGCATGCCGCTGTTCAGCGAGGCGCCCGAGGTGACCGTCGCCGGCTCGACCGATGCGCCCGCGGGCTCGACCGTCGAGGTTTCGATCGAGGCGCCCGCGCCGCCCGCCGCGCCGCCGCCCGCACCCGCCTTGCCGCCCGCCGCCACCGTGCCTCCCGGAGCTGCCACGTCGTCCGGCGCCGCGGTCGC
Organism: Thermoanaerobaculia bacterium; assembly: GCA_036521795.1. Lineage (GTDB taxonomy): Bacteria > Acidobacteriota > Thermoanaerobaculia > Multivoradales > UBA5704 > JASLEW01. Next base: position 4,889 of record DATDGZ010000348.1, on the reverse strand, counting down.
CGCCGCCGCCGAGGTGACCGCGGACGGCCGTTGGAGCCTGCGTTGGCCGGTGCCGCTTGCCGCCGGCACCTATGCGGTGAGGGCGACGGTCCGGGCGCCCGGAGGCGCCTCGGCCAGCACGCTCGCCGACCTGGTGGTGCAGCTCCCCGGCCGCTTCCCGCGCCGTCCCCTGCTGTCGGTGCCGGAGAGCTACGCGTCGCCGGTCCAGTCGGCCGCCGGCGACTTCCAGGAATTCACCGACCGCTGGCGGGTGGTGCTGCCGCCCTACGAGCTGACCGTCCCCGGCAGCCGCTTCGATCCTTATGACCAGAACCGCTGGAAGGGCGACCTGCCCATCCGCGGCCAGGACCTGTTCCTCAACCTGAGCGCGGTCGCCGACACCCTGGTCGAGCCCCGCCAGCTGCCCACCCCCTCCGGCGTCGGCTCCGCCCGGCCCGGGAGCCTGCAGTTCTTCGGCCGCGACGGGCAGCTGCTGGCCACCGAGACCATCGCGCTCTCGGCCGACCTGTTCAAGGGCGACACCGCGTTCCGGCCGATCGACTGGCGGATCAAGGCGAGCATCGTCGCGGACGTCAACTACCTGCGCGTGGCCGAGAACGGCATCGTCAACCCCGACGTGCGCCAGGGCACCAGCCGCACGGACGGCTTCGTCGCGGTGCAGGAGCTGTTCGGCGAGCTGAAGCTCGCCGACCTCTCCCCGAACTACGACTTCGTGTCGGTGCGCGCCGGCATCCAGCCGTTCAACAGCGACTTCCGCGGCTTCGTCTTCACCGACACCAACCTCGGCGCGCGCCTCTTCGGCTCCTATCAATCGAACCGCGACCAGTTCAACCTGGCGTTCTTCGATCGCCTGGAGAAGGACACCAACAGCGGCCTCAACACCTTCGACGCCCGGCACCAGCAGGTGGCGGTGGCCAACGTCTACCGCCAGGACTTCCTGGTGCCGGGGTACACCGCGCAGGCATCGCTCCACTACCTGCGCGACGAGCCCAGCTTCCACTTCGACACCAACGGCTTCCTGGTGCGCCCCGACCCCGTGGGCTCGTTCACGCCGCACGAGGTGCGTGCGCTCTACCTCGGCTGGACCGGGCTCGGACACTTCGGCCGCATCAACGTCGATCACGCTTTCTACTTCGCCACCGGCACCGACAGCCTCAACCCGATCGCCGGCCCCGATCCGGCCTTCGGCGCCCACGACCAGGTCAACATCCTCGCCGGCATGGCGGCGCTCGAGGTCTCGGTCGACCGCGACTGGTGGCGGCCCCGGATCGCCTACCTCTATTCCTCCGGCGACCGCAACCCGACCGACCGCACCGCCAACGGCTTCGACAGCATCCTCGACAACCCGGCCTTCGCCGGCGGCGGCTTCAGCTTCTGGAACCGCTTCGGCATCCTGCTGCCCGGCACCGGCGTGGCGCTGGTGAACCGCGGCAGCCTGATCCCGGACCTGCGCAGCAGCAAGGACGAGGGGCAGCCGAACTTCGTGAACCCCGGGCTCCGCCTGCTCTCCGGCGGCGTCGACCTCGATCTCACTCCCAAGCTCCGCCTCTCGGCGACCGCCAACTACCTGCGCTTCGATCACACCGAGGTGCTCGAGCTGCTGCTCTTCCAGTCGCCGATCCACACCCATATCGGCTGGGACCTGAGCCTCGGCGCGCGTTACCGGCCGCTGCTCAGCAACAACATCGTGCTGCTGGCGGGAGTGGCCACGCTGCTCCCGGGCACCGGCTTCAAGGACATCTTCGGGCCGGATCGCGGCCCGCTGGTCGGGACCTTCGCCGACCTGGTGCTTTCTTTCTGAGGAGCCGTCCGCGATGAAACGGAACCGCATGGCGCTGCTCGCGCTGCTGCCGCTGGTCCCGGCGGTCGTGGGCTTCGTGTCCGGGCTCGCCGGCGGCCCCGCTCCCGGTTGGGCGGTGCAGGCCGGTGCGCCGCCGGCGGCCGCGGCTGCTGGAGCTGCTGGCGGCGTCGCTACCGGCGCCATGGCCGGCGTCGCCCCCGCCACCTACGTCACGCGCCTGCGGCAGTCGCGCGAGGCGGCCTTCGCCGGCAGCCGCGGCTGCCTGAGCTGCCATGCCGGCATCGAGCCCATCCATGCCTCGGAGGCGGTGCAGATCAGCTGCGTCCAATGCCATGGCGGCGACGCTTCGGCGGCGGTCCCCGCCGGCGCGCCGCCGGGGAGCCAGGGTTACGAGGCAGCGCTGGCCGCGGCGCACGTCGGGCCGCGTTTCCCCGAGCGCTGGCCACGGCGGCCGCCGATTGCCGGGGTTTCCGGGGTTGCCGGGGTGGCCGGCCGCGTCAGCTCGGCGAATCCCGAGCGCAGCTACACGCTGCTGCTCGCGGAGTCGCCGGAGTTCGTGCGCTTCGTCAATCCGGGCGACCTGCGGGTGGCGCAGGAGACCTGCGGCCCCTGCCACCAGGACGAGGTCAACCGGGTGCTGAAGAGCCCGATGACCACCTCTTCGATCTTCTTCGGCGCCGCCGGCTATGCCAACGGCGTTGTCGGCCAGAAGGTCTCAGCGCTCGGCGAGAGCTACAGCCGCGAGGGCCGCGGCCAGGTGATCAGGCCCGCGACGCCGCCGACCCCGGAGCAGCTGGCGCGCGGCGCCCTGCCGGGGACGGTGCCGCTGCCGCGCTGGGAGATCGTCCAGCCCGGCGAGTACTTCCGCGCCTTCGAGCGCGGCGGCTTGCTGGCGCCCTCCTCGTTCCCCGACGCCGGCAATCCCAACCCCGAGGACGAGGCCGGCCAGCCCGACATCCGGCTGAGCAGCCGCGGCCGCGGCACCGGGCTGCGCATCAGCCCGGCGCTGATCAACTTGCAGAAGACGCGCCTCAACGACCCGCACCTGTCGCTGCTGGGCACCAACGATCACCCTGGCGACTACCGCTCGAGCGGCTGCACCGCCTGCCACGTGGTCTACGCCAACGACCGCGACCCGGCCAACTCCGGTCCTTACGCCGCGTTCGGCCATTCGGGGGAGAGCGCCACCGGCGATCCGACGATCCCGCGCGGCGAGCCCGGGCACCCGCTGCGCCACGCCTTCACCCGCGCCATCCCCAGCAGCCAGTGCATGTCGTGCCACATGCACCAGCCGAACTCCTTCGTCAACACCTACCTCGGCTACACCATGTGGGACTACGAGACCGACGGCGAGGCGCTGTGGCCGAAGCAGCAGCGCTATCCGAGCGAGGCCGAGAAGCGGGCCAGCCTCGACCGCAACCCCGAGGGGGCGGCGGTGCGCGGCCTGTGGTCGGACCCAGCCTTCCTGGGCCGCGTCGCCGACCTCAACCCGGGGCTGAAGCACACCCAGTTCGCCGACTACCACGGTCACGGCTGGATCTTCCGCGCCGTCTACAAGCAGGACCGCAAGGGCCGCCTGCTGGACGCCGACGACAAGGTGGTGGACTTCGACGATCCTGACCGCTTCAAGAAGGCGGTCCACCTGAAGGACATCCATCTCGAGAAGGGGATGCACTGCGTCGACTGTCACTTCTCGACCGACGCGCACGGCGACGGGCTGCTGCACGGCGAGTACGGCGGCGCGATCGAGATCGGCTGCATCGACTGCCACGGCACCGCCGCCGCCTACGCGACGCTGCGCACCTCGGGACCGGCGGCGCCGGCACCCCCGGCTCCAGCAACCGCCGCGGGCGCCGCGGACCGCCAGCGCGGCACCGACCTGTCGCTGGGCATCACGCCTTCCGGCCGGCACCGCTTCGCCTGGCGCGGCGGGCGCCTCTACCAGCGCTCGATGCTCGACGCCGGCCGCGAGTGGGAGGTGGTGCAGGTGAAGGACTCGATCACCCCCGGCGACCCGCACTACAACGAGCGCTCGCGCCTCGCCAAGACGCTGCAGCGCGACGGCGCGACCTGGGGCTTCCTGCCGGCCGGCCAGGCGGCGCTCGCCCATGCCGACGGCAGCATGACCTGCTACACCTGCCACTCGTCGTGGATGACCTCCTGCTCCGGCTGCCACCTGCCGCAGGAGGCCGACCAGAAATCGCCGATGAACCACTACGAGGGGACGGTGACCCGCAACTACGCCTCGTACAACCCGCAGGTGATCCGCACCGACGCCTACATGCTGGGGGTGAGCGGCACGGCGACCGGCGGCAAGATCGCGCCGGTGCGCTCGTCGTCGGCGCTGGTGCTGTCGTCGACCAACGCCAACCGCGATCATTTCTACATGCAGCAGCCGCCGATCTCGGCGCCCGGCTTCAGCAGCCAGGCGTTCAACCCGCACGTGCCGCACACCGTGCGCGCCCGCGAGACCAAGACCTGCACCGACTGCCATCTCTCGGCGGCCGGCGACAACAACGCCTGGATGGCGCAGCTGCTGACGCAGGGGACCGATTTCGTCAATTTCGTCGGCCGCTATGCCTGGGTGGGAGAGGGCAGGGGCGGCCTCGAGGCGGTGGCGGTCACCGAGTGGGACGAGCCGCAGGCGGTGATCGGCAGCTACCTGCACCGGCTGGCGTACCCGGATTACTACCGCGCCCACCAGCAGCGCGGCGGCGAGCTGCGCGAGGCTCACCATCACGACGCGCGTGGCGGCAGGCTGCTGGGGAGCGAGGTGCGAAGCCTGCAGCTGCGCGGCGAATACCTGTTCACCGCCCAGGGAGCGGGCGGGCTGGTGGTGCTCGACGTCGCCAACGTCGACAACAAGGACTTCTCCGAGCACATCGTCTCGGCGCCGGTGTCGCCGCTCGGCCAGCACACGGTGGTGGCGAGCCGCGACGCCACGGCGGTGGCCCTCCCCACCACCATGCCGGTCGCCCCCTGGCGGCGCGGCGATCCCGCCAACCACGAGCAGCCGCTGCACCCGATCTACCACTACGCGCTGGTCACCGACCGCCAGGAAGGGTTGATCTTCGTCAACGTCGACACC